>JAIQFJ010000122.1 GCA_020073325.1 Terriglobia bacterium | reverse complement strand
ATTTGCCGATCGCGGGATTGGGAAAACCGCCGGTGGACGAAGCTTTGATTTCCGATGCGCGGGAGACTGCGCAGGAACAAGTTATCAACGCGCACAACGCTGACGCTGTGGGCTCACGGTCTGTATCCTCCGTCACTCCGCCGCCGGCTCCGGCCGATGCTTCACCTGTGCAATCAGGCGACGCGTCCGACGGCAGCCGGCGGCCTTTTTTAACGGCGGCGGTGTCAGGCGCGAAGACCCCGAGTTTTCTCGGGATGACGCTGAGGTCGGTGCTGGAGGAGGCTTCGGCGCGCGGATTTGAGGTGGAGACGGCCGGTGCGGCTCAAACGGGTCTGGTGCGAGACCAGAGTCCGGCGCCGGGTGCGGTTCTTCCGCCGGGACAAAGGGTTCGGGTTCAGTTTGCAAAATGACACTTCGCCAGGTTCTGGAAGGCGTCGCGCTTCGCGGTGAGCTTTCTGAGGACTTGGCGTCGAAAACGGTGGCGGGGTTGGAGTACGATTCGCGCCGTGTGGGGAAAGACTGCTTGTTTTTCGCATTCGCAGGGTCGCGCGTGGACGGACGGCGTTTCGCTCAGGACGCGCTGGATCGGGGTGCGCTCGCGGTGGTGAGCGAACTGGAAAAGCCTGCCGATTTTCCGAGTCACTGGATTCAGGTTGAGCGTGGGCGGCGCGCGCTGGCGACGGCCGCGCGCAATTTTTATCGGAGCCCGGATGAGCGTGTGCTGTTTACGGGGATTACGGGGACCAACGGCAAGACGACGACGTCCTACTTGATCGATTCGATCCTGCGGACGGCGGGGTCGGTGACTGGGCTGATCGGGACGATCGAGTACCGGCTGGCGGGCGAGGTCCTGAAGGCGGTGAATACGACGCCCGAATCGCTCGACGTGCTGCGGTTCGCGGCGGAATTGGAGAAACGGGGCGGGGATCGACTTATAATGGAGGTTTCCTCGCATGCGTTATCGCTAGGAAGGGTTTTCGGCATTTCGTTTCACACCGCAGTCTTCACGAACCTCACGCGCGATCACCTGGATTTTCACCACACCATGGAGGAGTACGCGGCGGCGAAGGCGCAGCTGTTTGTTTCCCCGAAGTGGAGCGTGCTCAATGCGGAGGATCCGTCGAGCCAGGCGATGAAAGGCTCGGGGCGCGAGATCTGGTACGGGATCGAGCGCGGGGATCTGCGCGCGGAAAACATTCATTCAGGCTTCGACGGGTTGCGATTCGAGCTGGTTTACGAGGGCTCGCGCCAGGCGATCGAGTCGAAGCTCAACGGCCGGATTAACGTGATGAACATTCTGGCGGCGGTCGGGGCGGCGATTTCCTACGGGATCGATCTGGCGACGATCGCGCGCGGGGTCGCGGCGCTGAATGCGGTGCCGGGGCGGTTCGAACGGGTCGACGCGGGGCAGCCGTTTCTGGTGGTCGTGGATTACGCGCATACCGACGATGCGCTGCGAAACGTAATTCAAGTGGCGCGGGAGATGACGCGCGGGCGGGTGATCACGCTGTTCGGCTGCGGCGGCGACCGGGACCGCACGAAGCGTCCTTTGATGGGGATGGCGGCGGGCGAGTTGAGCGATTACGTCGTGCTGACGTCGGATAATCCGCGCTCGGAAGATCCGCTGGACATTATGAACGACGCGATGGTCGGGCTGCGGCGCTTCGATACTCCGCATGCGGCGGAGCCGGACCGGGCCAAGGCGATCCGGATCGCGCTTTCGCAAGCCAAGCCGGGGGACATCGTGATCCTGGCGGGCAAAGGGCATGAGCCTTACCAGGTATTGAAGGACCGGACGATCGACTTTGACGATCGGGAAACGGCTCGGGAGGTTTTGGGATCTCTGGGGTATGGAGAATCGGCATGAGCCTGCAAGCATCGCTCGCAAGCATTATTCACGACCTGGAAGCGATCCGAGCCGCGGCCCAAGGGAGCGGACCGGTCGCCAGGTCTCTCGCAAACATCATTCAGGATATGGAGACGATACGAACCGCGACCAAGAAGAGCGGTTCAGCGGCCGCAAGGAGACGGGAGTTGGAATGAAGATCGCGCTGCGGCGCGTCGCGGAGTATTTGGGTTTGGAGTGCAGCTCTGATTTGGTGGTGACCGGTTGGAGCGTCGATTCGAGAACGGTTCAGCCGGGAGACTTGTTCTTCGCACTGAGGGGGCCGAATCACGATGGGCATGCGTATGTCGCCGAGGTTTTCGAGAAGGGTGCGGTCGGGGTTGTGGCGGATCGTTTCTCACAAAGCCCGGTTGCGGGATCGGGCGCTGTTTTGGGCGTCGAAGATACGCTCAAAGCGCTCCAAAGTGTGGCGCGTCAGGCGCGTCGAGCATGGGCCGGCGATGTTGTGGCGGTGACGGGCAGCGCGGGAAAGACGACGACGAAGGACGTGATCGCGAGCATGATCGGGGCGGCGAAAAATATCGGCAACCTGAATAACCAGGTCGGGGTGCCGTTGTCGCTGCTGCGGATCGAGGATGCGGCTCGTGTCGCGGTGATCGAGATGGGAATGAATCACGCGGGCGAGATTCGCGAACTGGCGGAGATCGCAGGGCCGAACGTCGGCGTGGTGACCAACGTGGGCTACGCGCATATCGAATTTTTCGAATCGATCGAAGGAATCGCGGCGGCGAAGCGGGAGCTGATCGAGTCGCTGCCGGCATCGGGTGTCGCGGTGCTGAATGCGGACGATCCGCAGGTCGCGAAATTCACGCATGCGGGTCGGACGATCTGGTTCGGGACGTCGGAAAAAGCCGATGTGCGGGCCGAGGACATCGAGTTCCGGGAAGACGGGGTGCGGTTTCGGGTGGGACCGACGTGGTTCAACTCCACGCTGGTGGGGCGGCACAACGTATTGAACATTTTAGCGGGAATTGTTGTGGCGGGCTTGTACGGAGTGGAGCCGCCGCAACTTGTGGAAAAGGTGTGGAAATTAGAGCCGGGCAAAATGCGCGGCAACCGCTTCCATCACCGGGGTGTTTTGGTGTATAACGATTGCTACAACTCCAATCCAGACGCAGTTCGCGCCATGTTGGATGTCCTCGCTGATGTTCCGGCGCGGCGGCGGATCGCGGTTCTGGGGGAGATGCTCGAACTTGGCCCCTGGGCCGAGCCCCTGCATCGCGGTATCGGTCAATATGCAGCGGAGCGGGGGATAGATGTGCTCGTTGGAATACGCGGCGCGGCCTGTTGCACGCTGGACGCAGCCACGCGTGCAGGCCTTCGGGCCGACGCCGCGTTTTTTTACGAGGACCCGGCCGAGGCCGGAAAATTCCTGCGCGGCTTCGCTCATGAGGGCGATGCCATTCTGTTCAAAGGCTCGCGCGGCGTGCAGGTCGAGCGCGCGATCGAAGAGTTTATAAAGATCGAGGGCCAGTAATCGGATGTTCTACTGGCTGTTTTACGAGAAGCTGTTCCATCTCTACTCGCCGTTCCGCGTGTTTCAATACGCAACGTTCCGCACGGCGATGTCCGCGCTGACGGCGCTGCTGCTGTCGATCGTGGTCGGGCCGATTCTGATCCGGCGGCTGAAGGAATTTCAGATCGGGCAGTACATTCGCGAGGACGGTCCGAAGTCGCATCAGAAGAAAGCGGGCACGCCGACCATGGGCGGGCTGCTGATTTGTCTGTCGATCGTGGCGCCGACGTTGCTGTGGGCGAATCTGTCGACTCCGGCGGTGTGGGTGGCGATTCTAGGCGTGGTGAGTTTCGGCGCCATCGGATTCTGGGACGACTACACGAAAGTCGCGCGCAGAAGAAATCTGGGTCTGACGGGTCGGCAGAAACTCGCGCTGCAATTTTTAGCGGCGATGCTGATCGGCGTGGTCCTGCTGGGGATGAACGCGCGCGGGACGTATTCCACCAGCATGAATATTCCGTTCCTCAAGACGTTCAAGCCGGATCTGCTGGTGCACGCATGGTTGCGGAGTCCGCTGACCTATCCGCTGGCTTTTGTTTTTTTCTACGGATTCATGATTCTGGTGCTGGTGGGGTCGTCGAACGCGGTGAATCTCACCGATGGACTGGATGGACTCGCCATCGGGCTGATGATTATCGCGGCTGGTGCGATGACCGTGCTGTCGTATCTGACCGGGCACGCCGAGTTCGCGAAATACCTGGAATTATCGCGAACGCCGGGCGCGACGGAGCTGACGATTTTCTGCGCCGCGATGACCGGAGCGTCGCTTGGGTTTCTCTGGTACAACGCGCATCCGGCGGAAATTTTCATGGGCGACGTGGGGTCGCTGGCGCTGGGCGGGGGCTTGGGAACGGTCGCGATCCTGTTGAAGCAGGAAATTCTATTGCTTTTTATTGGCGGCGTTTACGTGATCGAGGCGCTGTCGGTGATCCTGCAGGTGGGTAGCTTTAAGCTGCGAGGGAAACGAATTTTCAAGATGGCTCCGCTGCATCATCACTTCGAGGCGCTGGGATGGCAGGAGTCGAAGATCATCACGCGGTTCTGGATCGCGGGGTTGATCATGGCGCTGTTCGCGCTGACGACGTTGAAACTGAGATGAAGGTCGCTGTGGTGGGGATGGCGAAGAGCGGGATGGCGGCGGCTCAGTTGTTATTGGAACGTGGTCATGAAGTTTGGGGAGTGGATGAAAAACTGGGTCCAGGCTTCAGCGGCCAGGGTCCAGTGAGGATTTTGCCGCAGAACGATGAAGCTTTCGAAGGCGCGGAGTTGATCGTGCTGTCGCCGGGGGTTCCGGCGGATCTGCGGAAGTGGACGGTTCCGGTGATCGGCGATCTGGAACTGGCCAGCTGGTACTTGCAGGGTCCGGTGATCGGGATCACGGGCGCGAACGGGAAAACGACGACAACGGCGCTGACGGGCCATATTTTAGGATCGACGGCGCAGGTAGGCGGAAATATCGGGACGCCGCCGTGTTCGATGGTCGCGACGTCGCGGGCAGGGCAGTGGAACGTGCTGGAGCTATCGAGTTTTCAATTGGAAACGACGCAGAAATTCCGGGCAGAGATCGGGGCGTGCCTGAACGTCACGCCGGATCATCTGGATCGTCATTACACGTTCGAGAATTACGCCGAGGCGAAGGCGCAGTTGTTCGTGCGCCAGCGCGAGGGCGATTGGGCGGTACTGAATGTCGACGATGCGACGTGCCGTTTCTATGCCGAGCGGGGCGCGGGGCGGCCGGTGTGGTTCAGCTCGACACAGACGGTGTCGCCGGGTGCGTATCTCGATCGCGGCGAAATTATTTTAGACGGCGAGCGGCTGATGGCGGCATCGGAAGTGCCGCTGCGGGGTGTCCACAATTTAGAAAACACGATGGCGGCGGCGGCGATCGCGAAGCTGGCGGGTGCGCCGCTGTCGCAGATCCGGGAAGCGGTGATGACGTTTCCCGGAGTCGAGCATCGGATCGAGTTCGTGCGGGAGATGAATGGCGTTGCGTACTACAACGATTCGAAAGCGACCAATGTCGACGCAACGTTGAAGTCGATCGGCGCGTTCGAGGGCGGGCTGTGGATTATTTTGGGCGGCAAGGATAAGAACAGCGACTATACGGTGCTGCGCGAGCCGCTGGGCAAGAAGGCCAGGGCGGCTTTGCTGATCGGGGCGGCGGCGGAAAAGATTGCGTCGCAGCTCGATGGGTCGGTGGAGTTGATCCGCTGCGGGACGCTGGAGAATGCGATTCGCCAAGGATCGTCACGGGCTGCGAAGGGCGATACGGTGCTGCTGGCGCCGGCCTGCGCGAGTTTCGATCAGTTCCAGAGCTACGAACATCGCGGGCGCGAATTCAAGCGTCTGGTGAGGGAATTGCCATGGCAAAGCTGAAGACGGACTGGGTGCTGTTCCTGACGATCCTGGCGATGGTCGGGTTCGGGCTGGTGATGCTCTACAGCGCGTCGAGCGCGGTGGCGGAGCTGCGCTATCACGTCCCGCCGTATCACTTCGTCGTGCGGCAACTGCTGTGGGCGATCGGGTCGTTCCTGGTACTGATGTGGTTCAAGCGCCGCGATTCGCGCGCGCTGGATACGCCGGCCTGGGCATTTTCGGGATTGGGGATGGTGCTGGCGGCGCTGGTGGTCGTCTATTTTGCGGATCCGCGCGCGCACCGCTGGTTTCAGTTGAAAGGGCTCGGGTCGCTGCAGCCTTCGGAATTCGCCAAGCCGGCGCTGATTTTGTTCCTGGCGTATTTCGTGTCGCGAAGGAAAGAAGCGATCAACTCGACGGGGACGTTGAAGCAGGCGCTGCTGGCGGTGGCGATGCTCGCGGTGATGGTGGTGGTCGCGGACCTGGGAACCGCGCTGGTGCCGGTGATTACGGCGGTGATCGTGTTCTGGATCGCGGGACTGGAAAAACGGCACATGTTACGCGTCGCGGGGATGGCGGCAGCGCTGGTGCTGATCGCGGTGGTTTCGCGCGGATACCGGCTGGGGCGATTCGTTTCGTTCGTCGATCCGGAATATAAATACATTTCCATCGTGGATCCGAAGGGGTGGCTGAAGTCGTACGTGGAGCGGTCGGCGGCGGTGCGCGACGTGACGTATCAGCCGAGGCAATCGAAAATCGCGGTGGGGACCGGCGGAGTGCTGGGCGTCGGACTGATGCAGGGGAAACAGAAATTGATGTTCCTGCCGGACGCGCACACCGATTTCATTTACGCGACGGTGGGCGAGGAATTGGGGTTGTGGGGATCGGTGGCGGTGCTGGGCGGATTTCTGGTGATCCTGTGGCGAGGGGCGCGGTTGTTCGTGCGGGCTCGCGACGATTTCGGGAGATATCTGGCGCTGGGGGTGACGGTGTCGATCGTGGTGCAGGCGCTGATCAACATGACAGTGGTATTGGATCTGGCGCCGACCAAGGGATTTCCATTGCCGATGATCAGCTTCGGAGGATCGTCGCTGTTGAGCACTTTGCTGTGCCTGGGGATGTTGCTGAGCGTCAGTGAACATGAAGGATGAGCGCGAAGACGTTCGTGATGGCCGGTGGCGGGAGCGGCGGGCACGTGATTCCGGGGCTCGCCGTGGCGCGCGAACTGCGGGCGCGGGGACATTCGGTGGTTTTCATCGGCACGGCACGCGGACTCGAAGCGAAGCTGGTTCCGGCGGAACATTTTCCGCTGGAGTTGATCGAGATCGGCGGACTGAAGCGGGTGGGGCTGAAGAAGACGCTATCGACGCTGGGCGAGTTGCCGTTCAGCATCTGGCAGGCGTCGCGGATTCTCGGCAAGGCGAAACCGGCGGCGGTGTTTTCGATGGGAGGCTACGCGGCGGGGCCGGTTTTATTGGCGGCGTTGTGGCGGCGGATCCCGGTGGTGGTGATGGAGCCGAACGCGGTGCCGGGATTCACGCATCGTCATGTGGCTCGATTCGTGGCGCGGGCGCTGGTGAGTTTCGAATCGACGGTGAAGTGGTTTCCCGCGGGCCGGACCGAGGTGACGGGGCTGCCGGTGCGCGAGGAATTTTTCGCGGTGCCGGCGAAGGCTCGCGGGAGGAAATTGACGGTGCTGATCACGGGAGGAAGCCAGGGGTCGCGGACGCTGAATCGGGCGGCGGAGGCGAGTTGGCCGCTGTGGAAGGGCGGCATGGTGCGGCTGATTCATCAGACCGGGGCGGCGGCTTACGAGGAAATTGCGCCGAGGTTTCGGGCATCGGGAATCGACGGCGAGGTGACGGCGTTTATTTCTGATATGCCTCGGGCGTTTGCGGAAGCGGATCTGGTGGTGAGCCGGTCGGGCATGGGGGCGGTCAGCGAACTGGCGGCGGCGGGAAAGCCGTCGATCCTGGTGCCGCTGCCGACGGCGAGCGATCAGCATCAGTTGAGAAATGCAGAGGCGTTTGAGAAGGCGGGCGCGGCTCGGCTGGTGTTGGATGCGGAGATGTCGGGGGAGCGGCTGGCTTCCGAGGTGATGCGGATGGCGACCGAGCCGGGGTTGTTGGAAAAGATGGGCGCGGCGGCTCGCGGGTTTGCGAAGGCGGGGGCGGCTCGGAGGGCGGCGGAGGTTTTGGAGTCGCTGGGGTGAGAGGGTGTTTGACCGAGAAAACATCAGCCGGCCGGGCGGCCGGCTTGCCGGTCTGACGACCGGCCCCACAGTGCGGACTGCACTGCTGGGCAGGAGTGGGACGGAGAGAAAGTCGTTGACATGGCTTGAGAAAGCCGAAACAATACAATATTGAAATGTTTTTTAAGCCTCAGCATGTCCATTTCGTCGGGATCGGCGGGATTGGTATGTCCGGGCTCGCCGAGGTGTTGCTGGAACTCGGGTATAAGGTTTCGGGATCGGATTTGAAGGCGTCGCCGACGACCGATCGGCTGGCATCGCGCGGGGCGGAGATTTTCGAAGGGCATGCCGCGGAGAATGTCGACAGCGCGAAGGCGGTGGTGGTGAGTTCCGCGGTGCGCGAGGACAATCCCGAGGTGATGGAAGCGCGGCGCCGCGCGATTCCGGTGATCCCGCGGGGGGAATTGCTGGCGGAGCTGATGCGGCAGAAGTACGGCATCGCGATCGCGGGCAGTCATGGAAAGACGACGACGACTTCGATGGTCGCGACGATTTTGAGTTTCGCGGGGCTGGATCCGACGATCGTGGTCGGCGGGCGCGTCGGGACGATGGGCGGGGCGAATGCGCGGTTGGGGAAGACGGATTATCTCGTCGTCGAATCGGATGAGAGCGACGGGTCGTTTCTGAAGCTGGCGCCGATTATCGCGGTAGTGACGAACATCGATCGCGAGCACCTGGATCATTATTCGGGGATCGAGGAAATTCGCAAATCGTTTGCGGAGTTTGTCGGCAAAGTTCCTTTTTACGGGCTGGCGGTGTTGTGCATCGACGACGACAACGTCCAGCAGATTCTGCCGTCGGTGAACCGGCGCATGCTGACTTACGGGACCAGCGCGCAGGCGGATCTGCGGGTGACGCAGGCGTCGGCGGGGCACATGGGCAGCGGGTTTCATCTGGAATTCCGGGGACGCGACCTGGGGTGCTTCAGGCTGAACGTCCCGGGCGCTCACAATGTCCTCAACGCGACGGCGGCGGTGGCGGTGGGGCTCGAACTGGAAATTCCGGTCGAAAAGATTCGCGAGGCGCTTGCGGCGTTCAGCGGTGTCGACCGGAGATTTCAGATTCGAGGCACGGAGCGGGGGATTACGGTCATCGACGACTACGGGCATCATCCGACCGAGATTCGCGCGACGCTCGAGGCGGCGCGGGCGTGCCGGTTCAAACATGTCCACGTGCTGTTTCAGCCGCATCGCTACACGCGGACGGAAGCGCTGATGGACGATTTTGCGCGCGCGTTTCATCAGGCGGATTCGGTGTACGTGATGGATATTTATGCGGCGTCGGAGGCTCCGATCGAGGGCGTGACTGCGCAGGTATTGGTGGACCGGTTGCGCGGGTTCGGACATCGGGGCGCGCATTACGCGGGCGCGATGCAGTCCGGGATCGATGCAGTGACCGCGGCCGCCGAGCCGGGCGATGCGATCGTCACGTTGGGCGCGGGCAGTGTGTATCAGGCAGGTGAGCAGATTTTGAAAAAGCTGCATGGCTAAGAAAAACTACGAAGGGTCGGGGATGCTGCCGGGGATGGGCGAGGATCCGCGTCCGCGGCCTCGTGTGCGGGCGGCGTCGGCGCCGAAACGCGAGATGGCGACGTGGCGGATTGTCCTGATTGTTTCCGCGGTTCTGGTTTTTGCGCTCACGTCTTTGTATGCGATCCATACCCTCGAACAGTTTCTGATTCGCGATCCGCGGTTCGCTCTGAACGGGCCGGAGGGCGACAAGGAGACGCTCGAAATTTCGGGCGCGGCGCATGCTTCCGAGCGGCAGATCGCCGCGGTGTTCGCCGAGGATGCGGGACGCAGCGTTTATCTTCTGCCGATGAACGACCGGCGGACGACGCTGCGCGCGGTGGATTGGGTGAAAGACGCCTCGATCGTGCGGTTGTGGCCGAATCGCGTGCTGGTGCGCGTGAACGAGAGGGCGCCGGTGGCGTTCGTGGCTGTGTCGTCGTCGCGCTTCGGGTTGATCGATGAAGACGGAGTGATTCTGCCGCCGGCGACGGACCGGTTCACGCTGCCGGTGCTGGCCGGAGTTCGCGCGGGGGATCCGCCGACGGAACGGCGTGAGCGCGTGCATCGCATGATGAAGCTGACGCGCGAGCTGGGCGACCAGACGTCCAAGATTTCAGAAATCGACGTCAGCGATCCGGACGATCTGAAAGTCACGCAGCCGTTCGAAGGAAAGATGGTGACGCTGCTGCTGGGCGATCACAACTACGGGCTGCGCTATCAGAATTTCCTGCGCAATTTTCCGGAGATCAAGCGGAGGCTGCCCGGAGCCGGGACGCTCGATCTTCGCCTGGAAGACAGAATCACGGTGGTGGAGTAATGGAAAAGAAAACGCAGATCGCGGTCGGCCTGGACGCCGGAAGTTCCCGCACGCGCTGCGTGGTCTGTTCGCTGGATGGCGAGCACATCCGCTATGTGTCGCACGGGCTGGCGCAGGCGGCGGGCTGGGCGAAGGGGCGCGTGTCGGATCAGGAAGCGCTGGCGGAATCGATTCGCGCGGCGGTGGTGGACGCGGAGCGCGGGGCGCACACGTCGGTGGACGCGGTCACGGTGGGCGTCGGCGGCACGGGGGTTTCCGGCGCGCAGAGCCGCGGTGTTTACGAGTTCGGGCGTCCGCGCGAAGTGGATGTCGAGGACATGGCGTATGCGGTGAAGCTGGCCTCCGATGTGAGGCTGGAGCGCGATCGCATGCTGCTGCATGTGCTGCCGCAGGATTTCACGCTCGATGGGCGCGCGGGATATCGCAAGCCGCATAAGGGAGTTTGTTCGCGGCTCGAAGCGAACGTCCATATCGTGACGGCGTCGGTGCCGGAGCATCAGGCGGTGGTGGCGGCGACGCATCTGGCGGGGCTCGCGGTGGAAGAGACGGTGTTTGAGCCGAGGGCCGCGGCTTACTCGTGCGTGTATCCGGAGGAGCGGGCGCGCGGTGTGGCGCTGCTCGACCTGGGGCTGCATTCGTCGGACCTGGTGGTGTACGACGGCGACGCAATGCTGCTGGCGTCGAGCATCCCGGTGTGGGCGGATCATCTGACGCGCGACGTGGCGTCGATCTTTAAAGTCACTTATGAAGACGCCGAGTGCCTGAAGCAGCAATACGGCTGCGCGCTGCTGGGGCTGACGGCGGATTCGAGCCTGATCGAGGTGCCGTCGCCGGAGGGACGTCCGCCGCGCGAGGCTCGGCGCAGCGAGTTGAACGAAATTCTGGAAGCGCGCGCGGAGGAGTTGTTCCTATATGTGCGGGCGGAACTACAGCGGGTCGGCATGGAGCGGAATCTGCTGGAAGGGATCGTGCTGACCGGCGGCGGCGCGTTTTTGAACGGTATGTGCGACATGGCCGAGCGTGTTCTGAATTGTCAGGCGGGCAATGGCCTGGCGAAGGGGTTCGGGGATTGGCCCGAGGAATTGAACAGCCCGGCGTGGGCGACGGCGGCGGGGCTGGCGCTGTATTCGGCGAAGTTGAAATTGCATCAACCGCCGAAAAGGCGGCTTCCGGGATTGATGGGCTGGGTTGCCAAATAGGTTGCCCAATCGCAAGGAGCGAAACACATGGCACTCGATGCGTTGAAATTCGTGATGGAAGATGACATCGCGCCTAAGACCCGGATTCGTGTCTTCGGCGTCGGCGGCGGCGGATCGAACGCGGTGGCGCGCATGCTGAACGAAGGGCTCACGGGAGTCGAGTTCTGCGTGCTGAATACGGACGCGCAGGCGCTGGCGGCGTCGCCGGTGCCGAATCAGCTGGCAATAGGTTCCAAGGTGACGAACGGACTCGGGGCGGGATCGGACCCGTCGGTCGGGAGACAGGCGGCGCTCGAGGACACCGAGAAAATCATCGACCTGCTGGAAGGCGCGGACATGGTGTTCGTGACGGCGGGGCTCGGCGGCGGAACGGGAACGGGCGCGGCTCCGGTGGTCGCGTCGCTGGCGAAGGAATTGGGCGCGCTGACGGTGGCGGTGGTGACGAAGCCGTTTGGGTTCGAGGGTCCGAAGCGGCGCAAGCAGGCCGACCAGGGGCTGGCCGAACTGGCGAGCGTGGTGGATACGGTGATCACGATTCCGAACGATCAACTGCTCGACCTGGTTCCGAAGGGGACCAGTTTTTTCGAGGCATTTCGAGTGGCGGACGACGTTTTGCGGCAGGCGGTGCAGGGGATCGCGGATATTATCACGACTCCGGGGCTGGTCAATCGCGATTTTTCGGATATTCGCTCCATCATGAACGGCATGGGCTACGCGATGATGGGCACGGCGTCGGCGTCGGGCGAAAACGCGGCGGTGATCGCGGCGGAGAAAGCGATCTCCTGCCCTTTAATGGAGGCGGGCGGCGTGCGCGGCGCGCGCGGCGTCCTGATCAACATCACCGGATCGAGCCGGCTTGGGCTGCACGAGGTCAACGAAGCCTGTTCGCTGATCCGTGAAGCGACGCAGAACGACGATGTGCAGGTGAATTTCGGCGTCGTGATGAACGAGCTGATGGGCAGCGAGGTGAAGATCACGGTGATCGCGACGGGCTTTACGCGCGAGAATCTTCCGGCGATCGAGCGCCGCAACGGCCAGGCGGCCGATTCCGCGCCCGCCCCGGTGGCTGCGGCTCCGGTGCGTGTCGAGACTGAACCGGAATACGTCGCGGCGGCTCCTGTCGAGTCTCCGATCGAGGAGCCGGTGCAGGAAGAGGCTCCGGCCACGATGGCGGCGACGGCGAACGGGCACGATTCGCACTTCGACGATCTGGACGTCCCCGCGATTTTGCGGCGGCGGATGATTCAGTAGCGGCGTTTGTCCAAAATAGTGGCTTGTCCATTACTAGTGGACAAGGTAAAATTGTGGACATGAACCGGTCCGTTTTTCTCAATCACCTCCGCCGGATCCCGTTCATTCGCGATCTGAAACTTGTGGGGGAGCCTCCCGGCGGAAGCCGGCGGGCAGACGGGATTTTACGGCTTAAGACCGCCGCCAAGAACTTCGAGCTGAGCCTGGAGACGAAGACAGGTTATTTTTCGCGCTCGACCTTGAGCGGTTTTTTAGCGCGGACGAACGCCGAACGGAAGTCGAAGGCGCGGCCCATCCTGCTTTTTGCTCGGCACATCGGACGCATGGCCGGCGAACAACTGATCGAACATCAAATCAACTTTGTCGATCTGGCCGGGAACATCCATCTCGAACTCGGTGCTTCCTATCACTGGACCGTCCTCGGAATTCCCGAACCGAAGCCGGCGCGGGAGGCCAAGGCCGTCACCCCCGCCCATGTGCAACTGCTCTTCACCTTCGCGGCGGACCCGAAGTCCGTCGAATTGCCGGTACGCATCGTCGGGGATCTGGCGGGGATTAGTAAAAGCAGCGTAGCCAACATCCGGTTCCAATTCGTCGACGAGGGGCTGCTCACTCGCGCAGGCCGGCGATTCCGGCTCGGTGATTCGCGCGCCATTCCGGACCGTCTGGTCAGCGGGTATTCTCAGATCCTTCGTCCCAAACTGGCGATCGGACGCTTTCGCTATTCAGAAAGCAGCGCCGAAAAGTTTCTCGATCGGCTGAAAGAAGGCCATCTGCGATATGCCCTCTCGGGTGCGCCGGCCGCCGAGCTTCTGCAGCACTATTACCACGCAGCCGAGATCCCCGTATTTATCGCCGGCTGGGCACCTGACATCCCGCGCCAGCTTCGTCTGTTGCCGGACCGCGAAGGGCCGGTTCACGTGCTGCGCCCGTTTGGCGAAGTGGTCTTTTGGCGCGAGGAGCAGGGCAGGATGCTGGCTCCGCCGTGGTTGATTTACGCGGAATTGCTGAACGCCGAAGATCCCAGAGCCCATGAAGCGGCCGAGGAGTTCCGGCGCGTATTTCTCCCATGACGCAGGTGCTTTCTCTTCAACAGATCGAGGACCTTCTCGATCTGACCGCCGTCGCGCGGGATTTCGGCGCGGAAATCGTCATGATCGGCGCCATGGCGCTGATCAGCCTGCAAAGCTCGCTCGATACGTACACCAGCGATGTGGATCTGGTGGTCGCCCTCGATCTGAGTGACTTCGCCATGCTGATTCATCGAATGACGCACAAGGGCTGGATTCAGGAACCGAAGCGGGAGCATCGTTGGAGGGGTCCACGCGGATCGATCATCGATCTGGTCCCGGCCGGCCCGCAACTTCGAGCCGCCAAACAAGTGGTCTGGCCGGATAGCGATTTCGTCATGAGCCTGGCGTGCTTCGATCATGTATTCGCGCACGCCGTCGCGGTGGAGTTTGCCCGTGGCGTCAAGTTCGCGGTCGCGCCGGTTCCGGTGGTTGCGATGCTGAAGATCGCGGCGCACGTCGAGGATCCGCATCGCCGGGCGAAGGACCTGGGCCATCTGAAATCGCTGTTCCGCGTTTATGCTTCGGAGACGGACCGCATTTTTGGAGACGATGTCTTCGCGGCGGATCTTGAAGATATCGAGTTCGCAAATTCGTTTCTTCTCGGCAGTGATTTGCGGACGATCGCCACTGCGGCGGACCACGCGATTCTCGATCAGTTTTTTGCGATGTATCTCGAAGACGGGTTGGAAAAATTGGATCCTATCGACGACCTTGACGCGCGCCGGTTTCAGAGGCAACTGCGTGCCTTTGCGAAGGGGCTCGGTTCGAGTCCCGCATAATAAAGGCTGTGCTTCGATTCGAGATTCAGGCGGTGTGCCCGGCGACGGGGGCTCGCGCGGGGGTGCTGCATACGCCGCATGGCGATGTCGAGACTCCGGTGTTCATGCCCGTCGGCACGCAGGCGACCGTTAAGGGGATTCTTCCGCGCGATCTGCTGAACGATCTGGACGCGAAAATCATCCTCAGCAACACCTATCATCTTTTTCTGCGGCCCGGACACGAGACGATCCGGAAACTCGGCGGGCTGCACAAGTTCATGAACTGGCCGCGGGCCATCCTTACCGATTCGGGAGGGTTTCAGGTCTTCAGTCTCAACGGGCTGCGGAAAATCAGCGAAGAGGGCGTGCTGTTCCGGTCGCATCTGAACGGCGATCCGCACATGTTTACTCCTGAATCGACCATCGACGTGCAGTTGGCGCTCGGCAGCGACATCATGATGGTGCTCGACGAATGCCTGGAGTATCCGGCGAGCCATGAAGCGGCTCGCGTGTCGACCGAGCGAACGATTCGCTGGGCGCATCAGGCGTATGCGCATTTCCGGAAGCAGGACACGCCGAATGCGTGTTTTCCGATCGTCCAGGGGTCGATGTATCCGGATCTGCGGCGTTACTGTACGGAACGATTGCTCGATCTGGATGCAGATGGATACGCGATCGGCGGACTGAGCGTCGGTGAGCCGCGCGCGCTGAGTCTGGAGATGGCAGAGATAACGGCAGCGATGTTACCGCGGGATCGTCCGCGTTACGTGATGGGCGTGGGGATGCCGGACGAACTTCCCGAGTACGTCGCGCGCGGGGTCGACATGATGGATTGCGTGCTGCCGTCGCGCAATGCCCGTAACGGCTACCTGTTTACGAGCGAGGGGCGGGTCGTCATCAAACAGACGCAGTATAAAGAGGACGCGCGACCGGTGGACCCGTCCTGTTCCTGCTACACGTGCCGGAACTTTTCGCGCGCGTATCTTCGCCATCTGTTCTTAGCCGGAGAGATCACGTTTGCTATGCTGGCTACTCTCCACAACCTGAGACGCTATCTTGACATCATGCGGGAGATCAGGCAGGCTATAAT
>JAIQFJ010000121.1 GCA_020073325.1 Terriglobia bacterium | reverse complement strand
CCGGTCCTGACAAGCGGAGGCTGACTCGAGCTTGCCGATGAAACTTGGCAGACGTCCACCGAGCTGGCCGCGGCGGGGTTCGACGATGCGGATCTCTTCATATTGCAGAGTTGCCGTTTCCCCGGCCGGCACCTCTTCGCGGTGGCGCTTCAGGTGGATTTCCTCGGTCAGGACCCATTCTTTTTCGACGCGCAGGACCTGTTTCACGACGGGGACGATGACTGTGTCGCCTTCCTCGCGGATCGGAAGCGGTCCTTCAACCATTTGATTTTTAATGACATGTTCGATTTCGACGCGCTCCCGGAGGAGCGGCTGCTCCAGCGGTTCCTCGCGTTCGCGCATGGTTTTTTCGATCCGGACGGCCTCTTCATCGCGGCTACGGGGGAACATCGTGAGATTCTCCATGTGCAGACTCCCTTCCTTGGATTGGACCGGTCCGGCATCGTCCTGTTTCATGAGTGCACGCCCGGGGGCCAGCCTACGTCTATGTATTATGGACACGTTCGTCGTGTCTCGGTAACTCATTGATATGGCAGCAACTGACCGGCACATTCCGCTCGATTCGATTCAGGAAGCAGCGCGTTCCAAGGCTCTGGCGGAGCGGTATTATCACGAATTCGTCGATCTGCGCGAGGTCCGGATCGATCACGACCTGTTTCATTCCATCCCGGTCGACCTGATGTTCCGCTATAACTTCGTGCCGATTCAGGGACACAACGGGTCGCTGGAGATCGCTCTGGCGGATCCGCGCAACCTCAACATGGTGGACGAGTTGTCCGTTCTGCTGGGGAAGAAGCTGCGGGTGAAAGTCGCCACGCTTTCGCAGATTTCGGATCTGCTGAAGAAAACCGAACAGTCGCAGCGAGTTCTCGAAGAGGTCACTGAAGGATTCACGCTGGACGTGGTCGGCGAGGAAGAGAACGCCGACGAGACGCTGTCGATCGACAAGCTGGGCGCGGATTCGGACATCGCGCCGGTGATCAAGCTGGTCGACACGACCATTTTCAATGCGCTCGAGCGGCGCGCGAGCGATATTCACATCGAAACGCGCGACCAGGAAGTGGCGATCAAGTATCGCATCGACGGCGTGCTGCATTATGCGATGCCGCCGATTTCGAAAGACTGGCATTCGACGATTATTTCGCGCATCAAGGTGATGAGCGAACTGGACATCGCCGAGCGGCGCGTCCCGCAGGACGGGCGTTTTCGCGTGCGCTACAAGAATCGCCTGATCGATTTTCGCGTGTCGATCATGCCGACGATTCACGGCGAAGATGCCGTCCTGCGCGTGCTCGACAAAGAATCGATGAGCGAGAAGTTCGCGAAGCTGTCGCTCGACGTGGTCGGGTTTGCGGATTCGGATCTGTCAAAATTCCGGCGCTACATCAAAGAGCCGTACGGCATGGTGCTGGTGACGGGGCCGACCGGGTCGGGGAAGACGACGACGCTCTACGCCGGGCTCAGCGAGATCAAGAACGACGAAGACAAGATCATCACGATCGAAGATCCGGTGGAGTATCAGATCAAAGGGATCACGCAGATTCCGGTGAACGAGAAAAAAGGCCTGACGTTCGCGCGCGGGCTGCGGTCGATTCTGCGTCACGATCCGGACAAGATCATGGTGGGCGAAATTCGCGACCAGGAGACGGCGCAGATCGCGATCAACGCGGCGCTCACCGGTCACCTGGTGTTCACCACGGTGCACGCGAACAACGTGCTGGACGTGCTTGGACGATTTTTGAACATGGGCGTCGAGCCGTACAACTTCGTTTCGGCGCTGAACTGCATTCTGGCGCAAAGATTGGTCCGCGTGATCTGCTCGCACTGCAAGAAACCGGTGGAGTATCCGGACGAGTATCTGGTCGAAAGCGGCTTGAATCCGGACACCTGGCGCGGCGTGACCTTTTATGAAGGCGTGGGATGTTTCGAGTGCGGCGGCACGGGATTCCGCGGCCGCAGCGCCATTCATGAGTTGCTGGACCTGTCGGAACAGATTCGCGAATTGATTCTGAGCAAGAGACCCGCGTCGGAAATTCGGCGCGCGGCTCGCGATGAAGGGATGACGTTTTTGCGCGAGTCGGCTCTGCAGAAAGCTCGTGTGGGGATCACGACGCTGAAAGAGATCAACAAGGTGACGTTCATTGAAGGATAGCGCCAGGGACGGATTAACCCCGGCCTTACGGCCAGGGCTGTGTGTCGCGGCTCGCGACTGGCACGACGAAACGAACGAGCGGCGACCCGCGGTCGTTGGGGCCGGATAGGAACAAATGTCGCTGCTGAAAAAAATCACGAGCCTCGTCCAGGATCCGCCGCCGAGCCATTTGTTTGAGCTTTCCGAGGCGGGGCTCGCTTATGCGCAGGCGGGGCAGACGGGATTTTTGCCGTTCGAGCCGGGGACGCTGGTGGTGTCGCCGGTCGAAGATAATGTGCTGCGGCCGGATATGCTGGCGACGATGATCGGGAAATTCGGAGCTCAGGGCACGACCAAGAAGCGCAAGCCGGCGGCGGTGATTCTGCCGGATTATGCGGCGCGCGTTACGGTGCTCGATTTCGATTCGTTTCCATCGTCGGCCGAAGAGCAGCTTTCGCTGGTCAAATTTCGGGTGAAGAAGACGATTCCTTTCGACATCGATTCGGCGGCGGTGAGTTATTTCGTGCAGCCCGCGGCGAACAAGCGGATCGAAGTGCTGGCCGTGACCGTGGCGCTCGAAGTGATCGCGCGCTATGAGGCGCTTTTTCGCGCCGCGGGATTTCAGCCGGGCGTGGTGACCACGTCGACGCTGGCGGCGTTGAATTTGTACAAGGGCGACGGCGTCGCGGTGCTCGCGAAATTGTCGGGACAGGTGTTGACGGTCGCGGTGATCGAAGGGCACCGGATCAAGCTGTTCCGCTGCGTGACGCTCGAAGAGCCGAGCGAAGAAGAATTTCTCAGCGTGCTGCATCCGACGTTCGCCTACGTCGAAGATGAACTGAGCGCGCCGGTGGGCAAGCTGGTCCTGTGCGGATTTTCCGAAGTTCCGCGCGGCCTGCGCTGCGAAGCGGAGCCGCTGCGGAGCCGCTTCGGCGCACCGGGCGCGTTCAACGCCGGGCTTTTGGGATACATGGAGCTGATCGAAAACTGATGCGCGTCCCGATCAATTTATCGAGCGAACCGTTTCGCCGCGACCGTCCGATGATGGTCGCATCGAGCGCCCTTGCGGTGGTGCTCGCCGGGCTGCTGTGCGTCATGATTTTCCTGGTGGTCTCTGAGCGAGGGCGTGCGAAAGAAAACCGGATCGCAGTGGACAAATTGAACACACAGCTTCGCACGATCGCGGCAGAACAGGCGAAATACGATGCAATCCTGCGCCAGCCGGCCAATGCCGAAGTGCTGGAGCGAAGCCTGCTGCTGAATACGCTGGTGGAACGAAAATCGGTGAGCTGGTCGAAGATTTTTTCCGATCTCGAAAGCGTGCTGCCGTACAACGTGAAGCTGATTCAGGTGAGGCTGCCGGCGATCAATTCGCATAGCGAGGTGCTGCTCGACATGGTGGTGGGCGCGGCGTCGCCGGAGCCGGTGATCGGGTTTTTGAAAAAACTGGAAGAGTCGCCGCTGTTCGGGCCGGTGGAAGGGCACAACTCGCTGCCTCCGTCGCAGAATGAGCCGCTGTATCGATATCGCGTCACGGTGAATTATGCGCAGAAACTTTAATTTCCGCGATTCGAAGATGGCGATGCGCGCCGTGCTTGGCGTGCTGGCGGGGGCGAATCTTGTGGCGGCGGGACTGGTTTTATTTCCTCCCGGCGGGTCGGCGGAGGAACTGGAGCAGCAGAGGTCGACGCTGGTGGGGCAGATGCGCGCGCGGCAGGCGGCGCTGGAGCAAACCAGGCAGCACGCGCTGGCGGTGGATAAGGGGCGCGCGGAAGGCGAGCAGTTCCTGAGCCAGTATTTTCTGGCAAACCGGAGCGCGTTTTCCACCATCGTGTCGGATCTGTTCACGGCGGCGAGCCAGAGCCAGTTGAAAGCGCGCGACAACGCATATGCGACGGAGCCGATCGAAGGATCGGATACGCTGAGCATGATGAGCATCACGGCGGGATTCGAGGGCAAGTACGCGGACCTGATGCGGTTCGTGCACGCGATCGATCAATCGCCGCGGCTGGTGATCATCGAGTCGCTGAGCGCGGCTCCACAGCAGAATTCGGATATTTTGTCGGTCAGCATGAAGCTGAATACTTTTGTTCGGGAGGATATGCCGCGTGAAGCTGGTTCCCGCTAAGCTTGTCCCGGAAAAGTTGGGTGGAAGCCGGAAGCAGTACGTGACTCTCGGCGTCCTCGGGCTGGTGCTGGTGGTGGTGTATGTCCTGAACCGGACGCCGTCGTCGCCGGGGCCGTCGAGTGCGCCGCGCGCGGCGACAGCCGCCGATCCGGCGACGCCGAAGATGCCTGTGATCGCGCGGCGCCCGGTGAATCGCAATGCGACCGGCCGCGGCGAGGATTTTCACCCTACGCTGAAAGTGCCCGAAGGAATGGACGTCAGCAAGATCGATCCGACAATCAAGCTGGAACTTCTGGCGAAGGTCCGGAATGTGGGAGCGGAAGCCGGATCGCGAGGCAGTGTTTTCGCATTCGGCACGGCGCCTCCTCCGCCGGCGCCGAAGGTGGATCCGATCAAGATCAGCAAACTGACGGCCGCGGCTGCGGCGACGGCGGCGCTGAAGGCGGCCGAATCCGCGAAGTCGGTTGAGCCTCCGAAGCCGCAGGCTCCGCCGATTCCGCTCAAGTTTTTCGGATATTCGAATCAGCGGACGGGAGTGAAGCGCGCTTTTTTCCTGGATGGCGACGATATCGACGTGGTGAATGAAAACGACGTCATCAAGAATCGCTACAAGGTGATCCGCATCGGCATAAACTCAGTAGTCGTGGAGGACTTGAATTTCAAGTCGCAGCAGACGCTGCCGCTGGTGGAGGAACTGGCGGGATGACGCGGCCGGCACATCGGGACGAGCGCGGATTTGCGCTGCTCATCATTTTCCTGATGGCCGCCGCGGTCGCGCTGATGCTGTATTCGCAGTTGCCGCGCGTGGCGTTCGAGAGCGAGCGTGAAAAGGAGCAGGTCCTGATCGACCGCGGCGAGCAATACAAACGCGCGATTCAGATGTACGTGGTCGAATACAAGAAATATCCGGCCAAGATCGAGGATCTGGAGAACACCAACAATAAGCGTTACCTGCGCAGGCGCTACATCGATCCGATGACGGGGAAAGATGAATGGCGGCTGATTCACGTGAACGGAATGGGGCAACTCACCGATTCGCTGGTCACCAAGCCGCCGCAGCCGGGACAGGCAAGCGGCGCTTCGGGAGCTTCCGGAGCATCCGGCGCAGTGGCCGCCAGCGGCGCGACGGGAGGCTCGGGAGCATCCGGCGCCCAAGGGCCGCCGCAGGTCAATCAATTTGTGGCGCAGCGTCCCAGCGATCGCACGTTGTCGCAAGGCGGCGTGCAGCCTACTCCGGGCAACGTCGATCCGAACGATCCGCGCTATTGGCCGCCGATCACGCTGACGCCGTCGGGAGCCAGCGGAGCCGCCGGAGGGCCGCCGCTGCCTGGTCAGCAAATTCCCGGTCAGCAATTTCCAGGGCAGCAATTTCCCGGGCAGCAGATGCCCGGTCAGCCGGGATTTCCTCAGGGTTTCGTCCCGGGGCAGCAGGCGATTGGCGGGCAGAATCCGCAGGCGGGTCCGAACGGACAAATCTCGGCGGTGCCGAGCCTGCCCGGGCAAGGGATCAATTTGCAGAACGGCACGATTCAGCCGTCGCCGCAGGGCGCTCCAAGCGCGCCGGTGAGTAACCTGGGGAATCCGCAGGGATTTGGGTCGCCACCCGGCGGCGGTCCGGGCGGGCCGCCGAACAGCGCCGTGGGGCAGATCGATCAGATGCTACGCAACCCGAGTGTCGCTCCCACCGCGGCCGGGAACAACAATGCGATGGCGGCGGGAGGACTGGCGGGCGTCGCCACGGAATATAAGGCTCCCAGCATCAAGATCTATAAAGATCATCAGAAGTATCAGGAGTGGGAATTCATTTTCGACCTGAACCAGAATCAGCCGGGCGCTCCGGGAGCGCAGCAGAATCAGCCGCAAAATTCACCGCAGCAGCCGACGAATCCCGGCTCGCCGATCGGCACTCCACCGTCGCCCATCAGGCAGTAAGTCGAGACAGTTCGTGCGCTAAACCTCTGAACCCCGCCCTTACGGGCGCGGCTGTGCGTGTCGCGACAGGGACACAGCATTATCGTCGGGGGCGCGCACACTGGTACTCTGAAATCTCCCTCATATGCGTTTTCTTTTCCCGCTCTTATTGTGCCCGCTCGTTTTTTCTCAGACGCCGCAGAAAGATTCGATTGTCGTAACCGGCGTTTATGAGCCGATACCGCTCCAGGAAGCCGATCGCGATGTGACGGCGATTCAAATCGACGGCATCCAGAGAATTCTTTCCAATACCCTGTTCGATTTTCTGCGGCTCGATTCGTCGCTCGATGTGCAGAGCCGCGGAGTCAACGGAATTCAGACCGATATTTCGATCCGCGGCGGAAATTTCGGGCAGACGCTGGTCCTGCTCGACGGGATCCGCCTCAACGACGCGCAGACCGGTCATTTCGACCTGGATATTCCGATTCCGCCGGACGCGGTGGGGCGGCTCGAAATTCTGAAAGGCGCGGGGTCGGCCATCTACGGGTCGGACGCGGTGGGAGGCGTCATCAATATTCTGACCGCGACGCCGGAATCAACCGAACTGCATTTGCGAACCGCGGCGGGCAGCTTCGGAACGAATCAGGAATCGGCATCGCTGGCGACGCACTGGCGCGGCGCGACGGAGCAGCTTTCTTTCTCCCGCGATTTTTCGACCGGATTTATGGACGATCGCGATTATCGCAATCTTTCGTTCGCGTCGATCACGCGGCTGAGCGGGACGGAGGTGACGCTGGCGTATGACGACAAGCCGTACGGCGCGGATCAGTTCTATGGTCCGTACAATTCGTGGGAGCGGACCAAGTCGTGGTTTGCGGCGATCCGGCAGAAGCTGGGCAAAGACACCGAGGTTTCGTTCGCGTTCCGGCGGCACACGGATTTGTTCGTGCTGCTGCGCGACAATCCTCAGGTCTACACGAATCGTCATGCGCTGGAGGGCTATCAGGCGGCGCTGCGGCGTCACACGGAGCTGCGCAAAAATCTGACGATCAGCTATGGCGGCGAGGCGTTTCGCGACCAGATCGAGAGCAACAACCTGGGCGATCATCAACGCAACTACGGCGCGGCTTACGCGGCGATCGATATGCGCGCGCTGAATCGATATTCGTTTACGCTGGGTGCGCGCGAGGAGATTTATCGCGGCGGCGCGCGCCAATTCAATCCGACGGCGGCGGTGGGCGCGTGGCTGTCGTCGCGATGGAGAGTCCGGGCCTCGGCCAGCCGCGCGTTTCGTTTGCCGAGCTATACGGACCTCTACTATCACGACCCCGCGAACCTCGGGTCGCCGTATTTGAAGCCCGAAACGGCATGGGGTTACGACGGAGCGGTCGAGTGGAACGGCGGAGGCCGCGTCAAAGCGCAGTTCGGCGTCTTCGCGACGCGCGAGCGCAACGGCATCGATTTCGTGCGGACATCGGAAGACGCATTGTGGCGCGCGACGAATTTCGACCGCGTCAATTTCACCGGAGCCGACGCATCGGTGACGATTCGCGCGGCGGAGAAGCAATGGATCGACGTTCGCTATACCGCGCAGCATGGCGCGCAGGATGCGCTCGGCGGAATCGAGTCGAAATATGTGTTCAACTATCCGGTCCAAAGCGCGACGGTCGGATGGAACGCGGTCCTGCCGAAGGGCTTCGTGGCGCGGACGCGTCTGGGTGTGTTCGACCGCTTCGCCCGCGACGCCTACGGGCTGTGGGATTTTTATGTCGCCGACCGGGTGGGCCGCTGGTCGCCGTTCGTGCAACTCACGAACATCACCGCGACCACATATCAGGAAGTTCCCGGAGTCGCGATGCCGGGGCGCGCCGTGGTGGGCGGAGTCGACTGGAAATTCACGCGATGATCGGATTGACAGCACTCGCGCGCCTATGATGTGATGCGACACGTGCCTCAGGGAATTCTTTCCGGTCTACGTGTGATCGATTGTTCCACCTACATCGCGGGCCCGGCCGCGGCGGTGATTCTTTCCGATTTCGGCGCCGACGTGATCAAGATCGAGCGTCCGCCGCATGGCGATCCTTATCGCTACCTGGTGACCGTGCCTGGCATGCCGGTATCCGATCAGAATTACTGCTGGATCCTGGACGGCCGCAACAAGCGCAGCGTCGCGCTCAATCTGGCCGATCCCGACGCGCGGGAAGCGCTGCTGAAGCTCGTCCGCGGCGCCGATATTTTCATCACGAACTATCAGCCGCAGCTGCAGCGGAAATTCCGGCTGGAACATTCCGACCTGGCGGCGATCAATTCGCGGCTGATTTACGCGTCGGTCACGGGCTACGGCGAAAATGGCGAGGACGCGGAAAAGCCCGGCTACGATGCGACGGCTTACTGGGCGCGCAGCGGACTGATGCACACGATGCACAATGGCGACGCGGAGCCGGTGCAGTCGCCCGCCGGGTTCGGCGATCATCCCACCTCGATGTCGGTGTTCGCGGGGATCATGCTCGCATTGTATCGCCGGCAGCTCACGGGCGAGGGGAGCCGCGTGACGACGTCGCTGATGGCGAACGGCGCGTGGTCCAATTCCTGCGCGATTCAGGCCGCGCTGTGCGATGCGGCGTTTCTTCCCAAGTGGACGCGTAAAGCCGCGATCAATCCGCTGGTGAATCATTACGTGACGCGCGACGGCCAGCGCATCTTTTTCTGTCTGCTTGATCCGCCGCGCGACTGGCCGAATCTTTGCCGCGCGCTGGGATTTCTGGAACTGGTCGACGATCCGCGTTTTTCCACTCCCGCAGCACGCCGCGGCAACAGCGCCGCGCTGATCGAGCGCATGGACGACGCGTTCGCGCAATGCGATCTCTCGCACTGGTCGAGCGTGCTGAAGGAACACGACCTGATCTGGGGGCCGGTGCCGCCGCCTTCCGATGTCGCCCACGATCCGCAGTTCGAACAGAATTACGTCTTCGCGGAAATCGAACCGGGATTGAAGACGGTGCAAAATCCGATCCGCGTCGAGGGGCTGGAAAAAGCGGCGCCGCGGATGGCTCCCGGAATGGGCCAGCACACGCGCGACGTGCTGCTCGAACTGGGTTACAGCGAAGAACAAATCGCGCAGATGATCGAGCGGGGCGCGGCGCAGTGAATCTCCGCCAGCTTTTCGACATTTCCCTGAAGAACCGCGCGGATCAGATCGCGCTCGAATGGGAAGGACGCGAATACACGTTCGGCGAAGTCGACGCGCGCGGCAATCGCATGGCGCACGCGCTACGCTCGCGCGGGCTCGCGCAAGGCGACCGTCTGTGCGTCCAGCTTGCCAACCGGATCGAGATGATCGATCTGTTCCTGGCCTGCGTGAAGCTGGGCGTGATTTTCGTGCCGGTGAACATTCTGTATCGGGAGCGCGAAACGTCGCACATTCTGTCTGACGCCGAGCCGAAGTTGTTGGTCACCGAACGCGAGTTGCCGGATCTGCTCAGTTCCACGGAGCAGGCGCGCGATTTTCCAGCGCTCGACGGCGACGCGCCCGCGGCGCTGGTCTACACGTCGGGCACAACCGGAGCGTCGAAAGGCGCGGTGCTGACGCACAACAACTTCGCTTCGAACGCGGCGAACCTGGTCGCGTGCTGGCAGATCACCGATCGCGACCGCTTCCTGCTGGCGCTGCCGC
Source organism: Terriglobia bacterium (assembly GCA_020073325.1). Classification (GTDB taxonomy): domain Bacteria; phylum Acidobacteriota; class Terriglobia; order Bryobacterales; family Bryobacteraceae; genus Palsa-187. The sequence continues at coordinate 5,896 of JAIQFJ010000121.1, read as the reverse complement.
TGTTTCACGTTCACGCGCTCGGCAACGGCGTGCATTGCTGGCTGGTTTCGGGATGCCGCATGCGATTGCTCGAACGGTTCGAGCATCAGAGCGCGACGCAGCAATTCCTCGACTTCAAGCCGACGCTGTTTTTCGGCGTCCCGACGGTGTATGTACGACTGCTCGAAACCAGGCCGGAGGACGCGCGCGCGATCGGCGGCACCATGCGGCTGTTCGTTTCCGGATCGGCTCCGCTGCCCGCGCAGGTGCTGGAAGATTTCCGAAAACTGTTCGGGCACACGATTCTGGAACGCTACGGGATGAGCGAAACGCTCATGAACATTTCGAATCCGTATGCGGGGGAGCGCCGCGCGGGAACGGTGGGTCTTCCGCTGCCCGGAGTTTCCGTGCGCATCGATGAATCGGGCGAAGTGTGGGTGAAGGGTCCCAATGTGTGCGCCGGATATTGGAAGCGCGAGGACGCCACGCGCGCGGCGTTCGTCGACGGATGGTTCAAGACCGGCGACCTCGCGACGCGGTCGGAGGACGGCTACTATACGCTGACGGGCCGCCGCAGCGACCTGATCATTTCGGGCGGCTTCAATATTTATCCACGCGAGATCGAAGAATTCCTGATGGAGCAGGCCGAGGTGGATGAAGCCGCGGTGATCGCCGAGCCGCACCCTGTCCGCGGCGAAGTGCCGGTCGCCTATATCGTGCTGAGCGTCCCGGTGGAGATGAGCGAGCTGGAACGGCGGTGCCGCGAAAAGCTCGCATCGTTCAAAGTCCCGCGGCGTTTTGAAGTGATCGACAAATTGCCTCGCAACGCGCTGGGAAAAGTCCAGAAGCACCTGATCCGGCGAGCGCAATCTCCAGCCTGACGTGTCAGTGTGAAATATCGAGGCGAAACCGCTCGCTAGGGTCGGAAGAGCGGGGTTGTCACATTGGTAGAGTAACGATAGTGTCTCGCGTCCTGATGGTCACCTCCGAAGCCGCGCCATTTGTCAAAACGGGCGGGCTCGGCGACGTTCTGGGCTCGCTTCCGGCTGCTCTGGTGAAGCGCGGCGACGACGTCGCCGTCGTGCTGCCGCGTTATCGCATTGCGGAAATTCCGCACTCCGAGCGCGTCTGGTACTCGATGCCGCTGAATCTCGGAGCGCATCGGTTTTCGATCGCCGTCGATCAGGTGGTGCTGCACGGCGTCCGATATCTTTTTGTCGATTGTCCGCCGCTGTACGATCGAGCCGGCGTTTACAACGAACATGGCGTCGACTACGGTGACAACCATATCCGCTTCGGCATCCTGAATCAGGCCGCGCTTGGAATCGCACGGAACATTTTTCGCCCCGATGTTTTTCACGCGCACGACTGGCCCGCCGGGCTGCTCCCCTGCTATCTGCGCGCCGGATACGCCGGCGACCCGACTTTTTTCGGCGCCAAGTGCGTCCTGACGATTCACAATCTCGGCTATCAGGGAAATTTTCCGGCGTGGACGCTGGGCGATCTGGGCCTGGACGCATCGCTCTATCATCCCGAGGGGCTCGAATTCTACGGACGCCTGAGCTTTCTGAAAGCCGGGGTCGTGTGGTCGGATGCGATCACGACGGTCAGCCCCACTTACGCGCAGGAGATCCAGACGCCTGAGTTCGGCTTCGGCTTCGACGGGCTGCTGCGCTCGCGCGCGTACAAACTGAGCGGGATCCTCAACGGCGTCGATTACGAGCAGTGGGACCCCAGCAACGATCCGTATATCCCGGCGCACTATTCCGCGTCGGATTTTTCGAACAAGCGTACATGCAAGGTGGCGCTGCTCGAAGCGCTGGGTCTGCCGAAGGACGCGGAGCGGCCGCTGATCGGCGTGGTCTCGCGCTTCGTGTATCAAAAAGGATTCGATCTGTTCGGCGAAATCGCGGGCCAGGTTGCCTCCGAAGACGTCGCCATGGCGATTCTCGGCTCGGGCGAACGGGCGATTGAAGACATGTTCCTCCACTTCGCGCGCGTACATCCCGATCAGTTCGGCGTGCGGATCGTGTACAACAATGCGTTCGCGCATCTGATCGAAGCGGGTTCCGACATGTTCCTGATGCCGAGCCGTTATGAGCCGAGCGGCCTGAGCCAGATGTACAGCCTGCGCTACGGCACCGTGCCGATCGTCCGCGCCACCGGCGGCCTGGAGGATTCGGTCCACGACGATTCGGGATTCAAATTTTCCGGCTACGATCCGCAGGCGATGCTCGCGGTGATCCGCGAAGCGCTCGCGGCTTATCGCGACCGCACGGGCTGGGAGCAGCGCATGCGCCACGGAATGGCGAAGGATTTTTCGTGGGATGTTTCAGCCGCGAAATATCAGGAACTCTACCGCGCGTAGAGTTTCAGGCGCTGGATGCTAACATCCGAATAATAATGGACCGCTTCGACCTCACCGGCATCGGCCTCAACGCCACCGACACGCTGATCCTGGTGCCGCATTTCCCCGCCTACGCGGGCAAGGAACAGATCGATCAGGAAATCATCAGCCCGGGCGGCCAGGTGGCGAGCGCGCTGGTCACCGTGGCGCATCTGGGAAAGCGGGTGAAGTACATCGGCACGGTGGGCGACGATGAGCGGGGAAAGATCCAGCTTGCGAGCCTTCGCGACACCGGCATCGATCTGGGCGACGTCGAGGTGCGCAAGAATTGTCCGAATCAGACCGCGTACATCGTGATCGATCAATCCACCGGCGAGCGCACGGTTTTCTGGAGCCGTCCCGATTGCCTGCGCCTCTCGCCCGAGAGCATCACGCCCGAAAAAATCGCCGGTTCGCGGATGCTGCACATCGATGGACACGACACACCCGCGGTCGAAAAAGCGGCGAAGATCGCGCGCGAGCTGAACATTCCCGTCAGCCTGGATGTCGATACGATCTACGCCGGTCTGGACGGCGTGCTCAGTTCGATCGATTTTCTGATCGCGAGTTCTGAATTCCCCGTGCAGTGGAGCAGCGAGCGCGATCCGTTCCGCGCGCTGGAACGAATCCAGAACGAGTACAAAATGCGCGTCGCCGCGATGACGCTGGGGGCGCACGGGGCGCTGGCGCGGGTCGACGAAAAATTTGTCTATTCGCCCGCGTTTGTCGTCAATTGCGTCGATACGACGGGCGCCGGCGACGTGTTTCACGGGGCGTTTTGTTATGCTGTGCTCGAAGGGATGTCCATGCGCGATACGCTGGAATTTTCAAACGCGATGGCCGCGCTGAACTGCACGCGGCTGGGCGCGCGCGGCGGGATCGCGACCGTCGACGCGGCTCGCGCGCTGATGGAACGGGCCGAACGGCGCACCCATCACGACTTTGCGTCCGTCGCGCATCGCGCATGATCCCGCTTCGCTCCACAGAGCGGATCTACTCGCCCGCCACCGTCACCGCCAGCCTGATCGCTGTCAACGTGGTGATTTTTCTTTATCAGGCGACGCTGCCCGCGAACGCACTCGATATTTTCGTGCGGCAGTGGGGTATCGTCCCCGATCATCTTTTCCTGCCGTCGCTGTTCACGTCGATGTTCCTGCACGGCGGATGGCTGCACCTGCTGGGCAACATGCTTTATCTGTGGGTCTTCGGGCGTAATGTCGAAGACCTGATCGGCAGCGGGCGCTTCCTGCTCTTCTATCTCCTGTGCGGACTGGCGTCGGCGGTGGTGCACGTGATCTTCAATGCGTACTCGCGCGTCCCGACGATCGGAGCCAGCGGCGCCATCGCCGGCGTGATGGGAGCGTATCTGGTGAAATTTCCGAAAGCGCGCATCGTCACGCTGGTCACCGTATTTCTGTTCATCACGACGATGGAAATTCCCGCCGCGTTTCTGCTGGTGTTCTGGTTTGCGATTCAATTCTTCAGCGGCTTCGGATCGCTCGGCGAAGCCGATTATTCAGGCGGCGGCACGGCGTGGTTCGCGCACATTGGCGGATTCCTGGTGGGCATGCTGCTGATCCGCATGTTCCCGCCGCGGCGCCGCTGGCGCGCCTGGTACATGGAAGAAGAATAAGTGTCGTGAAAAAACCGGCACCCGCTCGTTGGCACTCGCGGCTCTTTGTCCACGATTCGTCCCTTTACCGCGGAGCCGCGACTGTCAAGTTCAGGCCGGGGTTCCCCAGCATGCGAAAATGAGTCCTCATGCCCGACGCCCCCTGGTACCGGCAGCTCACGCGCTATCACTGGATCGTTCTCCTGGTCTCCTCCGCCGGCTGGCTGCTCGACTGCATGGATCAGCAGATCTTCGGACTCGCGCGACGGCCCGCCATTCTCGAACTCCTTCACGTCCGCCCCGGCGACCTTGCGATGTCCGGAAAAGTCACCGAGTACGCCGGCTACGCCACCATGATGTTCATGATCGGGTGGGCCGTCGGAGGAGTGTTCTTCGGCATCCTCGGCGATCGCGTCGGCCGGGTCAAAACGATGATGCTCAGTGTGCTGTGCTATTCCGCCTTCACCGGCCTCAGCGTTTTCTCCACCGGCGTTTGGGATTTTTCGGCGTATCGATTCCTCACCGGCCTGGGCGTCGGCGGACAATTCGCGGTCGGAGTCGCGCTGGTCGCTGAAGTTCTTCCCGCCAGCGCGCGGCCGTTCGCTTTAGGGGCTCTCCAATCCTGTTCCGCCGCCGGCAACGTTCTCGCCGCGATCATCGGAATCGTGCTGGGGAATCTCGAGCAGGCCCACGTCATTTCCAGTTCCTGGCGCGTTATGTTCATCGTCGGAGCCTTGCCTGCACTGCTCGTCGTGATCATCATGCGCAAGCTGCATGAGCCGGAGCAGTGGGTGAAAGAGAAAGCCGAGCACCGCCACAAACTCGGCTCCATGAGCGAGCTTTTTTCCGATCCGCGCTGGCGCCGCAATGCGCTGGTTGGATTCGCGCTCGCTTTCGCCGGAGTGGTCGGCCTGTGGGGAATCGGCTATTTCAGCTACGACCTGCTGAGCAGCGTGCTCGACAAATATTTCCGCGCGCAGGGTCTTCCTGAAAACGTGATCGCCGGGAAGAAAACCATCTGGACCGGAATCACGTCGCTGGTGCAGAATTCCGGCGCATTTCTGGGCGTCTACGCGTTCACTTATTTCACGCAGCGGACTTCGCGGCGGCTGGCTTTTGCGATCGCGTTCGTCATGTCGATGCTTGCCACCGCGTTTCTGTTCTGGCGCCTGAACACCTTCAGCGACGTCTTCTGGATGCCGCCGCTGATGGGATTTTTCCAGCTCGCGCTCTACGCCGGCTATGCGATCTATTTCCCCGAATTATTTCCAACGCGCCTGCGCAGCACCGGAACCTCGTTCTGCTATAACGTCGGCCGCGGTGTCGCGGCGGTGGGTCCGGTCGGCCTGGGCCTGCTCACCAGTCGAGTCTATGCCGGATCTGCCGAGCCGCTGCGTTACGCCGGAATCACGATGTGCCTCGTCTTCCTGATCGGCCTGGCGGTGTTGCCCTGGGCTCCGGAAACCAAGGGCCAGCCGCTGCCGGAGTAGCGAGCTCTGCCGCTGCTTCGTGCTAACCGGCCGGCCCCCGCGATCCCTCGCGGGGCTTGTATCCTTAAAACATGCCCGCCGCCGGTACCAAGGACTCTCTTCGTGAACGCGGCGTCCGCCTCACGCGTCAACGCAAGATCCTGCTCGATCTCATCGATCATTCCGGCCGCCACCTCGACGCCGAAAGCCTCTATCAGCTCGCCAAGGAAAAAGATCCCAAGCTGAACCGCGTCACCGTGTATCGCACGTTGAAGCTTCTTAAAGAAGGCGGACTGGTCGACGAGCTCGACCTGATGCACTACGGCGGCGATCAGCACTATTACGAGACGCGCCTCAAGCAGGAACACGCGCACGTGATCTGCCTCGGCTGCGGCAAGGTGGAGGAATTCTTCGGCGAGCCGCTGCAGCGCCTGCGCAAGCAGATCGAAA
>JAIQFJ010000120.1 GCA_020073325.1 Terriglobia bacterium | reverse complement strand
TTTTCCTCCGGCATCGATCTCAAAGCTCTCTCGCGAGGGGAAATCGAAATCGACTGGTTTCGCGCCTTCGACGAAGCCATGCGCCGCCTCGAACAGCTCGACGCCCTCACCGTCGCGAAAATTCGCGGCTACGCGATCGGCGGAGGCTTGCAAACGGCCCTCGCCTGCGACCTCCGCGTCGCGACCCCCGACACGAAACTCGGATTGCCCGCCGTGCTCGAAGCGCTGATTCCAGGCATGGGGACTTATCGTCTGCCTCGCTTCATCGGACTCGGCCGCGCGCGCCGCCTGGTCCTCACCGGTGAGTTGATCGACGCTGAAGAAGGCCTGCGCATCGGCCTGCTGGACTGGGTGGTTCCGGAAGAAAAGCTCGATGAGACGGTGCAATCGGTGATCGCCAGCGTGCTCAAAGGCAGCTTCACCGCGCAGCGATTTTCAAAGAAGCTGGTGACCGCTGCCTTTGAATCCGACTTCGACACCGCCTTTGCGAAATATCTGGAGTATCAGGAGCGCTCCCTGCGCTCCGAACATTTCCAGAAAGCCATGGCGGAGTATCGCGATCGCAAAAAGTAACTCAAGTAGTAACTACGGCATCGGCGACGCCGCCTGCGCCAGCAGATAAGCCGCGCGTCCATCGGCGGTTGGTTGCGTCCCCGAATGGACCAGCTTGAGTGGCGAGCCTTCAAATTCCCGATAGGAATACGTTGGTGCCGCCGTGACGATCTCGACAGACACCACCGCGCCGGGAATTCTTCCGCCGAACCAGCGCGCGTCCTCCTGTTGCTTCCATGTCACCGCGGTAAGCGCCGAGCCTTCCGGATAAGGCTGCCCCGCGACGCGATTTCTCGCGTGTTCCGCCGCAATGTCGTTGCCATAAAGTGTCGACATTGTGCCGTTCCGCGGATCGATCCACGACGTGATCACCTTCTGCGCGAACACATCCACGGGAAGTCCTTCGAGCGACGCTTCCCTGTTGAGTTGCGTCCTCGCGTGCGGATTCGGCTGCGAGCGATTTGCCCCGGCAACGATCGGCATCGTGAATACGTAGTCGTTCTCACGCACCGGCGTATGGCACGCGACGCATTCATTGCTGAACGACGCATCGTGCCCGTAAGGCATCAGTTCGCTGCCTCGCCAGCGGGCCCAGCCCCAGCCTTTGGTCGACGCGAATTTCCGGCGGTCGCGAATCATGAACTCGACTTGCGCAAACGCACCCGCGTGGACGATCCTTTGCTCATCGCGCCGCTGCCACCACGCGACCTTCGCGAAAGCCGTTCCATCGGGCCATGGATTCATGCGATTTTCAGCAATCGCCTGCATCGCGATCTCGTTCCCGAGAATCGCGCGCATCGTCCCGTTGTCGAAGCGGTCCGTGCTGCTGACCGGTTTCCAATTGCGGTAATCCCGCGGAATCGTGATCCCGTTGAGCGCCGGCTCCACTTCGGACGGATTCGCCGCCGGCGCCGGATCGCTCCCACTCGCCACCGGAGCCGCCAGCGATCCGACATAGTTTCGCAGCACCTGCAGTTCGCCGGAGCTGACGTTCGCCCCCGGATGCAAACGAACGTAACCCGGAAGCGGCATCGCGCCCAACTGGACCTGACTCACCGCTTCGAACAGCTTCGCGCTCTGCTCATTTCGCGACAGCTTTGCGATCTCCGAAAAATTCAGATGCTGCCGCGCCTCGTTCACATCGCGCACGACGATCCAATACGCCGGCGCAACCTCATCGAACCACGCCAGCCGCGTTTCGTTCGAGTGGCAGTCGTAGCAGGACTTCTTGAGGATCTGTTTCACCTCGGCCGGCGCCTCAAGATCCGCGGTAACAGCCGGGTGCGTCAGCGAAGGACGAACCACCTGAATCGCAAGCCCTCCCAACAGCGCCACGCCAACAGCAATTCCAATAACTCGCACACTGATTGGAGCGCGCAGGCCCTGTCGAAGATACGCCCGAGTTGGCATAGACTTGGAATATGCGCTACACCCTGGCGTTTCTGCTCGCAATTCCCGCGATTTGCGCCGATTGGAACCCTCGCGCAGCCGCCGACTACATGGATGCGCGGCAAAAAGCCTGGTTCGCCTGGCCGCAGGCCACCCGATCCGGCGCCGCCTGCATTTCCTGCCACACCGGCATGACTTACCTTCTGGCGCGCCCCGAGTTGCGTCACGTGCTCGGCGAGAAAAGCGCGACGGAATATGAGCGCGGATATTCGCAAACCTTGCGCGCCCGCGCCGATAAGCAGCCGCCGTCGAACCCCGCCTCGCTCGATGGCTTCGGCACCGATTCCGTCCTGGCGGCGATGCTGCTCACTGCCGAAGACCGCGGCTCACTGAGTCCGGAGACGTTGAAAGCGCTCGACCGCATGTGGGCCGCGCAGAAACCGGACGGCGGCTGGCCGTGGTACAGCCTCAACGACGATCCCTGGGAAATGCCCGAATCGCGATTCTTCGGCGCGTCTCTCGCTGCCGTCGCGCTCGGAAATACACCAGCGGATTATCGCGCCCGCCCCGAAGTCGCCGGGCATGTTTCGAAGCTCGCGCAATTCCTTTCGCGCGATCAGGGGCAGCCGTTACAAAATCGCCTGATGCTCTTGTGGGCCTCGGCGAAAGTCCCTGACATTCTTCCGGCGGCGCGCCGCAAGGCAATTCTCGATCAGGCGCGCCAGACCCAGCAGCCCGACGGGGGATGGACGATCGCATCGCTCGGCCCGTGGAGCGCGCATCCCGAAGCCGCCGTCACCAACGGTACGAACGCCTACGCCACCGCGATCGCCGCATTCGCGCTCGAACAGGCCGGTCTGACGACATCGGATCCCATGCTGGCCCGCGCGCTCGACTGGCTGCGCGCGCACCAGAGTCGCGATGGCTACTGGGATGCCGCCTCGATGAATCACAAATACGAGGCTGGATCGATGATGGAACTGTTCATGCGCGACGCCGCGACGGGCTTCGCCGCGATGGCGCTACTCCACGGCCACGAGAGCAGCGTCCACAGCTCTGCCCGCCCATGAATGCCGGCGGTCGTAGGGCAAGCGAGGCCCCGCGACGCCGCTGGACTTGAACAGCGCCACGAAATCGACGCTTTCAGCGGCTTGTTCCAATTGGCGCGCCATTTCGATCGCTACTGCGCGGCTCGCTTCCGATGCCGCCAGCGCGTAGGGACCGTCCGCCTGAAATCTGCGCAGCGCATGGACGCAATTCGCGGCGACGTGTTCCAACGTGTGCGGCGGCGGAAGCTGTGCGATCTCCGGCTCGCGGATCCCGAAGACCGGACGTTCCGAGCGGATCCGCAACCCCTCGCTCGCTCCCACCACGTACAGCGGAGCCCCCCGGCCTTTTTCCTGAATCGAAAAAATCGAAGACGCGCACACCGATGACTCGAGCCCCAGTGCTTGCGCCAAAGCCCGCCGAGGCACCGCCGGAATCGAGTCCGCGATCACGATCCGCTGCGGCACTTTGAAGCACGATAGGTGCGTGGAAACGAACCACTTCAAATCGCGGGGACGAAGAAAAGCTCCCGGTCTCAGCACCACCACTGCGCCCACCACCGCGTCGAATTTCGCATCCGCCACCGGAAACGTCGCGGCATCCTCGACGTCCGGATGCAGAAGCAGCGTCTCATCCACTTCGGACGGAGTCACCTGCATCGTACCCGTTTGGATGACCCAGCAGCCCATTGCCTTCTTAAACCCAGGCCTGGGCAATAAGTTCTCGTCTATAAACGGCGTGGATTGAGTTGCTTACAGGACCTTTTCGCCGATCGATTTGGGCTGCAGGAACTGCAGCAGGTAATCCGGGCCGCCGGCCTTCGAATCCGTGCCCGACATGTTGAATCCGCCGAACGGATGCGCCCCGACCATCGCGCCCGTGCACTTCCGGTTGATATACAGGTTGCCGACGAAAAATTCTTCGCGCGCGCGCCGGATCTTTTCAGGATTCTTCGTGTACACCGCGCCGGTCAGCCCGTACTCGGTGTCGTTGGCGAGCTGCAGCGCATGATCGAAATCGCGCGCCTTGGTCACCGCCAGCACCGGTCCGAAAATTTCTTCCTGGAAAATGCGAGCCTTCGAATCCACATCGGCGATCACGGTCGGCTGGACGAAATATCCGTCGCCGGGACCCGAATCGCCCCCCGCGATCAGCCGTCCTTCGCGTTTGCCGGTCTCGATGTAATTCAGAATCGTCTTCTTCGCGCTCGCGCTGATCACCGGACCCATGTAGTTCTCGCTCTTCTCCGGTGCCCCCATGGTGATCGCGGCCACTTTCTGCCGCACCTTTTCCAGAAATTCGTCGTAGACTTTCTCATCCACGATCGCGCGCGAACACGCTGAGCATTTCTGCCCCTGATATCCGTAAGCGGACTGCACCACGCCGGTCGCCGCGCTCTCGACATCCGCCTCGCGATCCACGATAATCGCGTCCTTGCCGCCCATTTCCGCCACCACCCGCTTGATCCAGATCTGCCCCTTGCGAGGCTTCGCGGCAAGCTCATTGATCCGCAGACCCACATCGCGCGATCCCGTGAACGAAATAAACCGGCCCTTGGGATGCTCCACCAGAAGATCGCCGACCACCGATCCGCTGCCCGTGCACAGGTTGAAACTGCGCGCCGGGAATCCGGCGGCCAGCAGCACTTCGGCGAATTTCGCCGCGATCGTCGGCGTCTCGCTCGACGGCTTGATCACGATCGTGTTGCCCGCCACCAGCGCCGCCACGCTCATGCCGGTCATGATCGCCAGCGGGAAATTCCATGGTGGAATGATCACGCCCGCGCCCAGCGGAAGATAGACCATCTCGTCGCGCTCGCCGGGCATCTGCACCAACGGCTCCGGATTCGCCATGCGCTGCATCTGCCGTGCGTAATAGTCGCAGAAGTCGATCGCCTCGCTCACATCGGCATCGGCTTCCGGCCAGGTCTTCCCGGCTTCCGTCACCAGCCACGCGTCGAATTCGAACTTCCGCTCCCGAATGATCGCCGCGACGCGAGCCGCCATTTCCACGCGCTTCTCCACCGGCGTCCTGCTATAGGTCGGGAAATACGCGTGCGCGTCTTCGATCGCCTGCGTCGCCAGCGCGGCGCTGGCTTTGTGATGCCGCCCGACGATCTCCGCCGGACGCGCGGGATTCACGCTGTCCAGAAAATCGCCCGTCTTGTGACGAGCCCCAGCGATCCACAGTTCGTATTCGCGGCCCAGCTCAGCTTGAATTTTCGCCAGCGCGGCCTGGGCGGCGCGCTGATTCTCAGGTTTGGAAAAATCCGCTACCGGCTCATTCACAAAAGCGGCAAGCGGACGCGACACGGCGGAAGTCGTCATGTGTTTGTCCTTAGGAAAATTTGGAAAAACTCTAGCCCTCGACCAGCCGGCGGCCGCGCTCGATCATCTCGGCGGCTTCGTCGGCTACACGGAGGCCTTTTTCATAGAGCTCGCGGCCTTTGTCCACCAGGTCGCCCGCGCCTTCGGCCAGAGCCTCGCGGCCTTCGCGCGTCTTTTTCTTGATGTAGCGACGCGTGTCTTTGCCGGATTGAGGAGCATACAGCAACGCGATCGACGCGCCCACTGCCGCACCCGCGATGAACCAGACCAAACTGCCTCCGTTATTTTGGGCCATGCTTTATTTTACCCCGCCATGTTGCCGCGTCGGTTGCAAGTAGTGCGCTAAATATCTGCCCCCTGATGGAAACAGCCGCGGCCGTGAGGCCGGGGTCATGGGCGGAGATTTAGCGCACGACTCGGTTCCGCGCTCAATGCGAAAATCCACATCTGTGTGCAGACGCGCAACTCGCAATAAATTCTTTCCTCTCCTCACCATCCGATTTTCGCCGCACGATTCTCCCCGCAGCTCCTTCGCGACCCTAAGCCATTCATTAGGCGCGTCTTTTTTGCCCGTACCAGGAGTAAGCTGGAACCAGGCTGGCCCGCGGCATCCGTTTCGGCTCCAGCCTTGCTCTGCAACGTATCGAGAGGGTCCGCCCCCATGACAAACAACATCACGAATCATCCCGTAACCGTTTTTCGCTCCGCCGACGAACACGCGCAGGATCAGGCCGCCCGTATTGCCGATCTGCTGAAGTCCGCCGGGATCCAGGCGACCGTCCTGGATGACAGCGCGCCGGGAGTTCCCCAAGGCGCTTGGGAGGTTCAGGTCGCCTCTGCCGACTCCGCCCGGGCCGAAGCTCTGATCGCCGCCACTCCCGAGCCGCAGCCCGACGAGTCCCACGACATGGATCTGGTCACCATATTTCGATCGGGCGACGGAACCCTGGAAGGAGAAATGGAGGCCCAGACGGTGAAGAACCTTCTGGACGCCGCCGGGATTCAGGCCGTCATGATCGGCGATGTGCCGATTCCCAGCTTGAGCCACGAAGTTCGCGTTCCTCGCGACGTGGCCGACGAAGCTCGCCGCGTCATCGCCGAAGCGCGCGAGTCCGGTCCTTCGGCTGCCGAGGAAGCCGAGGCCGAATCCGAAGCTTCGAACTGACGATCAGTCCCAGCCCGATCGCCGCGATCAACCATGTCGCGGGTTCGGGCGTCGCGATGCCGGTCTGCGCGCTCACCGGCGCGACGTCGGTGTAGCCGGCGACATAGTCGAGCCGGAACGCGTGCTCGACGCCGTTGAACATCCCCGATCCGGCGATCTGGCCGCTTCCGTTGATCGCATAAGCCGCGCTCAGGCTCCAGCCCGATGACGGATCGACCAGGTTGTTCAAATCGAACATCACCCCGTCTTCGTAGAGAAACGCGTGCTGCACGCCGTTCACATAGGAATAGCCGACCACGTCGCCCGCCGCGTTGATCCCGTACCCGTAACTGGATCCGCCCAGCGTGCCGAGATCGAGCATCACGCCGCCGCTCCACAGGAACGCGTGTGAAGATCCGCCGGCGTTTTGCGCATTGCCCGCCACCTGACCTGCGTCGTTGATCGCCATCGCATAGCTGCCGGCGCCGCCGAGCGTCCCGAGTTGCACAAATCCCGCCGAGGGCGTCCAGACGAATCCACGAAAAACTCCCGGCGACGATTCGCCATACCCGGCGATCTGGCCCGAATTGTTGATGGAATACCCCGCGCTCCAGTTGCCCGCGCGTGTGCCGATGTCGGTGACCGATCCGTTCGATTCTGAAAACGCGTGCCCGTCGGCGAGCATTCCCGTGGTCGTCCCGCTGTCGTTGATTCCCATACCGAACGAGCCGGCGCCGGAAATCGCCTGTGGTGCGCCGTTTGTCCAGACTGTCGCGATCGCCTGTCCAGTGACGTACTGCGTTCCGACGACCTGGCCGGAATCATTGATGCCCGACGCGCTACCCCCGCCTGCGCCGGTGTTGAGCGTGAGATCCACCAGGCCGCTTCCGAAATTACTGAACGCGTGTGTGTAGCCGAAGACGGTGGAGGCTGATCCTACCGCCGCGCCGCTCGCGTTCAATCCAAAAACCTGCGCCGCCGATCCTCCGAGTGAGCCAAGGTCGGACACCGAAAAAATCGTTGCGGCCCCGGCCACTCCGGCGGCGCAGGCGAAAGAGAGGAGGAAAAACTTCATCGTGCAAGTCGAGTATGGCGGCTGCATCCGGATTTAAACAGAGACGGTTTTCCCGGTACTGCGCGGCTATTCCACATTGGGTATAGAGGTAGCTTCAACGCCGAAATCTGAGAAAACGGGTATCCTGTCCTTTGCCCATGGCCTCCTCCGATCCCACGTTCGACTCCAAGCGCACCTGGCGCGGCATGGCGCTGCTGGTCGCGATTTATCTCATCATCGTTTACGTCATTCCACGCCCTGAATCGGTGAAGCCCGAAGGCTGGCGGCTCACCGGAATTTTTCTGGCCACCGTCGCCGGATTGATCACGCAGCCGCTGCCCGGCGGCGCGCTGGTCCTGATGGGCGTCACCGCCAGCGCGCTCTTCGGCGGACTCACCGTCGAACAGGCGCTGATGGGTTATGCCGACAAATCCGTGTGGCTGGTGATGGCCGCGATCTTCATCTCGCGCGCGCTGGTGAATACGGGACTCGGCCGGCGCATCGCATTATTTTTCGTGCGCCTGTTCGGAAAAACCTCGCTGGGTGTGACGTACGCGTTGTCGTTGTCGGATATGGTGCTCGCGGGTATGATTCCGTCGAACTCGGCGCGATCGGGCGGCATCATTCTTCCCATCGCGCGATCGATTTCGGAATTGTACGGATCGAAACCCGGCGAGACCTCGGGCGTGCTCGGTTCCTTCATGATGACCGCGGTGTATCAATCAGTCTGCGTCACGGCGGCGATGTTCTACACCGGCCAGGCAAGCAACCCGCTCGCCGCGCGCATGGCCGCGAGTTTCGGATACAACGTCACCTGGTCGAGCTGGCTGCAAGCGACCATCGTGCCCGGGCTGGTTTCCCTATTTGTGATTCCTCTGGTCGTGATGAAGCTCAACAAGCCCGAAATCATCCGCACTCCCGAAGCCAGCGCGTTCGCGGCTCGCGAGTTGAAGGGCATGGGACCGCTGAAGCACGGCGAGAAAATCCTGGGATTCGTGTTCGTCGGCGTGTGCGGACTCTGGGCGACGTCGTCATTCACCAAGCTCGACATTACCGTGACCGCGCTGCTGGGCGTGATGGTGCTGATGCTCACCGGCGTCCTCAACTGGGACGACGTCAAGAATGAGCGCACGGGTTGGGACATTTTCGTGTGGTACGGTGGCCTGATTCGCCTGAGCGAGGCGCTGAACACCTACGGTGTGACGAAGGCGTTCGCCGAAGGCGTCGGCCACATGCTGAGCGGCTTCGGATGGTTCGGGCTGTTTCTGATCGCGCTGGTGATTTATTTCTACGCGCATTATGTCTTTGCGAGCATCACGGCGCATCTGCTTTCGATGTTCCCGCCGTTTCTGGCGGTGCTGCTGACGAAAGGCGCGCCCATCGGCATGATGGTGTTCGCCTTCGCCTGCTTCGCGAATTTTTCGGCCGGCCTGACCAATTACGGCACCACACCCACGCCCCTGTTTTTTTCGCAAGGCTACGTGTCTCTGAAGAAGTGGTGGGTCATCGGTTTCGTCATCAGCGTAGTGAACATCGTCATCTGGACCACGGTCGGCTTCGGTTGGTGGAAGGTGATTCATATTTGGTGAGAACCGCTCGCGGTGCTCGGCGCATGGTTACGAATATCGACACCGAGCCGCGCGCGTAAGCGAGCGGGTATGAGGAGGACAATAATGCTACACCCTGATCTGAAAGGCCGGGTCGCCGTCATCACCGGAGCGAGCCGCGGGATCGGAAAAGCGCTCGCACTGCGTCTGGCGCGCGAAGGCGCCGACGTCGTGGTTGCCGCGAAAAGTGAAACGTCGAGCGAAAAGCTTCCCGGCTCGATCTACGACACCGCCGATGAAGTCCGCGCTCTCGGCCGCCGCGCGCTCGCTGTGCCGACTGATGTCCGCAGCGACGACGCCGTTCGCAGCATGATGGAAAAAACCATCGCCGAATTTGGCCGCGTCGACATCCTGATCAACAACGCCGGCGCGCTGTGGTGGCAGAAGGTGGTCGACACGCCGCCCAAGCGCTTCGACCTGATGATGAGCGTCAACGTGCGCGCCGCTTATCTGTGTTCCTACTACGCGCTGCCGCACATGGTGAAGCAGCGCTGGGGACACATCGTCAATATGTGCCCGGCGATCTCCACCGGTCCGAATCCCGGCCGCGTCTGCTACATGATCACCAAGATGGGCATGGCGCGACTGGCGATCGGCATCGCCGAAGAACATCGCGCCGACGGCATCGCGGCGAACGCGCTATGGCCGCGGACCATCATCGAAAGCCAGGCGTCGATCAACTGGGGCTTATCAACGCGCGACCAATGGCGCACACCTGAAATTCTGTGCGACGCATGCATGTCCATCTTTTCGCAGGAGCCGCCGAAATACACCGGCCGCCAGGTGCTCGACGAAGACGTCCTGGCCGAACTCGAAGGCATGACGAACTTCGATCAGTACTGGTGCGAAGGCAAGCCGCCCGAGAAGCCGATCTATATTGACGGCCGCGAAATGGGCGGTTTACGAGGCTGACGCGATCGCTTCCAGAACCTCCGCCGCGTGTCCTTCCGGCTTGACCTTCGGAAAGATTTTTTCGATCTTCCCATCTGCATCGATCAGAAACGTGGTGCGCTCGATTCCCATGTACGTCCGGCCGTACATGCTTTTTTCTTTCCACACTCCGTAGGCCTCGGCGATGGAATGGTCGGTATCCGGAACGAAGCGATAGCCGAATCCGTACTTGGCGGCGAACTTCTGCTGCGCCTCGGCTTGATCGGGCGAGATCCCGACGATCTCGGTATCGGCTTTGGTGAACTTGTTCGATGCGTCGCGAAACTCGCACGCCTCTTTCGTTCAGCCAGGCGTGTCGGCCTTGGGGAAGAAGAACAGCACCACGCGCTTGCCTTTGAGCTTCGAAAGCTGGAACGCGCCGGAGCGGATTTCCGGAGCGCGATCGCCGGGTTTGAGTGCCATACTCTCGAAATTGTAAACTAAAGCGTATGAAGAAAAGTCTGATCGCAGTTGGATGTTTCGCCGCTCTGCTGGCCGTGGGCCAGGATAAGAAAGCGGCCAAAGGCGCCGCGGGCGATGCCGCCAAGGGCAAGGACGTTTTCGAGTCGAATTGTTCGGTGTGCCACAACGCCGATAGCACCGAAAAGAAGATGGGTCCGGGGCTGAAGGGCCTGTTCAAGAAAGACAAGCTGGCCAATGGCAAGAAGCCTTCCGACGCCGTGATTCGCGCGATCATCAACGACGGCGGCAATGGCATGCCTTCCTACGCCGACATGCTCACGGCCGAGGAAAAAAGCGACGTCCTCGCTTACCTGAAGACGCTGTAACTGCTACTCTGTAGAGAGAAGTTTCTTCCAAGAAGCGTCCCCATCGTCTAGCCCGGCCTAGGACATCGCCCTTTCACGGCGGTAACGGGGGTTCGAATCCCCCTGGGGACGCCAAACTGTTTCCACGTTTATTGCAAGCCCATGCGCCGCAGTAGATCGACGAAGCGGGGATCGTTTCGAATGGCGTCGTACCGTGGGTCCACCATGACGGTGGAAAGCCAGGGCGCGTGTTCTTCAAACGATTTTTCGAAGTCGCTAAAGACGCGATCCCAGTCGCCGAGGCCTGCGTAGATGTGCACGAAGCTTCGGAGCGGGATGTATTGCGTCGAGGCCAGCGCATTCAGCTCGCGCAATGCCGCCTGCGCCTCCTCACGACGTCCCGCGCATGCATAAGCCTCGCCGAGTCCGCCGAGTTTCATCGGCAGGAACGGACCTTCCGGCAACTTCTCCAGCACCGCGATCGCCTGATCGCATCGGTCCTGCCGCGTGTAATTCCACCCGATCATCACCTGGTCTTCATGACTGGTCGCATCGAGCGGCGCGTTTCTTTGCAGAATCACGATGGCCTCATCGTACTGATGCCGGTAGTAGTGCAGTAATGCCTTGACCCTGGTTCCACGCGACGACAGAGGGTCCAGTTGCTGGGCCTTTTCGATCATCGCGCGGCCTTCCTCGAAACGCGCCTGGCAGAGCAGGGCCATCGCGAAAATCTCCATCGCGTGAACGTTGCTCGGTTGAAGCTCCAGGGCGCGTCGAAATAGCGTTTCACCCTCTGCCCAGCGCCATTCGAACAGAGCGAGGATTCCGCCGAGCGTCGCGCTGGCGTCGGCCAATCTATCGTCCAGCCGCAGCGCCGTCAGCACCGCTTCCCTGGCGCGAGCCGCGCCCTCGCCCGGCGGAACCGCGCCCCAGGTCGCCAGATGTCCGTAAGCGTCGGCGAGCGCGGCGTAAGGCGGCGCGTAATCCGGATTCAAGGCGATCGCGCGCGTGAACTGCTGCAGCGCGCGCTGAATGCCTGCCTGCGATTGCTGATTCCAGTAATACCGGCCTTTCAGATAGAACGAATACGCCTCGACATTCCGCGGCGGAGGATGCGCCGGAGAGATGGTCACGCGCAATGCCTCCGCGATCGCGCGCGCGATTTCAGACTGTAGCGTAAAAATGTCCGCCAGCTCGCGATCGAAATTACCCGACCATCGCATCAAGCCTGTGGAGGCGTCGATCAGGTTGACCGAAATCCGCAGGCTTTGGTCGGCCTTGCGCACGCTTCCTTCGATCACCGTACCCGCGCCCAGCAGGGCACCGATCTCGCGCACGTCGGCGCTCGCGCCTTTGAAGTGAAAAACCGAAGTCCGCGCCACTACGTTCAACTCGGGCACGCCTGTCAGGGCGTCCAGAATTTCTTCGGTGATCCCGTCGCAGAAATAATCCTGGTCCGGGTCGGTGCTGATATTCAAAAAAGGCAGCACCGCGACCGTTCGAGGATTCAGTTCCGGCGCGGGCGAAGCCGCGGGAGCCGCATAGCGAAATCCCGGAACGTAGCTGCCTTGCGGAAATTCGATCACCACCGGGTCGCGCGCACCGCCGTCGCCATAATACTGGTTGAGCTTGTTGCGCAGCCGCCGCGCCTCCACCCGCACAATTGAATCGATCCGCGGATCGTAATTGCGCTTGCGGTCGAACACTTCGCGCCCCAGCGAGTATTCCGAAATGTCCTGTTTGTCGCCCGCGAGCGTCCGCTCCACGGTCATCAGCAGGAATCGGCGGAGTCTTTCTGAACGCAGAAAGATCCGATCGCCGAGAATCCTGGCGAGCTGCGCCCGAACTTCATCGGGCGACGGCCCGGACGTTCTGGAAACACTCACGTGCACGTGCTACTCCGAGTATCGTTAAGAGTAACATACTCAAGTGATTGAATCGATCCATAAACGTTAGCTAACTGTTAGCTCCCTTCCGTTGATCCTAGACGTACCAGACACTGGAACGTAAGACTTTCAACGACAGCCATACAGAATTTCGCGGTGCGTGTCTAGGAGCCACGTAAACAAGGCATTCTCCGGGCATTCCTCCGACTGCCCGAAAAGAGGATAGCGGCCGCGCTTTCGCCGTTCGCTAAGGGAGATCGAAATTATCGTGGCGTGTAACGAGCGTTCACCGCAAATGGTGGACCTGAACGAAACTGTGTCGGAAATGGAGCGGATCTTCAAGGTCGTGGTTGGCGACCAGGTTTCGCTGCGGACCAGCCTGGATCCCGGGCTCGGATCGATTGCCGGCGACAAGCGCAAGATCAGTTCCGTGGTCGTGAATCTTTTTCTGGCCGCGCGCGACGCGACCCCGGCCGGCGGCGAACTGCACGTGGCTACCTCGATCCTCGAACTCGAAGGCCCTGCCGCCGCGCAATGGCGGCTTGCGCCCGGAAGGTACGTGGAGTTGCGGATCGAAACAAGGCACGAAATTCAGATCAAAAAGGTGGCTGAGATTCTCGGCGATACCGGTGCCGCGGTGATGGCGCGCAAAGAACGTGACCTTTTCGTGATCGCGATTGCGTGGCCGCATTTCTAGGAAGTGGTCCCACGAGGACTTGTCACACGCGGCCTCCCGCGTAAATCTGAAACGGTCCCCAATAGAACGGCTTTCGATACGCGCTCCGCGAATGGACCAGCCGGAGCTTTGCCGCGCGCAGGGCCTCGGCGGGTGCGACGCCTTTCACCAGTTGCTCATAGAAATCGGCCATCAGCGTCGCGGTCGACATGTCGGTGACGTCCCACAGCCCTGCCACCACACTCTTCGCTCCAGCGCGCAAGAACGCCCACGACAAACCGACCAATCCCTCGCCCGAATAGGTCTTCGACCCCGCGCTGCGGCACGCCGACAGCGTCACCAGGTCCGCATTGAGCGCGACGTTCATCACATCGCGGGCGGCCAGCGTGTAGCCGGAATCACGGCGTGAAAGAATCAGCGCCGAATCGAGCGGACTCTCGCGATTCGCCGCCGCGTGCGCCGCAAAATGGATCCAGGAAAATCGCGCAGGCGACGCCTCGCGGTAGGCCGCCGGATACGCGCTCGCGCCGTTCAGCACCACGCGCTGATTCGCCGGCAGATCGCGGCTGATCAGCTCGATTTCCTTCGCCGCGTACGGCAGCCGCGGATATTCTTCGACCACCGGCTCCGGATCGCCGATCAACAGCAGCGATCGCGCCGCCGCGGCCGCCTTGCGCGGCTGAATCAAGGTGCCGAGCGAAGGCGCGATCTCCACCGTCACCCGGTCGATCCAATAACGCGACGGATCTTTCGGATCGGGCAGGGTTTCGAAATTGAGCGAGTGCAGCGCACGGTCGGGCACGATGTAGATCCGATCCGCGTCAACTTCGCCCAGCAGAATTTCCGAAAGCTTCTTGCCCGATGGAAACTCCGAATCGAGCGGGTCGCGCAGGTTCTCGATGAAGTTGCGATAGCCGTCCACCAGCGACGCAATCTGTTTTTCCGGCGGCAAAACGTGCAGCTTGATCCCCTCCGGCGCGATCACCCATAAGAAGGACCGGTCCGGCGCCAGCCAATAGGAAAGCAGTACGCTGTGCGAATCGCGCGCGAATTGCTTCAGTGCCGCCGCACCGATCGCCACGCGAGGCCCGCCGCCGATGCGCTCTTCGAGAAGCCGCGCGCGGCTCGCCTCGGCTGCTTCGAGCGCGGCTTCGGGTTCTCCGCGCGCGATCAGGAAGTCGACGTAGCGCTGATAGAAACGAATCAGGCTCGATAAATAAGACAGCTTGTATTCTTCGTGACTCAGCGCCGACCGCTGCTTTTCGATCAGCCCGATCGCAGCCCGAAACTCCGCGGCGGCTCGTTTGTCATCGTGTTGCGCGACCAGCAGATCCGTCAGCCCGGATTCCGCATCGAGCATCGGCGTCGGGTCGCTTGAACCGGCAACGAGGATCGCGCGATAAAGTTTCTCGGCTTCGTCGAATTTCTTTTCTCCCGCCGCGATCATCGCCTGATTCACGCGCGGATATTTCCCCGATTGATTTTCCGGATTCTGCTTGGTCAGCTCCAGCGCTTCGTCGTTGTACCTGGCAGCCTCCGCGAAATCGCCCCGATCGAGGGACACCGCCGCGAGATTGTTCACCCACCAGCCGATCCAGTATCGATCGCCCAACTCGCGCGCAATCGCCAGCGCGTCTTTGAAATACGCTGCCGCCCGCGCCGTATCGCCCTGCGCGAGCACCGCGTCGCCGAGATTGCCCAGCCAGATCTGCTGCTCATATCGATTCCCGCTCTTGCGAAATCCGTCTTCCGCCTGGCTCAGATACGCGATCGCCTTCGCGTCGTCGCCCAGCTTGTGATAACACCAGCCGAGGTTCCCCACCGCTCGTGTGACGCCGCTCGCCGAATGCAGCGACTCGAACGCGGTCCGCGCCCGGTCCAGCCAGTAAATCGCCTCGTCATAGCGCGACGAGTTCATGAACATCACGCCGAGATTGCCCGCCGCCGCACCCTGCAGATAGGAGTCGTTTTGCGCGGCAGCGACTCGGAGCACGTTGCGAAGCGTGGAATCGGCTTCGGCGAGGCGGCCCAGCCGAATCTCCACTCCGCTCCGCCGGAGCCCGATCTCCGCGTCGAGCACAGGCGATCCGATGCCGGCCGCCAAGGCGGTCGCGCGGTCGAGTTCCGACTGCGCTTGGGCATAATCCGATAGCAAATACGCCGCCATGCCGCGATGCATCGCGAGCCGCGCGCGCTGCTCGTTTGTGATCGAGTCCTCTGGCGCGGCCAACACATCGAGTGCTTCGCGAGCCTTGCGATTGGAAAGAAGAATGTCGGCCTTCAGGATGCGGAAGCGCCACGACGGCTCGCGGCGCAACCCCTCGTCTGCATCGGCCAGTGCGAGCTTCAGTTCGTCCTGCTT
>JAIQFJ010000565.1 GCA_020073325.1 Terriglobia bacterium | reverse complement strand
TGCTGCAGATCATTCTGGCGGGACAGCCGGAGCTTGACCGGAAGCTCGACGCTCCGAATCTGCGCCAGTTGAAGCAGCTCATCGTGCTGCGGTGCAACCTGCAGCCGTTCACGCTGCGCGACGCGGTGGAGTACATGGAGTCGCGCCTGTAACGCGCGGGGATGCCTGATCAGACGGTGTTTTCCGAAGAGCTGATGGCGGAGATTCATCTGCGCGCGCAGGGCATTCCTCGCGTGATCAACGCCGTGTGCGACAATCTGCTGCTCACCGCGTTTGCGTCGGAAAGCAAAGTCTGCACGGTCGACATGCTCGACGAAGTCTGCAAGGACATGCGTTTGGAATGGCCGGGGAGCCGCCGTGTGCGGTCGCGGGTGCCGGCGGAATCCTTCGAGCGGACGCCTTACTGAGCACGGACGCGCTCCGTTGCTGTCGCGCCTGAAAAGGCACCATCAATGCTTGAACCGGCGCAGCGGCGAGAACACCAGAAAGAGATTTGCGCACAGGTATCCCAGCGCGCCGGTGAGAATCGTCCCGCGGACGCCGATCCTCCCCGCCAGCGCTCCTCCCACCAATGCACCCGCGGGATACACGCCGCGAAACAGAAGCTGCATGGCGGAGTTGACGCGGCCCAGCAAACGGTCCGGAACGATCGACTGGCGGATCGTGGTCTCGGCGATGCTAAAGACGGTCCATCCGAGGTCGCATAATTGCGAGGCGACCAGAAATGCCGCGCACCATGCGAGCGGACCGTGCGCGAATCCAAGCAGGATCGCTCCCGCCGAGGAGACCGCAGCCGCTCCGATGAGGCTTAATCCGTAGCCGAACCGATGCACGACGCGCTCGGCGATCAACGCGCCCAGCAGGTTTGACGCGCCGCCGACGGCGATAATCGCGCCGAGCAGCGCTGCGTTCATCTTCAATTCGCGCATCGCGAAGAGGATGTAGAGGCTGCCGATAAATCCCATGAAGAACGCCGCAGCGCCGTTGCGTGCGGCGAAGGCGCGCAGGATCGGATCGCCGAAGCACGCCGCCAGCCCTTCGCGAATCTCGCGCCCGATGTGCGGATTTTCGTGGGGCACCGGCGCGGGCTCGTGTTTGCGGATCATCGCCAGGGACGCGGCGGAAATGAGATAAGAAATCGCGTCGAACAGAATCGCGAGCGGCGCGGTGATCCACTGCACCAGCACACCGGTCAGCCCCGGTCCCGCGACCTCGGCGATCGAATCGCTCAGAGCGAGCTTGCTGTTGCCCTCGAGAATGTTGTCGCGCTCGACAAGCGAGGGCAAGTAGGCCTGATAGGTCGCGTCGAACAGGATCGTCAGCATTCCCGCGGCGGCGCCGATCGCGTAAAGATGCGGAATCGCCAGCCGATGCAGCGCGGCGAGCAGCGGGACACAGCCGAGGACAACCGCGCGGCCGAGGTCGGTCGCGATCAGGATGGGTCGGCGGCGGATGCGGTCGGCCCAGGCGCCCGCGAACAGGCCGAACAGCAGCACGGCGGCTCCGCTGGCGCCGTTGAGGATCCCCATTTGAAGCGGCGTCGCCCCCAGCACGACCACCGCGGTCAGCGGCAAGCCTTCGCGCGTGATCCGGGAGCCGATTTGCGAGATCGTCTGGCCGGTCCAGAGCTTCAAAAAGTCGGGATGACGCAGAAGGCGCACGCTTCAGGATGGCATAGCGCTCCTGAGCTACTTCATTTCCTGCCAGCCGGGCCCGGGCAAGACATCGGCGTTGAGAACGCGGCCCTGCCCGTTGATCCAGTAACGGCTCTTGGTTCCGGTCCAGACCGTTCGCGGATTGCCCAGAGGATCGGTCACTTTGGTGACGCCGGTGAGAATGTCGCCGAAGGCGGAGACTTGCGCCGCTTGCCGGGCTTGTCCCGCCTCGAACGAAGAGACTTGGGCGCGCATTGCCTGCATCTTCATTTCGAACTGCGCGACCTGCTGCGAAATTTCGCGGCGGCGTTGCTGCTGGCGCGCCCGCTGATAGATCAGCGCTTCTTCGTCCATTTTTTTCTGATGCTCGCGCCAGGCCGGCAAAATCTTGAACGATGCGACGGAATGCGCGGCCATCGCGCGGACTGCGGCCGCCTGGTCGACCGGCGCGATAAAGCTGACCAGCGTCGCGACGGTCCAGAAGCCCTGGCTCAGCGACGTCGAGGCGTAGACCAGTGTTGCGCGGTTCCCGTCGCAGCGAAACGCGGCTTGCCCTGGAGACGTTTTTCCGGAACCTTCGATGGCGAGTTCCAGCGGCGGACCGGGGTCGGCCGCGCGAGGCGCGGGCTTCGCGCACTGTTCCTTGAACCGCACGGCGGAATACAGCGCTGCGTATTGATCGCCGGTGCGATACTTCGCGACCGTCATTTGCGCCTGCGCGCCGAGGTCGTAAATCTCGCCTTCCGTCGGGTGGAATTGGTTGGGGAGGAAGTACGCGGGGATCGCCGTGTCGCCGAGGCGAAGATTGGTGCGGCCGTCGGGCGAAGTCATGTCGATCATCAGGCGCACGTCGGAATATCCCATCCGAAAGGCGCCGCCTTTAACGGTCCAGCCTTGGGGCACGTCGAGTGTGAACGCTTGTTCGACCGGGTCGCGGAGCGTCGTCCAGTCTGCCGCGTACACGGAGGCGGTGAGCAGGAGCCAGCGCAGCATGGGTACAAGACTATCTCAGAATTGCGCCGCGGCAAACCCGGTGCGCGGGGAATGCCGGGCGCCGGAAAATTTTTCATGTGTTGACGCAACGTGAAGTCAAAAGAATGTTCGAATTACCGGCGGAGAGACGATTGCACTTTATCAAGCCGGGTGCTGAATATGAAACGATACCTTGCATCAGCAGTAATCGCAATGATGGGCGCTTTGGCCGGGTGTGCGGGCGAGGTTGGAGTGCGCGCTTACGACCCGTACTATCGCGACTATCACGTCTGGGGCGATGCGGAGGCTCCCTACTACAACAACTGGGTCATCGAGACGCATCGTCCACATGTCGACTACAGAAGGCTGAACAAACACGATCGCGATGAATACTGGCGCTGGCGCCACGATCATCACTAGGCCGTCAAATCACTCCTTGCGGCGGCCGGCGGGTTGTTGCTGCGTATCGCGTCCGGTGATGTGGCGGATGCCGTCGGCGCAGAATGAGGTTTCGATCCGGCAGGAATGGCCGCCGGCGCGCTCGCATTTGAGTTTCGCGCCGCC
>JAIQFJ010000119.1 GCA_020073325.1 Terriglobia bacterium | reverse complement strand
TTAGTAAGAAGAGACAGAGACGAAGTAAGAAAAAAAACAAGAGAAAAGAGACAGGAGAGGCAGCCATGACAAAGAGTGAGTTAAACAAATTCAAAAACATACTGGAGGCCAAGCAGGCAGAGCTGGCTCAGTTCGTGCGGAACCGCGAGGGAATCGCGATCGAAAAAAGCCCGGATGCGCTGGACGAAGTTCAGCACGCGGCGGAGCGCGAACTCGCGATCCGCAATCTGGACCGCGAATCCAACCTGCTGCGGAACGTGCGGGCGGCGCTGCGGCGCATCGACGAAGGCACGTTCGGCGTGTGCCTGCATTGCGAAGAAGACATCAGCCCGAAGCGGCTGGCCGCGGTGCCGTGGACCGCGTTCTGCATCCAGTGCCAGGAAATCGCCGATCGCAACCAGAACGGTGAAGGCTCCGAGAGCCTCGACGATTTGCTGGTAAACGCAGCCTAATCCGCGCAACACACCCGCTTTCTCCACCCGGGGCGCGGGCCGCAAGCGATCCAGCGGCGCCGCGCCCGTGGTGTTTTCAGACAGGTGTTTTTTCCGCAACGCGAATAAAAGAAATCATTCGTCCGGCAGCCTCTTTGTCTCGCCGAAAAGAATGAAAACGCGCCGGGTCACACTGGGTGCACAGACCGAGCACGTCGATGTGCGCAGCGGGAACTCCCGCATCGACTAACTGCGCGCGATTCGCCCCGGCAAGGTCGATGCAGCCGGCGCGATCGTGTCCAAATTTTCGAGCAACATCCTCTCCCACGAAGTAGCAGCAGACGCCGATCCCGGGGCCGATGGCCGCGAACACGTCGCCAGGCGCTGTTCCGAACTCGTTTTGCATCCGGCGCAAGGCTGCGACCACGATCGCTGAAGCGCTCCCGCGCCAGCCTGCGTGAATCGCCGCCACAGCGCGGTGACGGGTGTCGGCGAGCAGGACCGGCAGGCAATCCGCGGTGCGGACCGAGACGGCAAGGCCGGATTCCGCCGTAACGAGCGCATCGCCTTCGCCGGCGCATCCCGCGCTCGAAGCGGTAAAGCAGAGATTCGAGTGAATCTGGCGGAGGCTCGCCATCCTGTTCTGATCGATCGGCGCGGAGCGGGTGCCGAATCCATGGTCGAGCCAGGGCAGCGATTCGAGGAGAGCAGATCGAAGGAGCGTCAAATTGAGATTCTATCGAATCCGCCGCTTGCGCGGGGTTCGGGGCTGTAGGCTCGCGAAACGTTACATATTTGTAAAGGAGTATTGTTTTTTGGCATACGCTATTCCAAGCCAATTTGATATGTCAAGTATATGAACTGCTAGCAGTTAGCTGATTATATCTATGTCCATTTTCTGCTTGACGAGTACTAGAACTAGAACGTACAATGTACTGGTAGTTCCATAACTCTCCTCTCGGAGGTACTGTCGTGAAGCAACTTGTTTTCGCGCTCTCCCTCGCCTTGTTTTTTACGGCGACGGCCGGCGCCACCGTGACCTACAGCACGTCCGGACTATTCAACTGCACCAATGGCACCTTTACGGACGCTGTTAATTCCAACACCGATACAATCAGCGGATGCTCGGGCGGCGGCAGCAGCGCCATTTCTCTCACCGATCAGGCCGGCGACGAGACCATCACGCTATCCTTTAACAACTTGACAAACAGCCTGAACGCTTCCAACGGCACGGCGGCGTTCTACGGGACGATTGTTTCGACATGCGCGGGGTTAGGATGCGTTTCAAACGCAACTTCAATCACTTTGGGATTGGGAGTGCTGAATGTGGCTTTGCTCATTTCGGAAACGGCTCCAGACGTTGCGGCCAACAACGATGCGGGGACCGCGAACATCACGGGCGGAATCGCGTTCGATTCGAGCACGATGCAAGTCGGTTCGTATAGCGGATCGCCGGTGACGGTGACCGGTCTGACAGATACGGTGATCTACACCATCAATGCGGCGGACACGCTTTTTTCGCCGAACAGTGGGGTTCCGGGTTCGCTCGGAGAATCCACGCTGGGGATGACGATCACGGATGAAAATGTGGTGAATTCACAGACTCCGGAGCCGGCGGCGCTGGGAATGATGGGCGTCGGGCTGGTAGGTCTGGGATTTGCCCGGAGGCGCAAAGCTTCCTAAGGTCCCTTTCGTAGTTCAACTTGCCCCGCGCTGAGCGATCAGCGCGGGTTTTTCTTTTTGGAGAAAGACAGCGGTTGATCGTGAACCCGCTTGCTGACGCGCGCGGCTCGGTGTCGGGTCCGCTTCGTCCAGCGAGGATTCCGAGCTTCCCGGACGGGTATGGACGGGACGGGACGGCGCGACGGCGAAGGCGTTATTTCGGATTGGCGAATTCCATGACGAGTTTGCCGGCTGGACCTTTATAGATGACCGCCAGGTCTTTGGGCTTGATCTTTCCGTCGATGGCGAAGTAGAGAAGACCTTCGATCGGCTCCTGGGTTTCCTTGTCGGGGAGTTGTTTGGCTTTGAGGATCCCCAGCAGAGGGTTGTCTTTTCCTTTGGATTCGTTATCGACCTTCGCTTCGACGCCGCCATCGGCTCCGGCGGTGTTGCCGGCGCTGGTGCCGCGCGAAATTCCTGCGATACCGCCCCAGATGGGACCGTTGGTCATAGTGCCCTCGCCGCCTGGTTGGTTGGGCGATGCTTTGACGACAAGTGCGCCGCGTCCGGCGATCTGGCCGGGTTCGAGTGCGCCGGAGCGCTGGCCGTCCTTGCGGCTGATGATGGTGAAATCGTCGGGGCCGATGCGCAGGGGCTTATCGGTCTTGGGCGTGGCCTTGATCCGCACCATGACATAGCCTTTGCTGAGGTCGCCGCCGAGAGCCTGGCTCATTTCGGCGGGATCGATGAGCACGGAGCCGACGAGTTCGATATCGTCGTTGCCGGCCTGGCCCGATAGCGGCTTCTTTTCGGCAAAAACCGAGAATCCCAATAACAAAAGGGCGAGAAAAGCGTACTTCATAAGCTTAAATCTCCTGGGCGCTGGCGGATCTCCATGCAGCCGCGACCTGTAGGGAGCACCTTCCCGGGGTTTAGACGGCAGCCGGGGTCGAACAATTTCTTGAACGCGGCGATGGTGTCCAGAGTGGCGGGGGTGAACTGCCGGTCCATCATCTCCATTTTCTCCATTCCGACGCCGTGTTCGCCGGTGATGGAGCCGCCGACCTGGACGCAGTATTCGAGAATCTCGTCGCTGGCGCGGCGCACCTTCTCCATTTCCCCGGGGACGCGCGGGTCGAACATGATCAGGGGATGCATATTGCCGTCGCCGGCGTGGAAGATGTTGCTGATGGCGACGTCGTGGCGTTTGGAAACTTCCTCGATGAAGCGGAGGGTCGGGGCGATCTGCGTGCGGGGGACGACGCCGTCCTGCACGTAGTAGGCGGGACTGAAGCGGCCGACGGCGCCGAAGGCGTTCTTGCGTCCTTTCCACAGCAGTTCTCGTTGTTCGGCATTGGCGGCGACGCGAACCTCGCGAGCCTTGCAAAGAGCGCATGCGGCGCGGATCTGGTCGATCTGTTCGTCGACGGTTTCTTTGAGACCTTCGAGTTCGATGAGAAGAACGGCGGCGGCGTCGCGCGGGTAGCCGGCGTGGACCGCGTCCTCGATCATACGCAGGAGCGGGCCGTCGAGCATTTCGATGGCGACGGGCGTAATGGCTCGTTCAGTGATCTGCGCGACGGTGTCGCCGGCATCTTCGGGGCGGTCGTAGATGGCGAGCAGTGTCGTGACGACTTCGGGCTTGCGCATCAGCCGCACGATGATTTTCGTGACCAGCGCCATGGTGCCTTCGGAACCGACCAGGAGTCCGGTCAGGTCGTAGCCGGGCTGATCGTAATTGGAGCCGGTATCGATGATGGACCCGTCGGGAAGGACGGCCTCGATGCCGAGGACGTGATTCGTCGTGACGCCGTAGGCGAGCGTGTGCGGTCCGCCGGAATTTTCGCTGACGTTGCCGCCGATGGTGCAGGCGCGCTGGCTGGAGGGGTCGGGCGCGTAGAAATAGCCGTCGGCTTCGACGGCGCTGGTGATGTCGATGTTGACCACGCCGGGCTGGACGATGGCGCGTTCGTTGGGGAGGTCGATTTCGAGGATGCGGTTCATGCGCGCGAAGGAGACGATGACGCCTCCGGCGCGGGCGATGGCGCCTCCGCTGAGTCCGGTGCCGGCGCCTCGGCCGACGATGGGGATTTGCGCCTCGGCGGCGGCTTTTACGATCGCGGCGACTTGCTCGGTGGATTCGGGGAAAACGACGAGGTCGGGGCGGGACTTGTCGATGCCGCCGTCGTATTCGTAGAGGGCGAGGTCTTCGGGCTTATGGAGGTAGCCGCGAGGGCCGACGATTTTCTCGATCGCGGCGAAGAGGGGCACGACTTATTCTAGATCGCGAGGGGAATGCCCGGCTCGAAGCCGGGCATGGCAAGCTGAAGCTCGCTCCACGTGGGTCGACGACGTTGTGCGACTCACCCCCGCCATTACGAGTCTGTGTGAAAACTGAACGTTCGCCGCTTCCTGCGGTCGCGGTTCATTGCCGGCATCCCGCTGAATCAGCCGTTTAAGGAACCGCGACCGCAGGAAGCGGCCCACGCCGATCATTTTCACACAGACTCTTACTGGCGGGGCTTGCTGCGTGTTTCACATCCAAACGATCAATTGTCGGTTGGGGCGGGGTGGGTGGAGCGGATGCGGGCGAGGAGCAGGTGGGCGATCTCGTTTTGCGGGTCGATCGCGATGGCGGCGTTTGCGGCCTGTTCGGCTTCGGGGAGGCGATTGAGTTTAGCCAGGGCGAAACCGGCGTCGAGCGCTCCGAGGAACGATTTCGGATTCAGCTCGCGGACTTTTAGAAAATGATCGGCGGCGATTTCGAGGTTGCCGAGTTTCATTTCGATCACGCCAAGGCCGAGGTGCAGTTCCCAGAATTCGGGATAGTGGTCGGTAATGGGGCGGAGTTTTTTCGCGGCTTCGGTGTAGCGCTCGGCCTTGTAGAGTTGACTGGCGTCGGCAAGGGCGCGGACTGCTTTTTCGGGAAAGGGGTGACGGAGGCGCTCGGCGGAGATGAGGCCGCCGGGCTGGTCGCGCTTTTCTGCGGAGATACGAATGGTGACTGGGATGCCGATGGTATCGGCGTAGATTTGTGTTTCCTTCACCGGCGTGGGCTGCGGTCCGGCCACGACGCGGACGACTTTGCAGCCGGGTTGCAGGTCGTCGAATTCGAAACGATTGCTGTTGCTGAGCCAGCCGCGGGTGACGGCGCCGCCGCCGGTGCAGCCGGTGACTTCGACCTGATAGTCGTCGGATGCGGATGATTCAAATTGCAGCTCGCCACGAATGATCGCGGTGCGGCCGAACTGCGCGAATAGGGGCGTCGCGCAAAGAACGAAAAGGCGTATCGACACAACTCCTCCAGAAGTGTGGAAATGCCGGTGGGAACAGGGACCGAATCAGCGGCCAATGCGTGCTGGCCGCGGGTGTTTTTAGTATGCGGCAAGTCAGGTGTGAAGCGTAATCAAAGATTTTATAGGGTCGATTTAGAGGGGAATGGTTCATGGCGGGCGAGCCCCCGCCATGACGAGTCTGTGTGAAAATGATCGGCGTCGGCCGCTTCCTGCGGTCGCGGTTCCTTAAACGGCTGATTCAGCGGGATGCCGGCAATGAACCGCGACCGCAGGAAGCGGCGAACGTTCAGTTTTCACACAGACTCTGACTGGCGGGGCTTACGACGAGCGTTGCCTTCTGCGATCGCGGTCCATCAAATCGTGTGTGGTCCGAATCAATCGCGACCAAAGGGCGCGGCGGTCGCTGGGTTGTCAGGCGATCGCCGTTTAGGGGGGCAGTAAGAGTAGATAAACCGTGCTATATGGACGGGGCGTGAAAATGTCCGCGACCACCGGTGCCTGCGGTCGCGGTTCATCAAATCGAGCGTGCCCGAATGAACCGCGACCAAAGGGAGCGTCGAGCGCTGAGTTGTCAGTTAATGGCGGTGGAGCAACGGCAGATAAGCGGCGCCGTAGAGGCCGGCTTCGTTGCCGAGGGTCGCTTTTTCGATGCGCGTCGGGGCGTTGCGATAGGTGAAAGAACGCTTTTCGACCTCGGCGATCATCGCGGGTGCGAAGAAATCCCAGGCGGGGAGCGGGCCCCCGCTCAGAAGGTAGAGCGGGAAGTTGAAAATATTGATCAGCGTCGCGAGGGCGATGCCGAGGTGTTGGCCCATCGACGTGAAAATCGCTTTGGCGCGGCGGTCGTCTTTCACGGCGAGATTGTAGACGTCAAGCGCGGTGAGGTCGGCGCCGAGTCCAATCAGGCGGGCCATCGCGCCGATGGCGGTGGCGGAGGCGTGTTTTTCGAGACAGCCTGTATTGCCGCAGCCGCAGGGGTTGCCGTTCGGGACAACGGTGATGTGTCCGATCTCGCCGGCCATGCCGACGCTGCCTTCAAGGACACGCCCGTCCGAGACGATGCCTCCGCCGACGCCGGTGCCGAGCGTGAGCAGCACCAGATCGTTCACGTCTTTTCCGGCTCCGATCCATTTTTCGCCGAGCGCGGCGGCGTTGGCGTCGTTTTCGAGAATCACTTTGGTGCCGAGGCGCTTCTCGATCTCGTCGCGGATGGGGTAATTTTCGAGCGGCGCGAGATTGTTCGAGCCGACGATGACGCCTTTTTCGATCAGGATGAAGCCGGGGACTCCGATGCCGACGCCGGCCAGATCGCCGGGGATGCGCTTGCGCAGCGAGTCGATGGCCTGCACCATGTCGTTCACGACGGCGTCGCGGCCTTCCTTGATATGAGTGCTGCCGGAGATTTTTTCGATCATCTTGCCGCGGTCGTCAATAGCGGCGGCGCGGAGATTGGTGCCGCCGAGATCGACACCGATGGAATAAGCGCTCATGCGGTCGAATGATAGCAAAGTTCGTTATGCGGGAGCCGTGCCGTGAGAGCCTGTGTGAAACCGAATGTTCGCCGCTTCCTGCGGTCGCGGTTCTTGTCGGCATCCTACTGAATCAGCGGTTTTAATGAACCGCGACCGCAGGAAGCGGCCGACGCCGATCATTTTCACACAGGCTCGTGAGGCCGGGGTTTTGTTTAGGTCACTATGGTTTGCCGAGGCTGCACAGCGGGTCGCCGAGGACGATGTTTTGCCAGCTCAGGCCGCGCAGAGACATGTAGTAGCTTTCGGCGAGGTTGCGGCCTTTGTAGTATTCCGGGAGCAGAAATTCGGGGTGGGGATTGAGGGCGAGATAGGGCTCGGCGACGTGGCCGGTGGCGGCGGTGACGCCTTCCTGGATCAAATCGGCGGTCATGGTTTGGGGGCTGCCGGCGAACCAGAGTTGGGGCGAGTTCCAGTCGCTGAGGTTCCATTTCTCAGGCGGGCGAGCGAAGGTGCGGGCGTTGGTCGAAACGAACTCGGTGGCGACCGCGCCGGGGAGCCACTGGAAATGCAAAAAACGTTCACGGCGATTCTTGTCGTTCGACCCCCAGGCCGCGTAGCCGATGACGTCCTTCTGGTTGTAGAGGACCTTGGTGGATTCGTCGAGAATGACGCGGTCCTTGGGAATCAGCATGGCCGCGCTGCGGAGCCAGTTGTCGCCGGGATCGTCGCCGGAGGAGCGCAGATCGATGGCGAATTTTCCGCGATTGGCGGCGGAGAGCGAGCGGTCGATCATCGCTTTGACGTCGTTGAAATCGTAGGCCTGGAGTCGCGTCACCAGGTAGATGGGAAACTGCGGATGCGTGAATTTTGCGCCGCGCTTGCCGAAGAACGGATTGGGCAGGGAGCCGGGAAGCGCATGCGGGCGGCCGGTGTGCATGTCGAGATAGAGCAGAGCGAGTTCGCTGTCGACCGAGGCGCTTTCGGTGTTCATCGCACTGCCGCCTCCGGGGATGCGCAGCGGAACGCCCGCGGTGGTGACGATGTACAGGATCGATTCGGCGAGGTTGTTCTTGCGGAGATAGCCGGCGATCGGCGCGGCGATTTCGGCGTTGTAGGCGGCCCGCGGGATGTTTTCTTCGGCAGTGGTTTTGATGCGGCAGAGATTGCGCATCGGCACGGCGCGTCGGCGGGCATAGTATTCGGCGATTTCGCGCGAGACGGGGGAATTATCGTTGACGACGACGAGAACGTTTTCGGGTCCCTGGGCGAAAAGCGGGGCGGCGAGGAGCAGTGTGGAGATTAGCGCTTTCAATGCCGATGTTAAAATTGTAGGTCAAACAGGCCGATGGACCTCGACCAGCTTCACACGTTTTTGGAAATCGTCCGCCTGAAGAGTTTCTCGAAGGCCGCGCAGACGTGTTTCCGGACGCAGCCGGCGGTGAGCGCGCAGGTCCGGCAACTGGAGCAGGAATTGAATGCTCCGCTGTTTGAGAGATTGGGCACGAAGATCGCGCTGACGCCGGCCGGGCGGATTTTCGCGGAATATGCCGAACAGATCCTGGATTTGCGGCGCCGGGCGCAGAATTCGATCAACGAGCTGGAGCGCGTTCCTCGCGGCGAACTGGTGATCGCGGCGAACGAGGCGACGTGCATTTACGTGCTGCCGCGCGTCTTTTTCGAATATAAAAAGCAGTTCCCGAATGTGCAGATCCTGATCGACCGGTCGTTTGGGGCGCGCGTGGTGGATGCGATCGTCGACAACCAGGCCGATTTCGGGATCACGCAGCTTCCGGTGAAAGAGAAGCGCGTGCAGGTGGTGAAGATTCACTCGGATGAAGTGAAGGCGGTGGTGCCTGCCGGGCACGCGCTGGCGTCGAAGCTGCGCATTTTTCCCGAGGATCTGATCGGCCAGCCGCTGCTGATGCCGAAGACGGGAGCTCGAAGGAACCGGCTGCACAACTGGATGGAGCCTGTCGAGGACCAGATCAAGATTTCGATGGAACTGGATTCCACCGAGATGATCAAGCGCTTCGTGCTGGCCGGGCTGGGGATCGGATTCGTCGCGGGTGCGCATTGCCGCGAGGAAGTCATGAGCGGGCGGCTGGTGGCGATCTCGCTCGGGCCGGAACCCATGGAACGGCAAATTGGACTAATCTATAGGAAGGATAAAGCGCTGTCGAAGGCCGCGCTGGGGTTCATCGAGGTGACTTTGAGTCACGCGGGAAGTGAACCTGCGCGCGTGCCTCCGCGCTCTTTAGACAAGGCGTCGGCACCGTTTGAAAAGCCCGCGGTGAAGGGCGGATCATGAATCGGCTCACGATAAAGACATCGACGATCTTCATCGCCAAGGGCGGCAAGACGCAGGTATTCCGCTCGGTGAACGACGTTCCTCCGCGGCTCCGCAAGGAACTGGAAGATTCCACCAACAGCTTCAATTCGGCCACGATCCTGATCGCGGACCGGCGCGGACGCGAAGAAATCGTGCGGGCGCTGAACGGGATGCCGTCGAGTCTGCGGACGCGGCTGGCGTCGTCGCTGACGAAAAAGAGCCAGACGCCCGAGGCGGCTCCGGTGCCTCGGTTCAAGGGGGCGCGCTGGAATCAATTCCTGCGGCGCAATTGGGTGGAGATTCTGCTGCCGGGCGCGGTGGGACTGATCGTATGGCTCGCGTTTAACTACAGATAAGACGGGGACCCCGCGCTGACGCGCGCGGCTGGGCGAGGGTGCCGAATTACGACACTGAGTAGTAGTGTCACGCATTTTTCATCAGGTGCTGCGAGAATAAATTTCTTCTATGCAGCGTTCTCTCATTCTCTTTTTCGCGACGGGGGTATTGGCCTGCGCGCAGTATGAACAGGCGTCGCTGACCGGCGCCGTGCACGATCCTCAGGGGCGATCGATTCCGGGGGCTCGCGTACAGGTACAGAATCAGCAGACCGGACTTGTGCGCGCGGCGACCACGGCGGAGTCGGGCGATTTTTCGATCCACGGATTGCCGCTTGGAAATTATTCGCTGGCGGTCTCGCACGACGGATTTCGCGAAATGCGGATCGAGCCTGTCCGGTTGTCTTTGGGGGAAACGCGCGCGGTGCGGGTTACTCTGCCGCTGGCGGAGCGGTCGGAAACCGTCGGCGTGACGGCGCGGGTGAGCGAGATCGATCAGGTGTCGCCGTCGGTGGGGAATCGATTCGAGCGCGCGCAGGTGGAAGAATTGCCGCTGAACGGGCGGAACTGGGCGGCGATGCTGCCGCAGGTGGCGGGCGCGGTGGATCCTGGAACGTCGGATCAGCGCAGCGTGCGATTCGCGGGACACGGGCGCGACGACAATAATTTCACGCTCGACGGCGTCGATGCGGGCGGAATTTCGAATCAGCCGCAGAAGTCGCAAATCCGGCTGGCGATTCCGACGTCGTCGATTGCGGAGTTCAAAGTGGATTCCACGATGTTTCCGGCCGAGACGGGCGTCGGATCCGGCGCGCAGATCGTGCTTGCGTCGGCCAGCGGCACCAACGCGTTTCACGGCGATCTGTTCGAGTTCCTGCGCAATGACGTCTTCGATGCGCGCAATCCCTTCGCGGCGGGAAAGCAGCCGTTCCGGCTGAATCAATACGGTGCCGACGCGGGCGGGGCGATCGTGAAGAATCGAACCTTTTTCTTCGCGGCATTCGAGGGGCTGAATCAGCGGCTGGACCAGGCCTTGCGGGGATTCACACCGAGCGCTTCTTATCGCGCCGCGGCGATCGCGCAAACGCCCGCGATCGCGCCGCTGATCAACGCGTTTCCGACCGGGACGCAGCGGCAGGCGTCGGATCCGACGACGGATATTTTCAACGGGCTGAGTCCGCAGCGCGCCGATGAAAGCTCCGGGATGGTGCGCTTCGATCACCGGTTCACGGATGCAGAGACGATGTTTCTGCGGGTGAACGTGGACGAGTCGGTGACCGATGCGCCGCTGGGCAACCTGCGCGACCGCACGATCGCGGACGCGCGTCCGATCAATGGCGTGTTGGGATGGAGCGAGACGATTTCGCCGTCGATGCTGAATGAGGCGAGGCTCGGGTTCAACCAGGTGGCGTTTCGCAGCGCGCAGGCGACTCCGCTCGGCTATAGCCTGAAGGTGACCGGATTCACCACGGTGAGCAGCGCGAAGACGAAGGAAGAAGACGACACGTCGGCGGCGGCGATCGACAACGTGACGCTCACGCGCGGGCGGCACGTCGTGAAATTCGGCGCGGAGGTTCGCCGCGTCCTCACCGATCCGGGGAGTTCGGTGGACGGCACGCTGACGTACACAAGCCGCGCGAACTTTCAGTCGAATCTTCTGGATTCGGCAAGTGTGACCGGCACACTGCCGCTGAAGCGCCTGCGCAAGACGCAGGTGTTTTCCTTCGTGCAGGACGAATACAAGGTCGCTTCGAATGTCACGCTGAACGTCGGCGTGCGGTACTCGTTCTTCAATGTGTTCCACGAGCAGGACGGGCGCGCGATTCCGTTCGATTTCGCAACATGCGGCGGATTCTGCGCACCGGGCGCGCCGTTCTCGTCGCCGCGCACCGGCGATATCGATCCGCGGGTCGGGCTGGCGTGGGCGGTGCGGCCTAAGACAGTAATTCGCGCCGGCTTCGGAATGTATCACGGCGACGGACAACTGGAGGATCAGAACCTGCCGGCGTCGAACGATGTGGCCCGATACTCGTTGAGTTCGAAACAAATCGCGGGACTCGCGTTTCCGATCGATTCGCTGTTGGCCGTGACGCCGGGGATCCTGTCGCCGCGCGCGCAGAACCGGAACCGCAAGGACGAGTACGCGTCGCAGTGGAGTTTTTCGATCCAGCAGGAGTTGCCGGCGAATGTGATCGGCACGGTGGCGTACCTGGGGAACAAGGGCACCGATTTGCAGACGATCACGGCGGCGAATATCGCGGATCCGGTGACGGGACGTGTGCCCTATCCGCAGTTCGGACAGGTGGAGTATCGGACGAACGACAGCAACAGTACGTTCGAAGCGCTGCAGATTTCGACGGCGCGGCGATGGCGCGCGGGATGGCTGGTGTCGGCGAATTATATGTGGTCGCACGCGATCAATGACGGGTCGCTGGGCGGAGGCGAGACGGACGCGACGACTCCCGAAAATGTATTTTGCCGCGCTTGCGAGCGCGCGTCGAGTTCCTACGACATCCGCCATTTTTTCACGCTGAATTCGGTGTACGAGATTCCCTACCGGGCGAATTTTCTGCGGCCGGCGTTGCGGGGATGGTCGCTCGGAGGAATCGCCGTGGCGCGCAGCGGGAGGCCGGTGAACATTACGGTGAGCCGCGCGGCGCCGGATGTTCCGGGCGGATACAACCTGACCCAGCGGCCGAACCTGGTGCCCGGAGCGTCGCTGATTCCGGCGGGCGGGCAGACGGTCGCGCAGTGGTTCAATCCGGCGGCATTTTCGATTCCCGCGCCGGGGACGTTCGGGAACGCGGGGCGGAATTTAGGGCGCGGACCGTCGCTGTATCAGATCGATTTGAACCTGGCGCGCCGCATCGCGGTCACGGAGCGGCTCCGGCTGGAAATTCGCGGCGAGGCGTTCAACATTCTGAATCGGGCGCAGTATGGCGATCCGACCGGCGATGTCACCGTGCCGGCGCAGTTCGGGATCATTCAGTCGACGGTGAATACGACGCCGATCGGGACGGGGACTCCGCGGCAGATCCAGTTGATGCTGCGTCTGTCGTTCTAAGGAGCGCGCCGGCTATTTTCGCGGCACCGAGATCGTGATGTTGCGGTACTTCATGCCGCCGGTGTGGTCGCCCTGGATGTAGAAGGGGCCGGGCTCAGCTTCTTTCGAATCGAGCGCGCCGCCGGTGATGCCGGCGATCTCCTGGTTGTCGATGATCGTCTTTCCGTCGCGGACCAGCGTCAGCCAGCGGCCCACCAGCGTTGCGTCGAAAGCTTCCCACTGGCCGGGCTTGCGCGGCATTTCCACCGACGGTGCGAGCATTCCGTAGATCGACCCCATGCTGTGAAAATTGTCGGGCTCCTTTTCATAGGCGATCTGAATTTCGTAACGGCCGCGCAGATAGAAGCCGCTGTTGCCGCCGTCGGGGCAGTTCAGCTCGAAGTGCAATTTGAAATCCTCGTACTCGCCGACCGTCTTCAAATTTGAGCCCTTGGTGACGTTGACCAGCACGCCGTCCTGCACATCCCAGTGACTGTTTGCAGGATTCATCGGCTTCCAGCCTGTCAAATCCTTGCCATTGAAGATCGGTTCCGCCTTCGTCCACGATTTGGGCATTGGGCGCTTCAGCGCCGGCGCGCGCACGCCGGTGACCTGGGCCGATTCGCCGCGCGAGCTTTTCTGAGAACCGGTCAGCCGATTCCCATTTGCGGACAAATCCCAGTTGATTGTCCGGCCGCTCCACTTGAATTCGACCAGCAATTGGGAGCCTTCGGTCCTGATGCTCGTGACGGGATGGACGCTGCCGTCCTTCGGTTGCACGCGGGCAGCCAGCGCGCCCCCGTCTTCGGTAACTTCAAGCCAATCGGGATACATTTCGCTGGTGGACTGGATGGTGAGATCCCAGCGCCCGGTGTAGGGACTGGCGGCTTGAAGCGAAGCAGCGAGCAGAATCGTGAGAGAAAAACGAACCATGTCGTCAGTGTAGCTAACTGATTTGCGCATGGCCCGTCCGTTGCTTCGAGGAAGGCGCATATGTTTCGAGATATCCGCTACGCGTTTCGTGTTCTCGCAAAGAATCCGGCGTTCAGCCTGATTGCGATTCTCACGCTTGCTTTAGGAATCGGAGCGAATGCCGCGATTTTTAGCGTCGTGTATGGCGTCCTGCTGCGGCCGCTGCCGTACAAAGACGGCGACCGGCTGGTGATCCTGCACCAGAAGTCGAGCCGCGGCCCGGCGAACGTCCCGTTTTCGGTACACGAGATCACGGACTATCGCGAGATGAGCCATACGCTGGAATCCGTGGTCGAGCATCACTCGATGAATTTCCTGCTGTTGGCGAACGATTCGGCGGAGCGCGTGAATACGGCTGTCGTATCGGCGAATTTCTTCGACGTCCTCGGGATCAAGCCGATTCTGGGGCGGACCTTTGTCGCGAGCGACGAAGATCACGGCGCGGACGCGGTGCTCGTGCTGAGTTATGA
Organism: Terriglobia bacterium; assembly: GCA_020073325.1. Classification (GTDB taxonomy): domain Bacteria; phylum Acidobacteriota; class Terriglobia; order Bryobacterales; family Bryobacteraceae; genus Palsa-187. The sequence continues at coordinate 1,875 of JAIQFJ010000119.1, read as the reverse complement.
ATACTGGCGCTCGCGGCACGGGTCGGACCCGAACATTGTCGGCAAGATTTTCCAGATGAATAATCGGCCGCACACGGTGATCGGCGTGCTGCCGCCGATTCCGCAGTATCCCGTGGAGAACGACGTGTACATGCCGACGTCGCAGTGTCCCACCCGCTCGTCGCCGCAGTTCATCGCGAATCGCAAAGCGCGGCTGATGACGGCGTTCGCGCGCGTGCGGCCGGGAGTTTCGATGGAGCAGGTCCAGGCAGACCTTTCGACCGTCGCCGGGCAGATGGTGAAGGCGAATCCGGATGCTTATCCGGCAAGCTACGGTTATGCGATGAACATCGCGGCGTTGCGTGAGGATCTGGCGAAGCGCGGAAGGACGACGTTCCTGGTTCTTCTGGGTGCGGCGGGATTGGTGCTTCTGATCGCGTGCGCGAATGTCGCGAATCTGCTGCTGGCGCGATTCCTGAAACTGGGACGCGAACTGGCCGTTCGCGCGGCGCTCGGCGCGGGCAAGGGAAGACTGGTGCGCCAGGTTCTCGCCGAGAGCATGCTGCTGGCGATTTCCGGCGCCGGCGTGGGATTGCTGATCGCGCCGAGCGCGCTGTCATTGCTTTCGAAATTCGCCCAAAAATTCACCACACGCGCGGGCGAGATTCGCATGGATACGCCGGTGCTGCTGTTCACATTGGGAATCGCATTGCTCACGGGATTGCTGTTTGGGCTGGCTCCCGCGTTTTCGATTACGAAGAATGCGGGGGAGGCGCTGAAGCATTCGGGATCGCGATCCATGACCAGCCTGGGCGGGAATCGGCTGCGCGGGGCGCTGGTGGTGGCGCAGGTCGCGGTTTCGTTCATGCTGCTGATCGGCGCGGGGCTGATGATTCGCAGCTTCGAGCGGTTGATGCAGGTGAACCCCGGGTTCGCGGCGGATCACCTGTTGACCATGCGGCTGAGCCCGAACTTCACGAAGATCACCCAGGCTTCACAACTCACGACGCTGGCAAAAAGTGTGTTGCAGCGCGTCGGATCGATGGGAGGGGTGCAGAGCGCCGCGCTGGCTTCGAATTTTCCGTTCAGTCCGACGGGCATTGTCAGCGGGCCGGGCTCGGTGAATTTTGTCATCGAGGGGAGGCCGCTCTCGGCCGGTGAACTGGCCCCGCTGGTGGATACAACCGTGGTCAGTTCCGACTACTTTCAGACAGTTCGCCAGCCGATCGTGGCCGGGCGCAGTTTCACGGATCATGACGACACGAGCGCGCCGCCGGTGGTGGTGATCAATCAGACGATGAAGAATCATCGCTGGCCGACCGAAGATCCCGTCGGCAGGCGTATCAGCTTCGACCAGGGGCAGCATTGGGCGCGGATTGTCGGCATCGCCGCCGATGTTCGCGAATACGGACTGGAGCACGCGGTGAAAGACGAGGTCTACATACCGCTGTTCCAGAACGGATTCGCGGCACAAATGGTGATTCGGACGCAGGTCGATCCCGAGTCGATGGGGACAGCGGTTCGCGCCCTGTTGCACGATATCGATTCGCAACTGGCCGTGGATCGGATCAAGTCAATCGAACATTGGGAACGGGAGGCGGTCGCATCGCCGCGCGTGACGACGATGCTTCTCGGGCTCTTTGCCGGTCTGGCTCTGTTGATCAGCGCGGCGGGTATCGCGGCGGTGATCGCTCTTACGGTCGCGCAGCGGACGAACGAACTGGGAATCCGCCTGGCGCTGGGTGCGTCGCGCGAATCGATTGTGGCCATGGTCCTGCGGCAGGGGTTGGTCATGGTGGCCGTCGGGATTGTAGTGGGAATCGCCGGGGCGATCGGGCTGACGCGGCTGCTGCAATCGTTGCTGTTCGAAACGAGTCCGACCGACCCGTTTACCTA
>JAIQFJ010000118.1 GCA_020073325.1 Terriglobia bacterium | reverse complement strand
TGACAACCAGCTCGCCGCAGAATTGAGGAACGAAGCGCCGACGCAGGTCGCTGACAAGGCCTGCGGGAAAAAGCTCTGCTACTCCATCGGAACAACTGCGCTGATCCGCGTCAACGAAGAACGCTACATCCTGTTCGCCCTATCTAAAACCAACCACGCGAACTGCAAGGTTTACTCCGATGTTGAACTGATGTGGCGTGCTCTCCACCGCTTATGGCAGCGCGCCCGGACCGAATGCAATGGGTATCCATTGACGCTGCCGCTGGTCGGTAGTGGTCTTTCCGGGCTCAATCTTCCGACACGGGATCTTCTGAACCTTGTGATTCTATCCGCAATAACCGAATCCAAGGCTCACGAAATAACGCAGACAATACGCATCGTACTTCGGCGTGACCGGTTCGAGGACATCGATCTGCGAGAGGTTAAAGAACACTGGGAGGCATAGCGGGATGGCATACAGAAACGGCACCTACGTTGCATTTCACGCTGACGGGACCAACGTTCCGGGCGGCAACTCAGACATCGATTACTACAACCTTTTATGCGCCTGGAATGCCAACAAGCATCACGATTTCCAGATCATCAACACGCATGAAAAGTTTTCGGCCGTCCGTGATAGCAGCCAGAAATCGACCCTGCGAGCCGGCCTCATGGAGCGGTTGCGGAATTCAAAGAACATGCTCCTCATCGTTGGCGACACTACGCGCTTCGATACCGACTGGGTTCCGTTCGAAATCGAGAAAGCCGTCGATACCTACGGGATTCCAATAATCGTTGCCTACACGGGTATCAGCTACGCCATCCGCATCCCGAGCGAGCATTCCGGCTACTGGCCTCCTGCCCTCGCCAGCCGCATCAAGAATGGAACAGCAAGTGCGATCCATATTCCGTTCAAGCAGGCTCCGATCTATTCGGCAATCGATCAATTCGACCACAACAACCTGCCCCTCGGTGGAGGTCTAGGAATTTACAACGATGCCGCGTATAGCGGCTGGGGCATCCCGTAATCAAGTCCGCAGCCCATATAGGAGGCGAACACCATTTTGAACACCATCCGCAGCCGCCAGAACGCCTGATCTGAAAACTCAATGAATTTGGTGGGCGGAACAGCGACTAGGAAAATTCCATCCTCCCTGTTTTCAATCGAACCTGAAATTAGAAGGCTGATGCTCTATCCACCTGAGCTACGCGCCCGCACATCAAAATGATAGCCTAAGTCTCTTATGAGGTTCGTTCCGCTCGTGCTGTTGTGTTCGGCGGTTTTCGCCGAAGTTCCGACGCCTGAATCGGTGCTGGGCCACAAGGTCGGCGAGGATTTTTTCCTGGCCAGCTATGACCAGTCGCTTGCGTACTTCCAGAAGCTGGCCGCGTCGACGGACAAGCTGAAGCTGGTCAAGGCAGGGAAGACCACGGAAGGCCGCGACTGGTATTTCGCCGTGATTTCCTCCGCGCAGAACCTGAGGGATTTCGATAAATATCGCGACATCGCGAAAAAGCTCGCGCTGGTGCGCGGGTTGAATGACGAGCAGGCCCGCACGCTTGCGCGCAGCGGCAAAGTGTTCGTTCATATCGACGGCGGACTGCACGCCACCGAAGTCGCCGGGGCGCAGCATACGATCCAGCTCGCCTACAACCTGGTGAACGGAACGTCGCCTGAGATTACCAACATCCTCGACAACGTGATCCTCATGCTGTGGTTTTCGATCAATCCCGACGGCCAGAACATGGTGGCGAACTGGTACAAGAAGAACCTCGGCACGACTTACGAGGTCGCCAATTTTCCGGGACTCTGGCAGGACTACATCGGCCACGACAACAACCGCGACGGATACATGAACAACATGATCGAGTCGCAGGTGGTGACGAAATACGAGCTGGAATATTATCCGCAGGTTTTTTACAACCATCACCAGACGGCTCCGTTCCCGGCGCGCATCTGGATTCCTCCGTTCGGCGATCCGATTTCGGCCGACGCGCATCCGCTGATGTGGCGCTGGGTGAACAAATTCGGCACGTCGATGGCGGCGTACCTCGACGAGCACGGCGTCACCGGCGCGATGCATCGCGGGCGATTCGACGACTGGTACCCCGGCTTCATCGACCACGTCAACAATTTTCGAAACACGATTTCGTTTCTGACCGAGACGGCGCTGTATCGCTACGGGACGCCGCATTTTTACACCATCGACGAGTTCCCGCGCGAGAAGCAGGATCTGCACACCGAAGTTTTCTACGCCAGTCCATGGAAGGGCGGCTGGTGGCGGCTTGGCGACGCGACCAACACGATGCTGCTGGCGTCGATGGCGGTGCTCGACACGGCGGCGAAGTATCGCGAAGAGATCGAATTTACGCGCTATCAGGCCGGTCGCGACACGATTGCGCGATTCAAGAAAGATCCGCCGTATGCCTACGTGATCCCGCGCGATCAGCGCGATCTGCCGACGGCGGAGACGCTGGTCGAAAAATTGTTGATCGATGGCATTGAAGTGAATCAGGCCTCCGACAACTTCAAGGCCAACGGAACGACGTTCAAAGCCGGGTCGTGGGTGGTGCTGATGGATCAGCCGTTCGCGGCGCTGGTGAAGGAATTGTTCGACGTGCAGAAGTACCCGACGCCTCCGGGCGCTCCGGCGCAGCCCGCGGCGGGTTGTCGCGGTGCAGCGGCTCCAGTGGCGAACGCGAACGCGGCAGCGGGCGGTGGCGGTCGCGGCGGCGGGGGGCGAGGCGCCGCAGGTGCTCCTGGTGGTGCCGCGGCGCCTTCGACGCTCGCACAGTTGCCTTACGACGTCACCGCGTGGACGCTGCCGATGCAGATGGGCGTCGAAGTGGTGGCGGTGGAAGATCCGGTGACCGACGAAGCTCGGCGCGCGTTGAAGCGGATCGAGAAGCTCGATACGATTCCCGGAAAAGTCGACGGCAGCGGGCCGGTGTTCGCGTTTTCGCATAACTCGAATGCTGCGCTCAAGGCGGTGAACGAAATTCTCGACGCGGGCGGGAGCGTCAGCTTCGGCAAGACCGACAACATGATTTACGCCACCGGCCGCGCGGCTTCGATTCTTCAGAAAGACGGCGTCGATGCGAAGTCGATGGCGGAGGCTCCGGCGGCGTTCGCGGTGAAGAAGCCGCGCATCGGGATCTATGAGCCGTGGGCCGGCAACATCGATCAGGGCTGGACGCGCTGGATCTTCGAGCAGTATCACTTCAACTTCACGCGCCTGCACAATGCAGACATTCAAACCGGCCATCTGCGCGATCAGTTCGACACGATCATTTTTGCCGAGCAGCCGTCGCGATCGATCATGGACGGCATGCAGGCGGGCACGGTTCCCGGCGAATACGCGGGTGGAATCGGGCCGGAGGGCGCCGACGCGATGCGCGAATTTGTCACCAGCGGCGGGACGCTGATCGCGTTGGGCAACGCGTCGCTGTTTCCGATCGAACAGTTCAATCTGCCAGTGGCGAATGCGCTCGCAGGGCTGCGCCCTGACCAGTTTTTCTGCTCGGGCACGCTGCTGAAAATCGAAATTAAAGAGCCCACGCATCCCGTGGTCGCCGGGCTGCCCGCCGATCCGACGGTGATGTTCGAGCGCAACGTCGCCTTCGACACCAAGCCGAATTTCCGCGGAAAAATTCTGGCGTCCTATCCGAAGGAACGCACCCCGCTGCGCAGCGGATATCTGATCGGCGCGGATCGTTTGCAGGGGAAAGCGGCGGCGCTCGATGTCGATTATGGAAAAGGACACATTATCCTGATCGGGTTCCGTACGCAGTGGCGCGCGCAGTCGCATGGGACGTATAAGTTCCTGTTCAACGCGGTTTACTACAATCCGTCGATGGCCCCGGAGGCTCCGGCTCCCGCTGGTCGGGGCGGGCGGGGTGCCCAGGGTCCTGAAGCGCAGTGGAAGACGCAGGCGGAAGCGCTGAAGAACGAATTGGCGGGGCTGGCGGATCAGAATCGGGCGTATTTTACGGCTCGCGGCCCACGGGCGGCGGAGGAAGGGAAGAAGCTCGAGTCGATGCTGGACGCATTTCAGCGCGACCGGATTCCTCTGCTGGACGATTTGCGCGCGCAGGTGGAGGACGCAGCGGCGGCGCGCCGCGAGGCGACGTATTCCACGCAGCTCAAGAAATTCGCCGCGGATTTGAGGACCAAGGATTTGAGTGCATCGAAAATGGAAGACTTGCTCGAGCAGTACAAACTGGCGGTGATCCCATGAGCGGCCTGCGGTGGTTCCTGACGGTGGTGCTCTCGGCTACGGTCTATGCCGCGGCGCCGACGCCGGAATCGGTTCTCGGCCACAAGCCCGGCGACGATTTTTATCTCGCCACTTACGACGACGCGCTCGGCTATTTCAAAAAGGTCGCCGCTTCCAGCAATCGCATCAAGCTGGTGCAGGTCGGCAAAACGACGCAGGGACGCGACTGGTTCATTGCGTTCATCTCGAATCCGGAAAATCTGGCCCAGCTCGATCACTATAAGGAAATGTCGCGCCGGCTTGCGTTGTCTCGCGGCATCAGCGACGCGCAGGCGCACCAGATGGCGCACGACATCAAGCCGATCATTCACATCGACGGAGGCCTGCACGCGACGGAGGTCGCCAACGCGCAGCACACCATTCAGCTCGGCTACGACCTCGTCGCGAGCGAAGAACCCGAGTACAAGGCGATCCGCGAAAATCTGATCGTCGAGCTGTGGTTCTCCATCAATCCCGACGGCCAGAACATGGTGGCGAACTGGTATCGACAAAATGTCGGGACGCAATACGAAGTCGCGCCGCTGCCGTTCCTGTGGCAGGAATACGTCGGCCACGACAACAATCGCGACGGCTACATGCTGAACATGATCGAGTCGCGCGTGATCACCAAGGCGACGCTCGATACGCAGCCGCTGGTGTTCTACACGCATCATCAGACCGCGCCGTTTCCGGGACGCATCTATCTGCCGCCGTTCGCCGACCCCATTTCGGGCAACATGCATCCATACATGGTGCGCTGGCTGAACCTGGTCGGTTCGACCATCGCCCAGTATCTCGATCAGCACGACCTGCCCGGGTCGATGCACGAAGAAACGTTCGACGTGTGGTATCCCGGCTACATCGACAACGTCGGAAATTTCCGCCACACGATTTCCTTCTTCACGGAAACGGCGCTGTATCGTTACGCGACGCCGCATTTCTACACCGTCGACGATTTCCCGCAATCGCGCCAGCCGCTGCAATCGGAAATGCTGTACGCGAGCCCGTGGAAGGGCGGATGGTGGCGGCTCGCCGACGCGTGCAAGTATATGTACGGCGCGTCGATGGCGGTGCTCGATCTGTCGGTGAAGTATCGCGAGCAGCTTCAATACAACAAGTACCGCGCGGCGCGCGACACCATCGAAAAATTCGAAAAAGAGCCGCCCTACGCGTATGTAATTCCGCGCGAGCAGCACGATGCGCCGACCGCCGGCGTGCTGATCGAAAAGCTGATGCTGCAAGGAATCGAGGTGCACCAATCGTCGAAGCCGGACGCGTGGGTGATTCTCATGAATCAGCCGTTCGCGGGGCTGGTGAAGGAACTGTTTGAGCCGCAGAAATATCCCGAACTGAAGCAGCGTCCTTACGACGTCACCGGCTGGACGCTCCCGTATCAGATGGGGGTCGAGGCGCACGAAATGACGACGCCGCTTACGCCGGAGTTCACCAAGGGCCTGGAACTCGTCAGCTCGATTAAGGGACTGGCCGCGCCGTTCAATCACAATGCCAACGCGAGCTTCCGCGCGGTGAACCAGATTCTCGCCGCCAAGGGCACCGTGAGTTTTTCAGGCAACGATATTTCGGTGTCGAATCTCGACAAGGCGAAGCTCGATTCGATTCTGGCGGAGAATCATTTGAAGCAGGTGGCGGTGAAGGAATCGGGCAAGCCGGTCAAGCCCGCGCGCCTGGGCCTCTACCGGTCGTGGCAGGCCAATATGGACGAGGGCTGGACGCGCTGGATCTTCGAGCAGTACGACTTTCCGTTCACCTCGCTCTACAACGCCGACATTCAGGCGGGGCATCTGCACGATAAATACGACGTGATCGTTTTGCCGGACGCGAACGCGCGGTCGATCATCGAAGGCTATCGTCCCGGAACGATTCCGGAGCGCTACGCGGGCGGGATCGCGCAGGAAGGCGTCGACGAACTGCGCGATTTCGTAAACGAAGGCGGCACTCTGATCGCGTTCAACAATGCGTCGCTGTTCGCGATCGACCAGTTTAACTTACCCGTGACAAATGCACTCGCCGGTCTGAATCAAACGCAGTTTTTATGTTCCGGCTGCCTGCTGAAAATTCATATCGAAGACGCCAAAAATTCGCTCGCTGCCGGACTCATATCCGACCCGATTGTCATGTTCGAACGCGGTCCCGCGTTTGACACGAAGGCCGATTTCAAAGGAACGGTTCTGGCGCGATATGCACGGGAGCGGTCGCCGCTTGAAAGCGGGTATCTGGCCGGCGGGGAACGCCTCGAGGGGAAAGCCGCCGCACTCGACGTGAATTACGGCAAGGGCCACGTGATCCTGCTCGGATTCAGACCGCAATGGCGCGGTCAATCGCACGGGGCCTACAAATTTTTCTTCAACGCTCTTTACTTGAACTAGTAGTACTTATCCGATCATGGGGCCGTTATCGGACGCCGCTTGCCGCGCACGCATCAGCTTCTCGTGAATGGCTTCCAGAAGCCACATATGGCGGGGCATTTTATACGGTCGATGCTTCAGCGCATCGTCGACCTCCTTCAGCATGCCCGCTGGTACCCGGAGCGAAACGGTTACGGTCCCGTTTTTCCGGTCCCGCGACGGGGCAGGGTTCGAGCGTTTTTTTGCAGGTCGATCTTTAGTAGTTCTAGCCATTTAGAGGGACATTGATTGTCATAACACACTTAGACGGCCCGAAGCGTCTTTTCAATGTATTGAAAGGATGTCTGAGGCAAGTCTTCGTATGGTAATGTGGATGTTACAGTGACATCGAAGTGAGGTCACCGCACGACTTTTGGCTTAAGGGCATGTCATCACCAATGATGGATGCACGTCGATGACCAGGACCAAGGTGACGTATTCTCAAGAGGATCCGGCCCATCGTCCGACACATAGACGCTTGAAAATCTTACTGGTGGAAGATAACGAAGCGGATGTGTGGCTGTTTCGGGAGGCCTTTGAAGCATTACGAATCGAGCACGAACTGGAAATCTGCCGCGACGGCGAGGCCGCGCTGAACCGGCTGAGGCGAGTCGCGGAACCGGCGCCGGAAATCATTCTTCTCGACATCAATATGCCGAAGATTGATGGATTTACGGTGCTCACGGCGCTTCGCGCGGATCCGCGGCTGTGCGCCATTCCCGTCATCATGCTGAGTTCGTCGCGCGATCAGAACGACGTGCGCCGCGCGCACGAGCTGGGCGCCAATTCGTATCTGCACAAGTCGGTCATGGATTTTGCCGATCTGGTGGGCGACTTCGACCGGTACTGGCTGCGCCGCGCGGAGCTTCCGCGCATCGGCTAGCTACTTCTTCTCGCGATTTCCGACGATTCTCGTGGCGAAATAGTTGACCACCTTCGCCTCGTTGCGCGCGACTTCGTAGTACGCGGCTTTCAGTAGTTGGTCCTTGCGATTGATCAGCGTTTCGCGGATGGTCTGCTGGACCTTGGGATCGGTCAGGTCGCGCTGACCGGCGGGCTCGCGCGTGACCAGCTTCAGGATGCGGTAGCCTTCGGCGGTGCGCTGTATGGGAGTAATCTCGCCCGGGCGTAGCGCCATTACGGCCTTGCGAAGTTCTATGTTGGCTTTTTCCAGCGCCGATTCGGCGATGAATCCCAAATCGCCGCCGTTCTGGGACGAATTCGGATCCTCAGAATAATTCTGGGCGATCTGCGCGAAATCCTCACCCTGGCGCAGGCGGGCATACAGATTTTCGATTTTCTTTTTGGCCTGATCGTCGTCCTGGGCTTTGTCGTTTTTCAGATTTCGGACATTCGGATCGGGAGCCGGGGTGACCAGAATTTGAGCCAGGTGGATCTGCGGCTCGGCCAGATTGAAGCTGGCTTTATTGGCCTGGTAGAAATCGGTGATGTCGCGGTCGGTGATGCTGATCTGCGAGGTGATCTCCTTGTTGAACAGCTTGGCGACGCTGAGATCGCGGCGAAGCTGGGCTTTGAGATCCTCGGAGGTGAGCTTGCGGGCGTTGAGCTGGCGCTGAAATTCTTCCTGCGTGTAAGGAGCCTTGAGTTCGTTGAATTTCGCCTCCACGTCGGCGTCGGTGGCCATCAGGCCCTGGCGTTCGGCGCGCTGCAGCATGATCTCGCCATCGACCAGGGTGCGCAGGACTTCCAGCTTCTGAATCTCCATCTGGTCGTCGCTGGAACTTCCGGCGGGGGTGGCGAACTGAGACTGGAACTGCTTTTCGAGTTCGGCGTAGGTGATGGCGCGGCCGTTGACGGTGGCGGCGACGTTCGCGGGGGCGGAACGGCTGCAGGAGGTCGCCGTGGCGACAAGGACAGAAAGAGCGGCCAACGTTTTGCGCATTGCGGGGTGAAGTTCTATTCTACAGAACCGGGGGACGGTGTCGGCGGGGCAGTGGTTTCATTGGGGGGGCGGCTTTAGCCTGCGCGTCGCTTTAGCTACGCCGGACCGTGCGGCGCTGAAGCACCCCGCGGGCTGAAGCCGCCCCCCCCATGAGTTCAAAAACTAGATCACTGCTTCCGACCAATCCTGCAGGATCTTCTTCACCGCGCCGGTGAACTGATCCGCCAGGGCTCCGTCGATCAGGCGATGATCGAAGGTCAGGGCGAGATAGCACATCGAGCGGATCGCGATCGCGTCGTCGACCACGACCGGTTCCTTTTCCACCGAGCCGACGCCGAGGATCGCGACTTGCGGCTGATTGATCACCGGAGTCGCGAAGATCGAGCCGAAGCTGCCGAAGTTCGTCACGCTGAACGTGCCGCCCTGCACTTCATCGGGACGAAGCTGGCGCGAGCGGGCGCGCGCGGCGAGATCGCTGATGGAACGCTGCAGACCGACGACGTTCTTTTCATCCGCGTTGCGGATCACCGGAACGATCAGGCCGTTTTCGAGAGCGACGGCAATGCCGATGTTGATGTCGCGGTGATAAATGATGTTGGTGCCTTCGATCGAAGCGTTGACGATCGGGTACTGGCGGATCGCGGCGGTGGCGGCGCGCAAAAAGAAGGGCAGGAAGGTCAGGCCAAATCCGTATTGCGCCTGGAAATTGCCCTTGATCTTGTCGCGCATCTTGGCGATCTTCGTCATGTCGACTTTGTGCACCGTGGTCACGTGCGCCGAGGTGTGTTTGCTGAACACCATGTGCTCGGCAATTTTCTGACGCATGATGCTCATGGGCTCGACGCGCGTCGAGGCGTTGAACTGGATCGCGGGAGCCTGCATGGTCGGCGCGGGCTGCGGCGGAGGCGGCACGCTCACGACCGGCTGCACGGCCATCTGCGCAGGCGGAGCCTGCGGCTGCGGCGCAGGAGGCGGAGGAGGAGGAGGAGCGGCCGCCTGGAACACGGGCTGCGGAGGCGGCGCGGGCGCGGCCGGACGGCTCTTCGATGCGATGTATTCTTCCAGATCCTGCTTGGTGATGCGTCCGCCGGCCCCGCTGCCGCGGACCATCGCGAGGTCGATGTTATTTTCGCGCGCCATCTTGCGTACCAGCGGAGAGAGCGGTCCCGCGGTTTCTTCGACTACGGTCGCGACGGGTTCAGGAGTCGGAGCGGCAGCCTGGGGTGCAGGCGCGGGAGCCGGAGCGGCGGCCACAGGCTGCGCGGCGGGAGCAGGGGCGGCTCCGCCGGCGCCATCGCTGATGCGCCCGACGACGGTGTTGATCCCGACCGTCGTTCCTTCTCCGACAATGATCTCCTGCAGCGTGCCTGCGGACGGCGCGGGGATTTCGGTATCGACCTTGTCCGTCGAAATTTCAAAGAGCGGCTCATCGCGTTCCACGTGGTCGCCCGGCTTCTTCAGCCACTTGGTCAACGTTCCTTCCACAATGCTTTCGCCCATCTGGGGCATGATGACGTCAATCATGATCTCTCCATTCCTCGTTGGAATACGCGCCCGAAGTTGGATTCGAGCGATTGTATGACTCCGCTCCGTCCGGCCGCGCAGCCGAACGCCCGCATGGACGTCACCGGCTTGGTCAGCCCGCACGGAACAATGTAGCGGAAGTAATTCAAATCGGTATCGAGGTTCAGCGCGAAGCCGTGCGACGTGACCCAGCGGCTGATATGTACGCCGATGGCGGCGATCTTTCCTTTTTCGGTCCACACGCCGATCTCTTTCGGATCGCTGTGCGACGCGATCCCGAATGACGCGAGCGTGTCGACGATCACCTGCTCGATCGCCTGCACATAACTGCGAACATCTCGTTTCCATTCCCGCAGATCGACGATCGGGTAGCCGACGATCTGGCCCGGTCCATGGTAGGTCACATCGCCGCCGCGATCGGTTTCGTGCAGCTCGATCCCGGCCCGCTCCAGAATTTCAGGCGAGGCGAGGACGTTCGATTCATGCGCGTTGCGGCCCATGGTGACGACGTGGGGGTGTTCGACAAACAGAAGCTGGTCGGGAATTTCACCGCGCTTCCGCTGATCTACCAGTTTGCGCTGGAGATCGAACGCAGCGCCATATGGCATTCGGCCTAGATCGGTCACGATGCAGGCTGTGGCCACAGCGCTAGGCATTAATCGCTAATCCGTACACCGCGTTGAACGCCTCGCCGACGGCCTCGTACAGCGTGGGGTGCGCGTGGATGGTGGACATCATGGTTTCGACCGTCGCTTCCGCGTTCATCGCGGCGACCGCCTCGGTAATGAGCTCAAAGCCTTCGGGGCCGATGATATGCACTCCGAGAATTTCTCCGTACTGTTCGTCGGCAACGACCTTTACGAAACCGTCATGGCGGCCGAGGATCGTGGCTTTGCTGTCGGCCATGAACGGAAACTTCCCGATCTTCACTTTATAACCGGCCGCGCGCGCCTGCGCTTCGGTCATGCCGACGCTGCCGATGCCGGGCTCGGTGTAAGTGGCGTTGGGGATGCGATTCTTGTTGATCGGCGTGACCTTCTTGCCGGCGATGTGGCCGATGGCGATCATGCCTTCGGCGGTGGCGACGTGCGCCAGCAGCGGCGTGCCCAGCACGACATCGCCGATCGCGTAGACTCCGGGCTCGCCGGTGCGCTGAAATTCGTCCACCTTGATGAAGCCGCGCTCCACTTGAACGCGCGTGCCTTCGATGCCGATGTTGTCGATCATCGCTTTGCGTCCGACGGCGACCAGCAGCGTTTCGACGTCGAAAGTTTCCTGCTTGCCGCTGGCGAAGGTCGCGGTGAACGTCACGCCGCCGTCGTGCTTCTGCACGTTTTCGACGCGCGTGCCGGTTTCGACGCGAATGCCGCTTTTCTTAAACACGCGCTCCAGCTCTTTCGAGACTTCTTCGTCTTCGAGCGGCACGATGCGCGGCAGCATTTCGAACACGGTGACTTTCGTGCCGAAGCGATGGAAGGCGGAGGCGAACTCGACACCGACGGCTCCTGCGCCGATCACGCCCATCGACTTGGGAATTTCGCGCAGGTTGAGAATTTCGATGTTCGTCAGAATGCGCTGCGGATCGGCCTGCAGGCCGGGCAACATGCGCGCTTCCGATCCGGTGGCGATGACGATGTTGTCCGTCTCCAGGATCTGCGTGCCCTGTTCGTTGCACACTTCGACACGGCCGGGACCGGCCAGGCGGCCGTATCCTTTATACACGTCGACTTTGTTCTTCTTCATCAGGAAGTCGACGCCTTTGGCGTGCTTCGAGACGATTTTGTCTTTGCGATCGACCACCATCGGCATGTCGAGCCGGGCGTTATCGCAATGGATGCCGTCTTCTTCCGGTTTCTGGAAGCGCTCCCAGACTTCGGCGGCATGGAGGAAGGCCTTGGCCGGAATGCAGCCGACATGCAGGCAGGTCCCGCCGAGCTTGGGGTCCTTTTCAATGATCGCTGTCTTGAGGCCGTACTGACCCGCACGAACGGCCGCCGAATAACCACCGGGACCGCTCCCGATGACGATTACGTCGTATGTCATTTATTTTTTAGTGTAGCATTCGAGGGCGGCAAAGCCCCACTTCGACGGGGTGGTTTATCGTGCGAGTTGCGCTTCGGCGATCTCGGCGCTGACGGGCCGGGAGAAGAAAAATCCCTGGCCGGTATCGCAGCCGAGGCGGATCAGTTCGTCGATTTGATGCTCTTCTTCGATACCTTCGGCGACGGTGGTCATGCCGAGCGCGTGGGCCAGGCGAATCACGGTGTCGACGATCACATGCGCGGCTTTGTCGGCGGTCATGCGGGCGACGAACGAGCGGTCGATCTTGAGCGAATCGAAACGCGCGGCGCGCAGGCAGGCGAGCGAAGAATAGCCGGTGCCGAAGTCGTCGAGCTTCAAGCCGATGTCCAGGGCTTGAAGATCTCGCAGAACCGGGGCGGCGGCTTCGATGTCGCTCATCAGCGCGCTTTCGGTGAGTTCGAGCTTCAGCGAGCGCGGACGAATACCGGTTTCTTCGAGAATGCCGCGCACGCGCTCGACCAGCGCGGGATCGCGCAACTGATTCACGGAGAGGTTAACGTTCATCGTCAGATCGGGGAATTTTTCCTGCCAGCGCCGAAGCTGGCGGCAGGCCTCGCGCAGGATCCATTCGCCGAAAGGCACCACCCAGCCGGTTTCTTCCGCGAGGGGAATGAAATCGGCGGGCATGATGAGTCCGCGTTGGGGATGCTGCCAGCGCAGCAGAGCTTCGAATCCGACGATGCGGCGCGTGCGCAGGTTCACTTTGGATTGATAGAGCGCGACGAGCTGGCCGGCGTCGACGGCATGGCGCATGTCGCGGACCAGCTCCATTCGGGTCAAGGCGCGATGGCGCATTTCCGGCTCGAACAGGTGCCAGCGATCCCTGCCGCGATCCTTGGCGCGATCCAGGGCGAGATCGGCGTCGCGCAGAATGTCTTCGGGGGTACCGGAGGGCGCGCTGACCAGGCCGAGGCTCGCGGTGATGGCGATTTCGTGACCCGCAATGCGCATCGGCCGTGCGACCTCGGCGAGAATTTCCTGGGCCGCGCCGGCGGGGTCGGCGTGATCGATCAGCGCCGCGAATTCGTCTCCGCCGATGCGGGCAACTCTCGCCTCTCCGCAAAGATTTCTCAGCCGCGCGCCGATTTCGGCCAGCACCCGATCGCCTGCGGCGTGGCCAAAGCTGTCGTTGGTCACCTTGAAGCGGTCGAGGCCCAGCACCGCGAACGCCGACGCCTGGGCGGACCGCTCGTCGAGCAATTCGCGCATCCACAGGCGATTGCCGAGGCCGGTGACGGGGTCGATGCGCCGATCGGTTTCGCGCGCGCGCTTTTCAGACCTGGCACGAGTCAGCTCGGCTTCGACGCGCGCCGCGATCAGGCGCGAATCCACGGGTTTGGTGAAAAAGTCGTTCACTCCGCTGCGGAAAGCTGCGACGCCTTGATCAGAGCTGGTGACCATGATCACGGGAAGCTCGGTGGGGGAATAGGTGGCGCGCAACAGGTTCAGCAAGTCGAGACCGGCGAGGCCCGGCAGTTTCTGATCGAGCAGGACCAGGTCGTACTGCGCGGTTTGGATTTTCTCCAGCGCGGCGCTGCCGTCGTCGGCGACGTCGACGAAATAGCCGCGGTGCTCCAGGCGCGAGGAAAGCAGTTCGCGATGGCGCTCGTCGTCGTCGACGATGAGCAGCCGGTCCGGCCCGGCGGGACGCGAATCAACTAGCAATCGTTGCTCTCCTCCCCTAGCCTTTTCGGCTGGAACGGCGGTTGTATGAGTGCGGCGTCGTCATAAAATAGCTACACATGCTGAAACGCTTCCTCCTGTTGACTTTTGTGGCTGCGGCCGCTTTTGCACAGCGTCTGACCACGGCCGACTATGCGCACGCCGAAAAATTCATGGGGTATAACACCAATCCGCTGGTCTATGGCGGCGCGGTGCGGCCGGCGTGGCTCGACGACGGGCGCTTCTGGTATCGCACGCAGACGGCAGACGGGACGGAATTTATTCTGGCGGATCCGGAGAAAGCGACGCGTGGCGCGGCCTTCGATCATGCGAAGCTCGCGCAGGCGCTGTCGGCCGCGGCGGGCGCAACCTATGATGCCCATCATCTGCCGTTCACCGAGATCGAGCTGGGCGACGCGGCCGTATCGTTCAATATTGAGAACAAGCACTGGACTTGCGACACGTCGGCGTGGAAATGCACGTCGCAGGACGCGCCGAGGCGGGCGCGCGGAGGGCGGGGAAGCAACGAATCCGTTTCGCCCGATAAAAAGCGGTCGGTGTTCATTCGCGACAACAATCTGTGGACGCGCGACGCGGCGAGCGGGAAAGAGACGCAGCTCACCAGGGACGGCGTGAAGGATTTCGGCTACGCGACGGACAACGCGGGCTGGCAGACCAGCGACCGGCCGATCGTGCAATGGTCGCCCGATTCGAAGAAGGTCGCGACGTTCCAGCAGGATCAGCGCGGCGTCGGCGAGATGTACCTGGTCAAGACGGAGGTGGGTCATCCCGAGCTGCGCGCGTGGAAATATCCGCTGCCGGGCGACGATGTGGTCACGACGATCCAGCGCGTGATCATCGATGTGCTGGATCCGAACGTCGTGCGGCTGAAGATGGCGCCGGATCAGCACCGCTCGAGCCTGTGCGACGATGTCGCCTGCCGCGGCGGGGAGTGGAGCGACGTGCAATGGAGCCCGGACGCGTCGCAAGTGGCCTTCGTCTCGACCTCGCGCGATCACAAAAAGGAGCAGTTGCGCGTGACGAACGCGGCGACGGGCGAGATTCGCGGCGTGCTGGAAGAAGAAGTCCCGACGTTTTACGAATCGGGCAATGGACGCGTGAACTGGAAATTCCTGCCGGCGTCGAACGAGATCATTTGGTTTTCGGAGCGCGACAACTGGGGTCAGCTTTATTTATACGACGGCGCGGGGACGCTGAAAAATCAGATCACGACCGGCGAAGGCAATGTCACACAACTGCTGCGCGTGGATGAGAAGAACCGGCTGCTGTATTTTCTGGCGGTGGGCAAGGAAAAGGGGCGCGATCCGTATTTCACGCATTTCTATCGGATCGGGTTCGACGGGAAAAATTTGACGCTGCTGACGCCGGAGGACGGGAATCACGACGTGTCGCTCTCGCCGTCGGGGAAATTCTTCGTCGACAGCTATTCGAAGCCGGATGTTCCGCCGGTGACTGTGGTGCGCGACGAAACCGGCAAGCTGATCGCGACGATCGAGAAGGCCGACATTTCGAAATTGCTGGCGACGGGTTGGAAGCCGCCGATTCCTTTTACGGTCAAGGCTCGCGACGGGAAGACCGATCTGTACGGCCTGATGTTCAAGCCGACGAATTTCGACGCGTCGAAAAAATATCCGATCGTTAATCATATTTACCCGGGCCCGCAGACGGGGAGCGTCGGGAGCCGCAATTTTTCGGCGGGCCGCGGAGACGCGCAGTCGCTGGCCGAGCTTGGATTTATCGTCATCGAACTGGACGGCATGGGTACGCCGTGGCGGTCGAAGAAATTTCACGAGGCTTACTTCGGCGATATGGGCGACAACACGCTGCCCGATCAGGTGGCAGGGATGAAGGAACTGGCGGCGCGGTATCCGTGGATCGATCTGGACCGCGCGGGGATCTACGGGCATTCGGGCGGCGGGTACGCTACGGCGGACGCGATGTTCCGTTATCCGGATTTCTTCAAGGTGGGGATTTCCGAGGCGGGCAATCACGACAATCGCGAATACGAAGACGATTGGGGCGAGAAGTGGCAGGGGCTGCTCCAGCGCCGCGGCGACA
>JAIQFJ010000117.1 GCA_020073325.1 Terriglobia bacterium | reverse complement strand
CTTCAACGTAGCCCGCGTCGATCGACGGCGCGAGGACGAAGTTCGGTGAATCGAAATGGAAGCGCTGCCACTCGCCGGTCGTGTTCCAGTGCCCGCGCGCCCATTGCGCGTCGACGCCGATGCCGCTGGCGGGAAAATCGCGCAGCGACGATCCGGCGGGAAGCAGCGGCGCCAGACTCGGTTCGAGATACGGTCCGCGGAAGCCGGATACGCCGACGCGGAATCCTTGCCGGATGCTGTACCCGGCTCCGGCGGTCCATTGCAAGGAGTCCGGAATCGCGCCGAAGCCCTGAGGATTCGCGGGCGACCCGCTGGTGAGCTGCAGTCGCGCGTCGACGCGGCCGTCGGAAATGTCCGCCTCGAATCCAGGCAGTCCGTAGAGCGTCACCGGCTGCAATCCCGGTCCGCGGCCCGGAGTGCCGCCGCATGCGTTGCCCACCGATCCGTAAAATTGCGAGCGCAGATCCGCCGTGCCGCACGGAATCTGGTCGGCGCGCAACGGGACTTCCGTGATGTACGCCAGCGGTTGATCGAGCAACGGATTTTCCGCGTCGTCGTAGCGCAGCGGAAACGATCCGAACGCGGAAACCAGCCGTCCCGCTTTGAGCACCATCGAAAATTTCCCGCGATGCGCGGAATATCCCACGAACGCCTGGATCACGTCGGTATCCACGCCGCGGTCGGGCAGAAACGCGTCGTAATAAAAGTACGGCATCGAGCGGACCTGCACCGCCGCATAAGCGAACCAGTGCGACCCGAGCTTCAGCGTGGGATACAGCATCGCGCGAAACGCCGCCGCGCCGGGCGACGCATCGGGATTCCTCAATTGCAGACGATCGCTATAAAACGCGCCGCCGCTGAGCGTCACCGGCATCGACAGGCTGGATTCGGAATCCTGCGCGCACGCCGCGCACGCAATGAAGAACGCGGCGAATCTCAACATAGCGCGCTCTCCCGCGACCGGTCGCCCACGCCATTGGGATCGGCCGCCAGCGGCAGCGTGAACCAGAACGTCGATCCCGCGCCGGGACGGCTTTCGACGCCAATCGTGCCGCCCATCAGCGTGATCAGGTCTTTCGAAATCGTCAGCCCCAGGCCGGTGCCGCCGAAGCGCCGCGTCATCGATCCGTCGGCCTGCGTGAATTTTTCGAAGATCGCGCCGAGCTTGTCCGCCTCAATGCCGATGCCCGTGTCCCGAACTTCGATGCGCACGCCGTCGCGATCCCTTGGCGACACGCGAATCGTGACGCCGCCGCGCTCGGTGAACTTCACGGCGTTTCCGGCCAGATTCGTAAGCACCTGGCGAATGCGGACCTCGTCTCCCAGGAATCGCGAAGGGGCGCCCGGGTCGTATTGCGTCTGGATGCGAATCCCCTTCGCCGCGGCCTGCGCGTTCAGCAGCGCGGCCACCTCGCCGACGATTTTCGAAAGGTCCACCGGCTCGCTTGCCAGCACCATACGGCCGGCTTCCATGCGCGAAAAATCCAGCACATCGTTGATCACCACCAGCAGGGACTCGGCGGAGGTGCGGATCGTCGCGGCGAAATCCTGCTGCTCTTCGCTGAGCGGCGTATCGAGCAGCACTTCGGAAATGCCGATGATGCCGTTCATCGGCGTGCGCAGCTCATGGCTGATGTTCGCCAGAAAACTGCTCTTGGCGCGATCGGCGGCCTCGGCGTTGTAACGCGCGGTTTCCAGCTCCTCTTTCGCGCGGCGCGCCGACGCTGAAAGCCGGTTGAAGGTTTCCGCCAGCGCGTGCAACTCTCCGGCGCCCGTTCCCGCGGTCATTTCGCGCGGCAGCTCTCCCGATTTTTCGCCGGCCTGCAGTTGCCGGATCAATTCGCGCAGCGGACGCGACACCGATCGCGATGCCGCGGCGGTGAACAGCAGTGCCAGCAGTACTCCCGCCGCGCCCACCTCCAGCAGCACGCGACGCCATCCCTTGGTGAATTCGCGAACCGCTTCGTCGACCGATCGGAAAACCAGCAGGCGATATTCGCCTCCCAGCGCCGCCGTGCGGACCGGCAGCGCCAGCAGCGCTTCGCCGTTCCGTTCGATCTCGCAATCTTCCGCCGGATTCGCGCAACGCGCGCGCATTTCTTTTTCGATCGACGGCCACGACGCCGCGGGCAACGTCGAGCGCACGATCGCACCGTTCGAAAACAAAGCCGCATCTCCCGCCCACGATGCGCGATTCAGCTCAAACCGGCGGCCCAGCCGCAGGCTGCCCGCTTCGCTGTCGCCCTGGTCGATCGGCACCTCGGCCACTTCGTACAAAGCGTCGCCCAGCTTCACCAGCGCCGATCCCGCGGGGACTTTGAGCTTCGCCGGATGGATTTTTCCGTCGCGCGATTCGATCGCCGCGATCGTTTCGCCCTTCCAATTCGTCACCGCCAGCAGATCGTAGCCCGCCAGCGCCTGCATCGAGGCAAGCTGCGCTTCGATGGTCCGCCGGACCTGCGCGGCGTTCTCTTCCGAGGCGGGAGCTTCCCGCAGCAGGCCGATGGCCGCCTTGAACTCGGCGCTCTGCGTCAGCAGGTGCAGAAGCTGTCCGATGCGCCGCGAGGCGTCGGCATTGGCGCGGTCGAGCAGCGCTTCCGTTTTCAGCAGCGAATCGCGCATGCCGATTTCCGCCTGCCGCTTCGCGACGGCATTCAGCGCGACAAAGCTCGCAATCAGCACGACACACACCGGCGCGAACGACCATACGAACGCGCGCGCCGAAAGTGAAAGCCGCGATTTCACGGACGCTCCGCGTCGATCGGGATGCGGATGCTCGCGTCCGTCGAGCCGTCGGCGTTGATCGTCACTTCGGTCTTGTACAGTCCGGCGACCTTGTGCCACGCGAAGAGCTGATATTGTCCGGCGGGAATTCCGCTCCAGGTGAACGATCCGCCGGAGCCGGGCTTGCCGTACCACGGGCTCGACGTGACGACAATCGCCGCGTACATCTTGGAGTGCAGATGACAGTAGATTTGCACCACACCCGGGTGGTTGAACTTCACCGTGCGGCTCTTCCCGCGCGGATAAAATCCCAAGTCGAACGTCTGGGCGTGCGACAGAGAAAAAACGTTGTGAAAGATCGGATCGGAGTTGGGGAACTCCACCGAAGAGCCCACCGGGACGATCAGCGTGTCGGGTGAAAAATCGATGTCGCGCTGATCGATGGTCGCCGTCACTGGAGCCTTCGGCGCCAGCTTGCCGCCTTCGAGCCACAGCACGACGCGGTCGAATTCATTCACCGGCGCGGTCTTCGCCGGGGCGTCGGGCGGCGCGGCGCCGCGCAGATCGTAGACCGCCGCGGCCACGGGTTTTTTCGACAGCCGCTTCGTAATGACAACATGGCCATTGAGATCGCCCGCCATGGCGGACGCCGCGAGGATGAGCAGACTGACGCAACGGTGCAGCGCTTTCATCAATGAGGCCCTGTTCTTTTACCCATCGACCAAGCCGCGACGGGAGATTAGCAGGTGTAACGATTTTTTCCAGTTGTAGCGTTCCATAGACGCATTAACGGTGCAACCGGCCGATCCCCTGTGAATCCAATGGCCTGTAGGACCAATCATTCATGCAAAAATCGACAATCATGACGCTTTCTACACGTCCGCTCGGCTCGAGCGGGCTCGAAATCACCACCGTCGGCTTCGGAGCCTGGGCCATCGGCGGCGGCGGATGGTCGTTCGGCTGGGGATCGCAGGACGACGACGCTTCGCTTCGCGCGATGCATCGCGCGGTCGAGTTGGGAATTAATTGGATCGATACAGCCGCGGTTTACGGCCTGGGTCATTCCGAAGAAGTGGTCGGGCGTTTCCTGCGCCAGATTCCCGCTTCAGAGCGGCCGTTCGTGTTCACGAAATGCGGCTTGATCTGGAACGATCAGGACCCGATGGCCGTGCCGAAGCGCATTCTGAAACCGGAATCGATTCGTAAGGAATGCGAAGCGTCGCTGCGGCGGCTCGGCGTCGAGCGCATCGATCTGTATCAGTTTCACTGGCCCGATGAAATCGGAACGCCGGTGGAGGATTCCTGGGGCGAGATGGTTCGGCTCGTCGAAGAAGGCAAGGTGCGCGCGGCGGGCGTCTCGAATTTCGATGTCGAGTTGCTCCAGCGTTGTGAAGCCATCCGCCACGTCGATTCCTTGCAGCCGCCGTTTTCACTGATCCGGCGCGATGCGGGCGCGTCGCAGATTCCGTGGTGCGAAAAGCACCGCACCGGCGTGATCTGCTACAGCCCGATGCAATCCGGTCTGCTGACCGATCGCTTCGATGCCAAGCGCGTCGCCGCGTTTGCTGAAGACGACTGGCGCCGCAAGTCTCCCGAGTTTCAATCGCCGAGGCTCGAAAAGAACCTCGCGCTGCGCGATGCACTCGCGCTGGTTGCGAAACGCCACGGGACGTCGACCTCCGCCGTCGCCGTCGCCTGGACGCTGGCATGGCGCGGCGTTACGGCCGCCATTGTCGGAGCGCGATCGCCGGAGCAGATCGAAGGATGGATCGGCGCGTCGAATCTGCGGCTCACCAAGGCGGATCTGGACGAAATCGCCGCCGCGATCGAGCGCACCGGAGCGGGTACGGGTCCCTTCCGTCCGCAATGACTACAGCTTTTCGAGAAGATCCTTCACCGGGGGAGCCATTGCGGTCATGATCCGCATGTTCTCCTCCGGCGGCAGATCGGAAATCAGGTAGACCAGAAAATCGCGGCTCTCAAACGCGCTGATCGCGAAACGCTGCACGCCGGATTGGTACATCGGAATTCCGGACTGCACCATCGCGGGCAACAGCGACTGGGCCTCGAACGATTCGCCTTCACCCTTGCGCGCGATCACCAGGGAAATCAGGCGATCGCCATTGGTGAAGGTCAGGTGCACGAAGTGGCGTCCGTGATCGGTGCAGCGATGCGCCGTCATCA
This sequence comes from Terriglobia bacterium, assembly GCA_020073325.1. GTDB lineage: Bacteria > Acidobacteriota > Terriglobia > Bryobacterales > Bryobacteraceae > Palsa-187. The sequence goes on along the minus strand of JAIQFJ010000117.1, from coordinate 11,078 downwards.
TCGGATATTCCGCCGGAACATAACGTTCGGCAATCGCGGCGAGCCCGCTATATTCCTTGCCGAGGCTCGCTTCAATCCGCTCGGGCGGCGTCTTCGGAGGTTTCGCGAAGACCGCGCAATGAATATGATCGCCCAGCCCGACCCGCATCAACGTCGCGACGCGCGCGGAAACCGAGGCGATGTAGGATTCGCGCGCTTCGGGCGTGTATCGCAGCCGGCCGAAGTGATAGAAAGATGTCGCGATGGCGAACACCGTGGCAGCCAGAGCGGCCGGCGCGAGAAGCCATCCCCAGGATCGGGACACGGGCCGATCGGCGAGCGCGCCGCGAATTTTCGTTTCGAGACTGGGCGGAGCCTCGACTCCGCGCACTGCGTCCTTGAGCCGGCGGTTGTAATCGGATTCGCTCATGCCGGGCTCCCTCCCGCGACGTTGCCGATTCCGTAGGATCGCGCCACGTCCGTCAATCGTTCACGCAGCAGCTTCCTGCCGCGGCTGAGGCGCGACATCACCGTGCCGACGGGAATCGCCAGGATGCCCGCGGCTTCTTTGTAGGCGAACTCTTCGACGTCCACCAGCAGCACCACCGCGCGAAATTCCACCGGGATCGCATCGAGCGCTTGCAGGATCTGCGCGTCGCTGATGTCGTCAGGGATCGGTTCGGGGGCGGGCAGATTTGCCTCGACAAATTCCTCGGTTTCCTTGAGCAGCGGGAAGCGGAACCAGCGGCGGCGTTCGTGGCTGACGCAGTGGAACAGAATCTTGAACAGCCACGCGCGGCAGTTGGTGCCTTCTTCGAAGCGGTCGAAGGATTTCCAGGCGCGCAGAAAGACCTCCTGCGCCACATCTTCGGCACGCTCGCGCTGGCCCAGAATCCGCGCGGCGGCGCGATAGATGTCCTGCAGATGCGGCATCGCTTCGGCTTCAAAGCGCCGGGCCGCGGTGTTTTCCGCGGACCGCGAGGCGCGGGCCATCCGGACCTCCATTGCGTAAGAAGCGAGCATGTCCTCGGATGTATCCCGCAGAGGTCCCGCTTTATTCCAAGGTCGCACAAATGCGGCTATTGAGGCCTGGAACCCAGGGCCGCGATTTCCTGGTCGCAGCGCGCGATCGATTTCGGCGTCTCCACCAGTTCCGACGCGTACATCGCGACCAGCGTGCCTTTCGATTTCTGTGCCTGATAAATCTCCAGGCTGCGCTGGTACCAGCTTCGCGCGGCGCGCAATTCCGTCAGACGAGCCGCGCGCGGCGACGAGGTCCGCATCCCGTTCAACTCGTGCGCCTTGGCGATCTGCCGGCGAGCCAGTGCCTCATTGCGCTCCGCGCTCGCATTGGCTGGATCCGCTTTGAGCAGCCCCTCGTCGATCGCCAACTCGCGCTGTGCGCTGGCCATTGCTTTGGCCGTGTCGCCGGATGCATTCGCCAGGTCCGCCATCAACTGATAGGAGGTGCGCAATCCGGGCGGCGGAGGATCGGCGGGATGCTCGGCTGCCACCTTCTCGAAAATTGCGACCGCTTCGTCGTAGAAGCGCAGCGCTTCAGCCGGCTGGCCGGCCTTCGACCGCACATAGCCCTGCGCATAGGCGCCGTCGGCGAGTTCAATGCGAGCCTCGACATTTTTCGGATCTTCGCGCGACAACTGCTCGAACATTTCGTACGCCCGGTCGCCCGCTTTCTGGGCTTCCGCCACGGCATTCATGCGCAGCAGCGAAAGAGAGAGATTGCGATTCCCGACGGCGACGGCGCGGCGAATGCTCGCGCTGTTGGGGTTGAGCGCGGCCGCCTGCTCGGAGATCTCCGCGGCGCGGCGATACGCCGCTACCGCGCCGGGCTTGTCGTCCTGCGATTGCAGGACCTGGCCCAGCCGGCTGTACGGCGTCGCCACCAGCACCAGCTTGTCGGCATTTCGCGGATCCTCCGCCGCCGCCTGTTCGCGGAGCGCTTGCACCTTGCGATAGAGGTCCGCCGCCGATTTCGTATCGCCGTGGTTCTGGTAGTTGGAATTGCCGAAGGAATCGGCGAGCACCGTGTAATTGAGTGCGAGCGCCTCTCGAACGGCCGGAGTCGAGGCGACTTTTTCCAGCAGCGCGATTCCCTTGCTGCACAGCTTGACCGCTTCGCCCACATCGCCGCTGTAGGCGATCAGTGCAGCGGCTTTGGCATAAGTGGTGCCCAGGTCCGCGGCGCGACCGGGAGTTTTCGCCGATAAAGATTCGCGAATCGTGATCGCCTTGCGATAGCTGACCAACGCGCCTTTGCGATCGCCCAGGCTGACCGCGCCCGGCTGCCCTTGCAGGTCGGCGATCTTTTCGTAGGCGGTGGCGAGTTCAAGTCCCAGGGCGGCGTCGCTGCCACGTTCCTGCGAAAGACTGTCGAGATATTCCAGCGCGCGCGTCACGACCAGCTGCCGCGCGGGGGTCGCGCCGGGCAGATCCTTGATGGCGTCGTGAAATTCGAACAGGTAGGAATTGGCCAGCTTGCGGACGTCGTTGAAGCGCCGATTGGCGATGCGCGCTTCGCGCAGTGTAGCCGCGCCGCCCGCGCCGATCGCCGCCAGCACCAATGCGGCCGCCGCGATCCCGGCTTTATTTCGCGATGCGAATTTCCGCATCCGATACGGGCGCGAATCGGGCCGCGCCAGCACGGGATAACCTTGGCGATAACGGCGGAGGTCGCCGGCAAGATGATCGACGGAAGCATAGCGGCGCTCCGGCTCCTTGCGCATCGCCATCTGAACGATAGTGTCGAGGTCGGAATCGAAGCCGGGGCCGAGCGGCTGCGGAGTTTCTGTCGCGATCGCCTGCGCCAGTTCCATCGGGCTTGCCACGTCGCGATATGGGCGCCGGCCCGTCAGCATTTCAAACAGCAGCACGCCCAGGGAATAAATATCGCTGGCCGTGGTGATTGGCGCGCCGCGGGCCTGTTCCGGGCTCGCATATTCGGGCGTCATCCCGCCCATGCCGGTCCGGGTGCGGTCGGCCGAGCCGTCCAGCAGCTTGGCGATTCCGAAATCGAGCAGCTTGGGCTCGCCGTCGGAGGTCACCAGAATATTGCCGGGTTTCAGGTCGCGATGGACGATCAGGTTGCGATGCGCGTAAGAGACCGCGCTGCAGATTTTCGCGAACAATTCCAGGCGCGCGGCGATGCCCGGGTTGCGGCCGGCCAGATAGCGGGCCAAGGGGATGCCCTCGACGTATTCCATCGCGAGGAACGGCGAGCCCTGCCCGGTGGCGCCGCCGTCGATCAGGCGCGCGATGTTGGGGTGCTCCAGTTCGGCGAGAATCTGGCGCTCCTGCACGAAGCGGCGCAGAACTTCCGGATCGGCGGCGGCCGTGTGGACGATCTTCACGGCGACCAGTTTCGAAAACGCGTCGTCGGCGCGAACCGCTTTATAGACAATGCCCATGCCGCCGCTGCCGATCGGCTCAAGCAGTTTGTAGCGATCGACGCGCTCGGCGCGATGCTGGTCGACGGTCGATTTCGCTTCGAGCAGGATCGCCGGCGCTTCCCAATCGTCGATGGTTTCCGCCTCGGCGGAGGCGACGAGCAGTTCTTCGACGCGCCGGCGAAGCGTCGCATCGGGAAGCTCGCCTAGAAATGCGGCGCGCTGTTCGGGCGAAAGATCGCTCGCGCGGTGGAAGATTTCTTCGACGTGATGGGGATCGGATGACATCGGCGCAGTAGGGAATGGTACCAAAACGTTATTCTGGACAGGGCATGGCCTTGCTCGCCTTTGACGTTTACGGGACGCTGATCGATCCGCTTTCGATGGAAGCGGCGCTGGCGGAATATTTCGGAAAAAATGCCGCGCAGGCCGCGGCCTTGTGGCGGCAGAAGCAACTGGAATATTCGTTCCGGCGCGCGGCGATGAAGGCTTATGAAAATTTCGACGTGTGCACGACGCAGGCGCTCGACTATACGTGCCGCAGTTTTGGAGTGACTCTCGATCATGACGCACTGCTCGCGCAATACCGGCGGCTGCCGGCATATCCTGGAACGGGCGCGGCGCTCGCACGGATCGCCGCGCGAGGCGACCGGCTGGCGGCGTTTTCGAACGGCACGGAGAAATCGGTGCGCGCGCTGCTCGAGCATGCCGGATTGCTCGGCCGCTTCGAGGCGATCGTCAGCGTGGACGAAGCGCGCAGCTTCAAGCCGGATCCCGCGGTCTATGAATTTCTCGCGCGGCGGCTCTCGTCACGCGAAATCTGGATGGTGTCGAGTAATCCGTTTGACGTGATCGGCGCAAAGTCGGCGGGGCTGCGCGCGGTGTGGCTGCGGCGCGATGCGAACGCTGTCTTCGATCCTTGGGGCCTTTCCGCGGACGCGACTGTCGCGGGGCTCGAAGAGCTGGCGGAGGCGGAACTGGGGTAAGGCGCTCCGTTGAACCGCTCCCTTTGGTCGCGGCTCGCTGGTTCGTCGATACGGAAACGGCGCTAGCGGTTTTTCTCCGACGCCTGTTGCTGGATGTAATTGCGGATCACTTTATCGACGTACGTCTGGGTTTCACGATACGGAGGGACGCCCTGGTATCGATCCACTGCGCCTTCTCCGGCGTTGTAGGCAGCCAGGGCTTTGGCGACATCGCCGTCGTACTTGATCAGCAATTCGCGCAGCAGGCGCGTTCCGGCGTCGATATTCTGTTCCGGATCGGACGCGTCGGCGGACAGCGCGCGCGCGGTCGAAGGCATGAGCTGCATCACGCCGACCGCGCCTTTGGGCGATACCGCGTCGGGCTTCATCGCCGATTCCACCTTGGCCACGCTCTCGACGAACGCGGCAGGCAATGCATAGCGGGCCGCGGCGTCGCGGACCATCGTTTTAGGGTCAGGCTTGGGTTTCACGGCCAGTGTGACCGGCGTCGCGACAGGTGGCTGAGGAGGCGGCGGCGCGACATAGTCGTCCACTTCAAAGGCGGTGACGGATTCGGGTGCGACGTCGGTGTAGCTGTCCTTGCTCGTGTAGAGCCGGATGCCGCCGGCGGTGTTTTCATGCCGGTCGATACGGAGGCGAAGACCGCTCGAAAGGACGGCGTATTCGCCTGCAAACACAGGGACGGCCACGAGAATCAGAAGCGGAAATTTTTTCGACACGGCTCGCTATGAAGATAGACGTGAGAAGCTCGCGTTTCGTGCAATCGTTATCCGCCGTGCAGCGGGGCGATCGAGATCATGCCCAGGCCGGCCAGAAACAGCACGATCATGCCGAGCAGCAGCATTTTGACGCCGAAGGTGGCGCCCGCGAACTCGCGCCAGACCAGCAGGCCCCACAGCGCGCTTACCAGCGTCGCTCCCTGGCCGAGCGCGTAGCTGACCGCCGGCCCGACATGCACCGTCGGCGGCGTGCTGGCTGCGGCGAAGTTGCACAGCGCGCCGGCCATCCACACGATTCCGCCCAGGAAACCCAGCAGGTGCTGCCTGCCGGTGCCCTTGAAATATGCGGCGACCTCGATCGGCGGACCGTCCACGGGAAAATTCAGGAAAAAGGGAATATAAAAGAGCGACGAAAGCAGCACGCCGCTTCCGAACAGAATCGCGATGCCATAGGGAGCGACGCCGCCGTCGCCTTCGCGGCTGATCTCGACCAGGGGATAAAACATTCCCATGAGAACGCCGCCGACGATGCTGAGCAGGATGCCTCGCGCGGCTCCGGGGCTGGCGGCGGCGAATCTCTTGGCTTTGGGATCGGGTTGCAGCGCCGCGGCCTTGATGGCCGCTTGTTTCTTGGCGTCCGTATAGGCGCTATAGGCAAACGCGTCGACGATGATGGCGACCAGGACCAGGACCACGCCTCCGAACAGCAGGATGGGGCTGCCCTGCGGGTTCAGCAGGTAATTCCAGATGACGCCGACCACCAGCGCCAGGCCGATGGCGATCGGAAACGCGACGGCCATGCCCGCCACGGAAATCGCGGCGACCAGCAGCATGTTCGCCAGATTGAAGACCGCGCCCGCGCCGACGCCCCAGGCCATCTGGCGCTTGGAGGCGATCAGAAAATTGTCGCTGAAGCTCAGTTCTTTCGGCAGCCACTGGCCCAGCGTAAACGCCGCGATCAGCGCGCACACCAGAACGCCGAAAGAATAATCGTAATAGAAAAGCTCGAAACGCCATTTCCCCGCGAGCTTCTGGGTATTGGCCCACGACCCCCAGCACAACATCGAAACGATCAGCAGCAACAGGGCGGCGAGATATGTGGTGGGGAGAATCATACGCGAGTTCGGTCCCGAAAGTACGGATTCCGTACTAAAGTTTCAAATCTTCTCATCCGAACAAGGAATAGCTATCTTACAACATCCCCGGAAGGAGGCAAATAGTGAGAAGGCTTCTGCCGCTAATCTTTTTCGCCTCTGTGATGAACGCTCAGCGCGCGAAACCAGTTTACGATCCCGAAACCAAGGATGGGCTGCTCAGTCAGCACATTCAGCAGGAGACCGACCCGGTCGAGAAGCTCCGCTTTATGGACCAGTTCGCCACGCAGTACCCCTCGCACCCGGCGATCCTGTGGGTCTACGACCAACTTCAGCCCGCTTATTACCAGTACAAAGAGTGGGACCAGGCTATGCGGGTCGGCGCGCTGCGGCTGGCGCTGGAGCCGGAAAATCTGGACGCGGCGAAGATCGCGCTGCGCGCCGCCGATGCCAAGCACGATAACGGCGACATCATCAAGTGGTCGGCGCGCGTGTGGCATGTCGCAACAAGTGTCGAGGCGAAGAACGGACCGAAGACCGCGGAAGCGAAGCAGACGGCGGATTACGCCGAATTTTGTCTCTATTCGACCGCGATGGGGGCGACCGATCCCAAGGTGAAGCTCGAACTGCTGCAGAATCTCGAGCGCGAGATGCCCACCAGTAAATATGTGGGCGGGCTCACCGACGAATATTTCCGGATTTACCGGCAGATCGGCGACGACGAAAAATCCACCGAATTAGCGGAAAAAGGCTTGAAAACGGAGCCTGGGAACGTCGACATGCTGATGTTCATGGCCGAAGTTTATTTCCGCAAGAACGACCCGAAGTCGCGCCAGTTGGTGTTGCAGTACACGGCCAGGACGCTGGAATCGATCGACAAGACGTCGCGGCCGGCGGACGTGAGCGAAGAAGAGTGGGCCAAAAAGAAGTCGCAAATGCTGGGCATGGCCAACTACCTGGGAGGAATGTCCAGCAGCCTGAATAATAATTTTAAAGCGGCGGATTCCATGCTTCGCGCCGCTTTGCCTTATATCAAGGACAGCGACGGCCAGCAGGCGGCGCTGCTGTATCACCTGGGCATGGCGAATTACCGGCTGGCGGAAAAGACGGGCGACCGGTCGCGTCCGGTGGATGCGCTGAAATTTATGCGCCGGTGCGCGGCGATCAAGAGTCCGTTCCAGGAGCAGGCGCTGCGGAACGTGGAAGCGATTAAGTCGGAATATAGCCTGCAGTAGCTTTTCGTGACAGGATCCACATGAGCCGGCAAGGCGGCCGGCTTGCCGCTCTGACGAGCGGCCCCACATGTGATTGGCACTAAGTTATGCTCGATGGTTATGCGCCTCGCCATCCTTCTGCTGCCGTGCCTGCTCTCCGCGCAAGTGGTTCGCACTGCCGATCCCATTAAGCGCGGGATGAAACTCACCGATATTCCGCGCACCGTCAAGGTCGCCGAGAATGTCTACACCTACGAGGATTATCATTCCGGCGCCGAAAAATTCACCACGACCAACATGTTTGTCGTGACGAACGACGGCGTCTTCCTGGCCGACGCGCAGGGCAGCCCGGAACAGACCCAGGGCCTGGTCGACGCGATCCATAAAATCACGCCGAAGCCGATTAAGGTGGTCATCATCGCGTCCGATCATGGCGATCATACGGGCGGCAACTCCGTCCTGCCGCCGGGAATCACTTACTACATCCATCCGAATTCGAAAGCGATTCTCGAAGGCCAGGCCCGAGGCTGGAAGCCGCCGGCCGATATCAAACTGGTCAGCGACAAAGAGACGATCCACCTCGGCGGCGTCGAGTTTCAGGTGCTGTTCCTCGGCCGCGCGCACACCGGCGGCGACCTGAGCGTCTACCTGCCCAAGCAGAAGATTCTTTTCCTGAGCGAGACCTACCTGAACCGGGTGTTCCCGGCGATGCGGTCGGCTTATCCGAGCGAATGGCTAAAGGCGCTCGACCGGGCGGAGAAGATCGACGCGAACCTGTACATCGCCGGCCACGGATTCACCGAGGACGCCGCGGTGTCGAAAGAAGAGCTGCACGAATATCACAAGGCGCTGAAGTACGTGATCGACGAGGCGACGCGGCTCTACCAGGCCGGGGTCCCGGTGGACCAGGCCGTGAAGCAGGCCAACTGGGGCGAGTACGGATCGTGGACGCTGGCCGGATCGCAGGGGCCGATCGCGGTGCGCAAGGTGTACGAAGAGCTGAGCGGGAAGCTGCATTAATCCAGGCTGTGGAAAACGGGTTTTCCACGCTGCGCCAAGTGCGTGATTCGACACTAAATTGCGTGATTCCGCGAAGAATCTGCCGTTTGGCAAGTTGCTAGCGTTATTCTTTTGTAATACACTTAACCCCAACTCTGTTGAGTTTAAGTCTCGGGTGAAGAAGCCTATCTCTCAGTACTGGCCGATTCGCGGCGTAGTGGAGCGCTGTGGAGACTCCTCTTCGCTTTTCCCGCAGACCTCGTCAAGCAAGGTCCAAGCCGATCAGGGGGTATTCTCGCAATGCAATTTTCGAAGCTGTTCACGGCAGCTTTTCTTCTTTTGTCCACCGCAGCGTTTGCGCAGCAGATCAATAGCGGCGCAGTAACCGGAACGGTCACGGACAGTTCCGGCGCGGCGATTCCGGGTGTCAAGGTTACCGCCACAAGCCCGGCACTCCAGGGACAAGAAGTGTTCGTAACCAACGACCAGGGCACCTACCGCTTCCCGTCTCTTCCACTGGGTCTGTACAAGTTCACGTACGAAGCGCAAGGATTCGCGACTCAGATTCGCGACCAGGTCAACGTAACTCTCAACTTCGCGGCGACCATCAACATTCAACTGACGCCGGCCACGCAGCAGCAGACCGTGGTCGTCACAGGAGAAACGCCTTTGGTCGACACGCAAAACACCAACGTGCAGGGCGGATTCAACCTGCAGCAGTTGAATGAAGTGCCGAACGGGCGCGACATGTGGTCGATCATCGGCCTGACGCCGGGCATGCGCAACGCGACGCTCGACGTCGGCGGCAGCGCGGTCGGCAACCAGGTGGCCTACCAGTCCTACGGGTACGGCGGGCAGAACCGCGTCATGATCGACGGAATCAACACGTCGGAAGGAACCAGCGGCGCCGGATTCTACTTCGATTACGGCTCCTTCACGGAATTCACCGTGGGGACGGCCGGTAACGATGCGTCCATGCCGGTTCCCGGAAACCAGATCAACGCGGTCATCAAGACCGGCGGCAACGAGTTTCACGGCGACGCCTACTTCGACTACGAAAATCCGAATTTCCAGGGCACCAACGTCAGCCGGGCACAGCAGTTGCAGGGCGTTGGACAAGGCCTCCGCATCGCCACCTACTACGATCCCAACGGCGACTTCGGCGGTCCGATCATCAAGAATCGCATCTGGTTCTTCACCTCGATTCGCGACCAGACGGTAGGTGCGAGCGTGGTCGGTTTCCCGATTCAGGCTCCGGGCACGGTGAACTCCTATGCCTATGATCGCAACGCGACGTACAAGTTGAGCGGGAATATCAACAACAACCACCGCCTGTCGCAGTACATTCAGTGGAACCCGATTCTGAAGCCGCAGCGCGCCTCGGGCGCCGGGTTGTACAACGATTCGATGTACTACCAGAAGGCGGAAGCCTGGGTGGGCAATCTTCAGTACAACGGCGTGATCACGCCGAAGTTCTTCGTGAACGTGCTGCTCGGAACCTGGGGTTATAACTTCCCGCAGGTCCCCTACGGCGCTTTCGCGGGCGACCCGGGCACCTCCACCTGCCCTTGCGCGAAGACGCTGCCGTCGATTGCGATCGGCCAGCTTGCTCCGCGCATGACCGAACTCCGGTCGAACAACACCGGCGGGTCCGGCTCCTCCAACACGACTTCGGAAACGCGCCTCGATCCGCGCCGCTATCAGATCGAGCCGACCGGCAGCTACTTCCTCGATAACTTCCTTCACGCGAATCACCAGTTGAAGTTCGGCTACGTGTACGAGCGCGAAGTGGAAAACGACCAGTATTATTCGCCCGTCGGCGGCGCCTATGAAATCTTCAACAGCGCCGTGGGCGCGCCGGACTTCACCACGCCCTACCAGGTTCAGATCACCAACAACGCCCGCATCGTGAACTGGCTGATCATGCACCAGGGCTTGTACATCACCGACCAGGTCAAGATCAAGCGCGTGACGCTGAACCTCGGCGTGCGCTGGGATTACTACAGCTCCGGTTACGAGAACCTGAAGGTCCGCCCGGATTGCGAATTCTGCGGATACTTCTACTTCGGCCAGGCGCTGCCCAACGGCGCGACGCTGCCTGTGAATTCGCTGCAAACCAACGGCGCATTCCCGGATGCGACGCCGTCCACGTTCCCCAACAACTGGGCGCCGCGCATCGGCGTCGCCTACGACCTGACCGGCAAGGGCCGCACGGTGCTGAAGGCCAACTGGGGCCAGTATTACAGCTACCCGTCGACCAACATTGCCTCGGCAGTGGCTCCGCTGCAGGCCGCCACGGCGACCTTTACCTGGAACAACCCGAACAATCTGGCGTTCAATCCCAACCAGCTCGGGCCGATCGTCGGTTCGCCGAGCGTGGCCCAGGGATCGTCGGTCCAGCCCGGCCTCAAAGATGAGCGCTTCGACGACATGGGCATCATCGTTCAGCATCAGTTGTCCAACACCGTGTCGATCGAAGGCGGATTCATCTACCGCCTGCTGCACTTCTCGCCCGAAACGATCAATCTCTCGCTTCCGGCGAATCTGTTCACCACCCAGACCGTGGTGAGCGTACCCGATACCTGGGACGCGCAGGGCAACGTGCTCACCAAGCGCAACGTCACGATGTACGACGTGCCGAAGAATCTGATCACGGCGTCGAAGAACCAGATTTCGAGCCCTG
>JAIQFJ010000564.1 GCA_020073325.1 Terriglobia bacterium | reverse complement strand
GCTTCCGCCGGCGTTCGTGTTGTTGTTGGCCAGCGCCTGCTCCACCTGCCCGACGTTCAGGCCGTATTCCACCAGCTTGTTCGGATCCACCAGCACCTGATATTCGCGCGTGGTCCCGCCGAACACCGCCACGTCGATCACGTCGGGCACCGACTTCAATTGCTTCGTCAGCACCCAATCCTGCAGCGTCTTCAGCTCCATGACATCGTAATCGGGATTGGTGCTCTTGAGCGTATAGAAATAAATCTGCCCGACCGGCGAATAATCCGGACCGAGCGCCGGCTGCAGATTCGCGGGAAGACTCACCTGCTGCAGCCGCTCCAGAACCTTTTGGCGATTCGAGTCGTTGATCGTGTCGTCGTCGAAAATCATCATGACGCTCGACAGGCCGAACAGCGATTGCGACCGCAGGGCAACTAGACCGGGCAGCCCGTTCATCTGAATCTCGATGGGAATCGTGACCTGCTGTTCGACTTCCTCCGCGGCGCGGCCCGGCCATTGGGTGATCACGTTGACATAGTTGTTGGCGACGTCAGGATATGCCTCAACCGGCAGACTTTTGAAAGAGATAGCGCCCCAGATGAGCAGCACAATGCCGACCGCCAGGACCATGAACCGGTTGCGAAGCGAGAAGTCAACGAGTCGTTGAAGCATTCAGGGAAGCATTCAGGCTGAGTGCAAAAAGGCGCAAAAAATCTCGCAAGTTTCGGCGCGCCATCCGCATATGTTTATTATGACTGCCGTTCCTTCGTTCCGGTTACGATCTTTCATCGCTCTGGCTGCCGTTTGCGTTCCCTTGCGCGCGGACCTGAATCAGGACGTCACGCTCTCCGCCGGTTCCTATGTGAATCTCGACACGGGGACGGTCTCGGCCGGGGTCGCCAATTCTCCCGACCTGCGCTGGGTCAGCAATACGCTCAATCCGGTTGGGACCGCGAAAATCCTGAATCTGGGAATCATGACCGCGTCCAGTTACCAGGCATTAACGCAGTCCGACGTTCAGGCGCAGCTCGCGAACGCCACCAATAAGCCGCTTCCAGCGACCTCGGTCGTCGCGAACGACGTGTTCATCGCCATGACCAACAAAGGCAGCGCCTCGAAAGTCCTGATCGACCGCGCCGCCGGCGGCCTCCTGATTATGACGGTCACGACGTACGGGGCAGTCTCGGCGAATGCTCCCGTGATCACCTCGATTCTCAACAACTCCAGCCGCATCGCGTCGACTCTTCCCAACGGCGGAATCGCTCCCAGCAGCCTCTTCGTCGTCATCGGCAAAAATCTCGCCGATGCCGGAACACCGGTGCTGCAATCGACGCTCGACCCGGGGCTGCCTCTGGTGCTGAACGGCGCAAGCCTCAGTGTGACCGTCGGTGCGACCACTGTGTATCCCGCGCTCTACTACACCAGCCCGACGCAGCTTGCCGCCGTCATGCCGGCGAACATCCCGCCCGGCACCGGGACCCTTACCGCGTCCTACAACGGCGTCCCGAGCGCCCCCGCCTCGATCAAGATTGTCACGAGCGCCGTCGGACTCAACATTTATAACAGCAATACCGGCGTCGCGACCGATGCCGCCACAGGGGCGCTGGTTACGTTCGCAAATTCAGCCGCACCCGGACAGACCATTGTGCTGTGGGCCACCGGGCTTGGCGCAGATCCCGGCGATAGCGATACTACCTACTCGTCATCGCCGCAAGCCGTGAACACTCCGCTGCAGATCTATTTCGGCGCGACGCCCGGCAAAATTCTCTATCAGGGATCTTCGGGATATCCCGGCGTGAATCAGATCAATGTTGTCGTTCCCAGTAGCGTCAGCGAAGGATGCTGGATCTCGGTGGCCGCCGTCACCGGGACCGTCGTCAGCAACGTCGCGACGCTGCCGATTCGTGCTGGCGGCGGCCCATGCATCGATCCGAAGACCGGTCTCGACGGGTCGCGTTATTTCACCGGCGGCAATGTGACCTATCGCGCCGGATTCGTTTCCGTATTCCTGAGCAGTGCGGTGGACTCCAAAGGCAATCGCACGGTCTCCTACGGTGCTACAGGCGATTTTGCCAGGTACACGGTAGCGGCCTACGATCCGGTGGACACGGTCTCTCCGGGAGGTTGCATCCTGCGGGGTACGTCGGAGCCCGTGGTTGGGCTGACTGCTCTCGACGCCGGAGCGATCCAGCTCACCGGTCCGGGCGGGCTGAACGTTGCGCTGCCGAACGCACTGGGGATTAAAGGTTCTTACAGCGCGACGCTTCCCGATGGAGCGATCCCACCGACCGGCGGCACATTCACCTTCACCGGAAACGGCGGCAACGACGTCGGCAAGTTTTCCGGCGCCGTGACCCTCTCGGATCCGATCCTGACCTGGACCAACTCGAGCGCAGCGGCGACTGTCACCAAGTCGTCCGGCCTGACCGTGACATGGACGGGAGGCACGCCAGGAAGCTACGTCGAAATCAACGGCGAGGCGGGCCCGGGAGCCAATTCTCAAAGCTACACCTGCATCGCGCACGTCGAAGATGGAAAATTCACCGTGCCGTCCTATATCCTGCAGGCGCTGCCGGACGCAACGAATGGCGCGACCGAGGTGTCGAACCAGGTCTGGAACCTGTTGTCGGCCAGCGGCGTGGATTTCGCCTCCGTTGGGGCAGGCATCGGCTATACCGTGACGACGAATTACACATCCAGCGCCAGCAGATAGAGTGGGGCCGCCACAGATGGCGGCTTCATGGCACGCGTGGATATAATTGCAACATGATCAAGGCCACCGAAAAAATCTGGCACAACGGAAAGCTCATCAATTGGAACGACGCGCAAATCCACGTCCTTTCCCATGTGACCAGCTATGGCAGCTCGGTTTTCGAGGGCGTCCGCTGCTATGCGACGACTCAGGGTCCCGCTATCTTCCGCGCGAAAGAACACATCCGCCGGCTGCATGATTCGGCGAAGATCTATCGCATCGAGATTCCTTTTTCCATCGACGATCTCTGCACCGCCATGCTCGACGTGGTGCGCGCCAACAAGATGGAGTCCTGCTACATCCGCCCGCTGGTGCTGCGCGGCTACGGCGACGTGAGCGTCATGCCGACCAAAGATAACCCCATCGAGACTTACGTCGCGTGCTGGGAGTGGGGCAAGTACCTGGGCGCCGAAGGAATGGAGCAGGGCGTCGACGTGTGCGTTTCGAGCTGGACGCGCATGGCGCCGAACACTCTGCCGGCGCTCGCCAAAGCC
>JAIQFJ010000116.1 GCA_020073325.1 Terriglobia bacterium | reverse complement strand
TTCGGCAAGGATGGAAAGCCTACACCGTAGGATCCCCATGTACCTCGACATCCTCCGTATTCACCCCCTCTAACGCCGGCTCCGGCAACCGACCCGTCCAATTCGCCCAAGCCCAAAAAATCCCCGTGGTCGAGCTCAACACCCCGCTCCACGCCCCGATCACCCTCGGCGACGCGTGCGTCGACGCCAACCCCGCGATCCCCATCGACAGCATCATCGTCATCCAGGTCCACGTCTCGACCGTCGAAAACACACGACCGCGGAATTCGTTCGGCACGTGCCTCAGCTGTTGCGACATGTTCAACACGCTGCTCACTGCCACCGCCGCACGCGACAGTGCGATGCACACCAGCGCGAGGCCGAACGTCGGAGCCTGGCTGAACAATACATACGACGCCCCATGGATCAAATACGCAATCGAAATCGTGCGCTTATATCCGCCGAACGACAGCCGCGGTCCGATCCGATGCGCCACCACCGCCCCGGCGATCAACCCGATCCCCGCGAATCCCCAAATAATTCCGATCCCCACCGACCCGCGGTGAAACACGATCTCGCCGAACAGCGAGAATAAAATCTGCGCCGCGCCGCCGCCCGTCGCCCAGCCGACGGCGACCAGTCCGATCCCGAGAATCAGCGGCGAACTGCGCATGTAGCGCAGACCCTCGGTGTACTCGTGCCATGGGCGCATGACTTTGTCCTCGGCCAGGTCGGATCGTTCCGCGCGAAATCCTCTTTCGACCCGCAGCCGCGAAATGCAGAAGGCCGAAAACAGAAATGAAAACGCGTTGAACACGAACGCGAGCTTGTAGCCGAATCCATCCACCGACGCACCGCCGAGGAACGATCCGATCGTCACCGTGCTCCACTGCGTGAGCTGCGTCAGCGAATTGGCCGTGTGCAGATCGTCTTTGGTCGCGATGGTCGGTAGAATCGACGCGCGGCCGCTGGTGAAAAATGGGCTCGCGAACATCAGCGCGCCGCTCAGCACGTAGAGTAGCCATGTGCGACCCGGCGGGATCGCGAAAATAAACAACAGTGCGATCACGGCGCGAGTCAGGTCGCTCAGGATCATGAGTCGCTTGCGATCCAGTCGATCGAGCAGCACGCCCGCAATCGGCCCGGCCGCGATCGCGGGAATCGCACGGGCGATCAGAATCAGCGCTACGACGAGTCCGCTATGCGTATTCGCCAGCGCGAGGCTGAACACGGCGATGTTGTTGAAGTTGTCGCCGACCTCGCTGACGATCTGGCCGGTCCACGTCGCGCGGTAATTCCGGTTGCGCCCCAGCAGCGCAAAAAACGCGTTCATGCGCGTTCCGCGATCCAGACTCCGCCGAGCACCATTGCGCCGCCCAGCGCGAGAATCCAGGTGACCGGCTCGCCCAGCAATGCAAATCCTAAAATCGCGGCGAGCACCGGCTCCGCGTACGTGAACGCCGCCACGCGCGACGCGGGGATGTGCACCAGCGCGTAGTAGTAAATAAGATAGGCGAACACTGAGCCGAACACCACCATATAAATCAGGCTCCACCATGCGGCGGCGCTTAGTGTAGAGATGTGAAAACTCGCCCGATCGCTCCAGGCCACCGGCAGCAGCGTCACCGCGCCGATCGCGTAAGCCAGCGTGTTCATCGGAATGCTGCCATAACGTGACGAAATGCCTTTGCCCGCGACGGTGTAAATCGAAAATGAAAGCGTGCCGAGGAATGCATACAGATCGCCCAGCGGAGTGGCGATGCCCGCGTCGCCCTGATTCGACAGCTCGATCGACAAAACACCGGCGGAGGCGACCAGCATCCCGCAAAGCTTGGGCGCCGTGATGCGCTCTTGCCCGATTGCCGCGGCGATCAGCAAAACCAGTACCGGAGTGATCGAGATAAAGACAGCCATGTGGGCGACGCTGGTGCGGTAGAGCCCGGCGATGAAGAAGAACTGATTCAGCGTGATCCCGCAGACGCTCACCAGGATGAGCGTCGGCAGATCGCGCCATGCGAAATGATGCCGCGTGCGGCGCCGATCCCACAGAAAAATCGGGATAAATAAAATCGCGGCGAGCGCGATGCGAAGACCCGGAAGGACCAGCGCGGGAATTTCGCGCAGGGCAATTTTCCCCACAATGAAATTCAGCGCCCACGCCACAACCATGAAAGCGATCATGGCGTAGAGAACGGTTCCGGAAGGCTTCGCTGCAGGCGGCGCGCTATGCGCGTCCGCTGCGTTCACGAAAGAGTTTCCTCGCGCACGATCAGGGATCTCAGAAAATCATGATCGATGTCATAGCCGAAGCCGGGCTTGGTCGGGACCGTGATCGTCCCCTGCGGCGACACTTCGACCGCGGGAGAAATGATGTCGCGAGCCCAATAGCGCTTGCTTGCCGACACGTCGCCCGGCAGGACGAAATTCGCGAGCGTCGAAAGCGCGATATTGTGCGCGCGGCCGATGCCCGATTCGAGCATACCTCCGCACCACACCGGAATCCCGTGCTGCTGCGCGACGTCGTGCACGCGCTTCGCCTCGCGGAAGCCGCCCACGCGGCCGAGCTTGATGTTGATGATCCCGCACGCCTTCATGCGGATGGCCTGCTCGGCCTGATGCGCGCTGCGGATGCATTCGTCCAGACAGATCGGCGTCTTGAGCGCGGCCTGAAGCTGCACGTGATCGATGATTTCGTCATGAGCGAGCGGCTGCTCGATCATCATGAGATTGAACTCATCCAAACATTTCAGCCGATCGATGTCGTTCAGAGTGTACGCCGAATTCGCGTCCGCCATCAGCCGGATATTCGGGAAATTCTTGCGGACCTCGCGGATCACGTCGATGTCCCAGCCCGGCTTGATCTTCATCTTGATGCGCTGATAGCCGGCGTTGACTTCCGTCTCGATCTTCTTGATAAGCTGCGGAACCGATTCCTGAATGCCGATCGACACGCCGCACGCAATCTCTGCGCGCGATGCTCCGCCGATCTGTTTGGCGAGCGGAACGCCGGCGCGGCGAGCTTCGAGATCCCACACCGCGACCTCGACACCGCCGGTCGCCATGTGATGGCCGCGGATGTGCGACGTGCGGTCGGCCACCTGCGACGCGCTGTCGAACGTGTGTTTCAGTACACGCGGCGCGACATAATCGCGCGCGATCAGCCACGCCGAGTCCGTCCACTCTTCGTTGTAGAACGGATTTTCACCCGCGGTAACTTCGCCCCATCCTGAGATGCCGTCGGAAATCACCTCGATCAGCACCATGTGGCGCTCATAGGTGCGGCCGAAGCTGGTTTCGAAGAAATGCAGCAGCGGCATACGGATCTGCCGCAGAACGATGCGCTCTATTTGGAATCCCATGTCGATAGTAAGTAGGTTCCGGATTCAGGCGTGCGCTCGAATCCGGTCACCGCGAGCCCTTTCGAGAAATTTTCCAGGAACTGATCGCTCACGCGCTTCTGAATTTCGCGCGCGCGGGCGGGGTCGGTATCCTTGATCGTATAAATGTCGGACGGAACGGAGATACGCGCGACCACCTCAGGCCGCTCCGGCTGTTCTCCGGCAAGAACCCTGTTGACCCGATCGCTATCCAGCCACCACTCCGCGATGCACCGATCGGTCGGCAAGCCGGCGTGCAGCTTGCTCGACGTCGTGCCGTACTGATTCAGCACGAAGCGCCGCACGATCGCCCCCAGTCGCTCCATGTTGAAATACGCGTTCTTGATTTCGAGCGGATCGAAGGTCCACTCCATGAGCTGGATCCCGCGCGACAAAGCCTCGCGCCGCTGTTCCAGCTTCAGCATTCTCCCGACGCCCGCGTCGCGATAATCCTTCAGCACGCCGAGCATGTGGCTGTGCAGATACGGCTTGTCCTTCGCCTTGATGCCGGGGATCGCCAGGCAGAACCCGATCATGCGCCCGTTATCGAATGCGCCGAACGCCTGCCCGCCGACTTTGGTCGCCGTGACGAACAGCCGCACCGGCAGCAGTTCGATTTCTTCGAATCCCCAGATGGTCTGCTGAAGCCGGACCGCTTCGATAAACTCCTCCTGGTTGTGCAATGCGCGGATCTCAATCATGACGTTTCGCGTCCTGCCAGAGATTTTCCATTTCCTCGATGCTGGCGTCCTTCAGCGGTTTTCCCAGGTTCGTTTCGACATGCGCGAATCGCTTGCGGAATTTCGCGTTGGTCTTGCGCAGCGCCTGCTCCGGATCGACTTTCAGGAATCGCGCGATGTTGACCAGCGTGAATAGCAGATCGCCGATTTCGTTTTCCGCCGACGCGTGATCGGGCGCGGCGTGCAACTCGGCCAGTTCTTCGTCGAGCTTGTTGTACACCTGATCGACGGTCGGCCAGTCGAATCCCGCTCCGGCGGCGCGCGAAGAAATCTGCTGCGCCTCGACCAGGGCCGGCGTCGATTTCGAAATCGACGTCAGCAATCCCGGCGGACGGGGTTTTTCTTCGGCTTTGATTTCGTCCCAGCGTTTCTTGACGTCGTCCGCGGTTTTCGCATCGCCTTCGCCGAACACGTGCGGATGGCGGCGGATCAACTTCGAATTGATCGCATCCAGCGAATCGGCGATGTCGAAATGTCCCGCCTCGGCGGCCATCTGCGCGAAGAACACGGGCTGGAGCAGCAGGTCGCCCAGTTCTTCGGCGAGTTAATCCCAATCGCGGTGATCGATCGCGTCCATCACCTCATAGGTTTCTTCCAAAAGATACGGCTTGATCGTGTCGAACGTCTGTTCGCGATCCCACGGGCAGCCGCCGGGCGCACGAAGCCGTTGCATGATTTCGACGAGGCGGGCGAACGCTTCTCCAGCCGACAATTTGGGTTCCGATGATGGCACGGGAATTTTCAGGTTATCAGCGCATCGGGAGGTTGTAAACTGTAGGCATGTCGCTATCGGCCGGAAAGCTCAAACATCTCAAAGCTTTATCGAACAAAGACGGGGTCATCGGCGCTGCCGCTATGGATCAGCGCGAGAGCCTGCGCAAGGCGATCGCCACGGCGCGCGGGGTGGACGCGAAGTCGATCACCTGGGACATGATGTCCGAATTCAAGACCGCCGTCACGCGCGTGCTGACGCCGCATGCTTCGGCGATTCTGCTCGATCCCGAATACGGGCTCGAGGCCGCACGCGCGCGATCGTCAAACGCCGGTCTGCTGCTCGCCTATGAAGAAAGCGGCTACGACAACACCAAGCCCGGCCGTCTGCCCGACCTTCTGCCGCACGTTTCGGTGAAGCGCATCGTCGATTGGGGCGCGAACTCGGTCAAGATTCTGCTGTACTACTCGCCGTTCGACGACAAAGACGTGAACGACATCAAGCACGCCTTCATCGAGCGCATCGGCGCCGAATGCGAGTTCTACCAGATTCCGTTCTTCCTGGAATTCGTCGGCTACGACCCCAAGGCCGGCAACGAAAAGGGCCTCGAGTTCGCCAAGATCAAGCCACAGGTGGTGGGCGGCGCGATGGAGGAATTTTCCAAGGAACACTACCACGTCGACGTCCTGAAGGTGGAAATTCCCGTGAACCTGGAGTTCGTCGAAGGCAGCGGCGTGTATAAAGGTCAGAAAGCCTATACGCGCGCCGAGGCGCTGGATCATTATCGCCACGCGGCGTCGAGGGCGAAAAAGCCGTTCATCTATCTGAGCGCCGGCGTCGGGAACGCGCAATTCGTCGAGAGCCTGAACATGGCCGCCGAAGCGGGCGTCCAGTTCGCGGGCGTCCTGTGCGGACGCGCCACGTGGAAAGACGGCATGGGCGTGTACGCGAAGGGCGGGGCGAAGGCCCTCGAAGAATGGCTGCTCGATCAGGGCGTGAAGAATATCGAGGCCGTCAACGCCGCCTTGAAGGGCGCGACGCCGTGGGCCAAAACGCTCGGCGTCGGCGCCTGATCTCCAAGACGCGATGTTGAACCGCTCCCTTCGGTCACGGCTCGCACTTCCGAACAGCGAACCGCGACCATAGGGAGCGGTTCATCCTTGAAAGAACGAAATTGCCCACAGAAGTCATCGGAATCGATTTAGGAACCACCAACAGCGCGCTCGCCTTTTCTCAAGCCGAGTCTGTTGAAGTGTTCCCTATCCCGCAGCTCGTCAACCCCGGCGAGGAGCGCGAAGAGCCGCTGCTTCCCTCATTTCTATTTCTCGAAGATCCGCCGATCGTCGGCGTACTCGCGCAGAAGAAGGGGCTCGACAACGCCGGACGCCTTGTCGCTTCCGCCAAGTCCTGGTTGAGTCACTCCGGCGCCGACCGCACCGCGCCGATCCTCCCGCCGAACGCGCCCGAAGGCGTCGCCAAAGTTTCGCCCGTCGAAGCGTCGCGCCGATACCTGGCCCACATGCGCGACGCATGGAATCAGAAGCGCGGCAATTTCGACGACCACCAGGTGCTGGTCACCGTGCCCGCCTCCTTCGACGCCGTTGCGCGCGACCTGACGCTCAAGGCCGCCGACGAGGCCGGCTATCGCAACGTCATCCTGCTCGAAGAGCCGCAGGCTGCGTTCTACGCCTGGATCGAAAAACATCCCGACTGGCGTGAGCGTGTCAGAGTCGGCGACCTCATTCTGGTGGTCGACATCGGCGGCGGCACCACCGACTTCACGCTGATCGCCGTGCGTGAAAGCGATGGCGAGCTGATGCTCGAACGCATCGCCGTGGGCGATCACATCCTGCTCGGCGGCGACAATATCGACGTCGCGCTGGCGCATCACATCTCGCAGCAGATTCCGAATAAGCTCGACGCGCTCCAGTTCCATCAGCTCTGGCAGCAATGCCGCGCGGCGAAAGAAAAGCTGCTGGCCGCGGGCCACAAGGCGAAGGATGCCGCGATCACGATTCTCGGGCGCGGCACCGGACTGGTCGGCGGCACGATCAAGACGAAGCTGAAGCTCGAAGATGTCGAAAAAATTCTGCTCGACGGATTCCTGCCTGCCGTCCAGATGGATGAAGTTCCGCAGCGCCGCCGCGCCGGGCTCGCCGAGCTTGGCCTGCCGTACGCGGCCGACGCGGCGATCACCCGTCATCTGGGGAATTTTCTGCATCGCCAGGGCGCGACGCCCACGCATGTTTTATTCAACGGCGGAGTTCTGCGCGCCGATTTAATCCGCACTCGCATCCTGGAAATTCTGAACGGATGGCTGCCGCATCCGGTAACCCCGCTGATCGGCGAAGACCTCATGCACGCCGTCGCGCGCGGCGCGGCGTACTACGGCCTGGCGAGACAGGGCAAAGGCGTCCGCATCCGCGGCGGCGTGCCGCACAGTTACTACGTCGGCATCGAAACGGCGATGCCTGCCGTGCCCGGCTTCCGCACGCCGCTCAAGGCGCTGACCGTCGCGCCGTTCGGAATGGAAGAAGGGACCGGGCACAAATTTCCGAACCGCGTCTTCGCGCTGACCGTCGGCGAGCCGGCGCAGTTTCGATTTTTCCAATCCTCGACGCGCAAGGGCGACGCACCCGGTTCGCTCATCGAAGAGGTCGGCGACGATTTTGAAGAACTCGCGCCCATCGAGGTTTTTCTCCCCGGCAACGCGGGAGAGGCGGTACCGGTGTCGCTTGAAACGCTGGTGACCGAAACCGGCGTGCTGGAGCTGTGGTGCGTCGCCCGCGACGGACGGCGGTGGAAACTCGAGTTCAACGTCCGCGCGCAAGCGAAATGAACGTGCTCGCCGTCGGAGAAATCCTTTGGGACATTTTCCCGGACGGCGAACGGCTCGGCGGTGCGCCGTTCAACTTCGCCGTCCACATGCATCGCCTGGGCCACGAGGTGATCTTCGCGAGCGCCGTCGGCGACGACGATCGCGGCCGTCGCGCTCTCCGCCGCATGTCCGAGCTGGGCCTGTCGACAGACTTCGTGAGCATCGTTCGCGGACAGCCGACTGGAACCGTCTCCGTTTCGCTCGACCGCGGCGAGCCCGATTACGTGATCCATCGCCCCGCTGCGTACGATTTCCTCGAAGTTCCGCAAATCGAAGCAGATTGGCTCTATTTCGGCACTCTCGCGTGGTTGAAGCGAGCCGCGACCATAGGGAGCGGTGCAACTCCCAAAATGTTCTACGATCTCAACTTGCGCAAGGACTCCTACACGCCGGAACTGGTTGAAACTCTGCTGCGATGCGCGGACGTCGTCAAGCTGAATGAAAACGAACTCGCCTACACGGGAAGATCGCTCGTACAACTTCGCGACGATTACTCACTCGACGCCTGCTGCGTCACGCGCGGCGAGCGTGGGTGCGCGATCCTGGTCGGCGACGACTACGCAGAATGTCCCGGCGTCCCAATCACCGTTGCGGATCCGGTCGGAGCAGGCGACGCTTTCGCCGCGGCGTTTCTTCACGGTCTCGATCAGCGATGGCCCGCGAAGCAAATCGGCGAATTCGCGAATCAGGCGGGCGCGTTCGTCGCGAGCCGTCCGGGCGCGATTCCGAATTGATCACCGCCAGTGATTGCGCGAAAAGGGTCGGCAACCGGTTCTGCTCCACCGCCGAAACAGAGCCGCGAGTGGCAACGAGCGGATGTCGGGGTCTAACAAAATTAGTGCTTCATCTCGTCCGCGATGAGGGGAGCCACTGTGCCGAGCTCGAAGGCCGCGTTCAGCCGCTTTCCGTTGATGAAAAACGTCGGCGTGCCTTCG
Source organism: Terriglobia bacterium (assembly GCA_020073325.1). GTDB lineage: Bacteria > Acidobacteriota > Terriglobia > Bryobacterales > Bryobacteraceae > Palsa-187. Next base: position 7,467 of record JAIQFJ010000116.1, on the reverse strand, counting down.
ACCCCCGCCATTTCGCCCTGACGCTCCTCGGAAACGACGCGCGCGGCGTATTTGTGAGACGCGAGGTCCGCCTGGAACTTCGTCATGTCGAGCCCCAGTTCCTTTGCCCACGCCAGGATTTTTTCGCGATTGATGGAGCGGAAGTTCGCGTACATCTTATCGTGCAGTTCCCAGAATTTTCCCTGAGCCTGCGCGGCCAGCGACGCTTCCGCGGCAAGCGCGGCCTGCGAATGCGAATCGAGCGGGAACTGCTTGAACACCAGCTTCACGTCCTTGGGATACTTCGACAGAACCTGCTTCACTTCGTCGACCGCCTTGGCGCAATACGGGCACTGAAAATCGGAAAACTCGACCACGGTGATCCTCGCCGCCGGATTGCCGCGCACCGGATCGCCGTCGACGTTCAGCTTCACCGGTGCTTCGAGAAGCGGAGGCGGCTCATTGGCCAGCTTCGAAATTTCGGCGCGAATCGCATCGGCGCTCTTGCCCGCCGACGCTGACTTCACCACCAGGTTCGACCAGCGCATGCTGATCGCGCAGCGCGGATCGTTGACGCGGCATTGCGCGATCATCATTCCGCATCCGCATCCGCACGCTTCCGATCGCATCACCGACAGCGCGACGTTCTTTTGCGCGGCCGTAAGTCCGGTGAGGTCGACGCCGGGCAGGGCAGTGGCGGATTTCCAATCGCCCTGCGCCATGGCAAGGACGACGAACACGAAGGGGAGCAGATAACGTCGCATCACTTTTTATTCTCTCTTCATTTTGCGTTCTTTGTGAAGATCGCCAGGTTTACTTCCACTCCGGATTCTTGCCGAGGCTCACCAGATTCGCCAGCAGCCGGTACGCGCCCGGCACGCCCGAAGGCAATTGCCGGTACAGCGCGAAGGCGTCGTAAATATAGAAGCCCTTGCCGTAGCGAGCCAGCAGCAGGCCGCCCTTCTGCGGATCCTGCTCCGGATCGTGCGTTTCGACCAGCGGGATGTAGCGCTCGTCCCAACTGCGCATGAAGCCGTGGCCGCGCTCCTCCACCCATCCCTTGAAGTCGCCCTCGTTGATCTTGTTCGGCCAGCCGAACGCCGGATTCTGCCCCAGGATCTGCACCGGCGAGCCTTCATCCACTACCTTCTGCGGATTCTGGCCGAGCGTGAACGGATACGGGCCGTAGTTGTGATCGAAATCCTGCAACTGATACTGCACGATCAGCACGCCGCCGTTCTTGACGTAATCCATCAGGCGGTTGTTGGCCGCCTTCAACTCGGTGCGGACCGCGTAGGCTCGCGTGCCGAGAATGATCGCGTCGAAGTGCGACAGATCGCCATGCGTGATGTCGGACGCCGCCAGGATCTGGACTTTCTGATCGAGATTTTCGAGCGCCTTCGGCACATCATCGCCGGTGCCCGGCAGGAACCCGAGCGTCAGGCTCGGCGCGGTCTTCACTTCGACGCCGACGGCTTTATACGTCGCCGGGCGGTAGAACGGATACGGCCGCAGGCCCGCATAGCCGGTCTGATGATAGCCCTCGGCGTACTGCTTGCCCTTGTACTCGGCGACCGCCGTGATCGTGTATTCCTGCGCCTTGACGACGTCGGGCTGGACGTTGAACACGATGGTCTGGTCCTCGGCGTCGCGCGCGAAGTTGAAGATCGCCTCCGTCGGATTCGATTTCCAGCCGGCGGGCAGTTTCAGCCGCAGCGTCCCCTGCGCCGGACCCTTCACATTGCTGTGGACCGTCGCCATGAACGGGAACGACTTCATACTCATCGGCACCGCGCCGCCCGGAGGCGACACCCACACCGAAATCGCCGGCGCGACCAGCAGCGGATTCTGCAGAGTGCCGAATCCGTTCACGCGCTCGTTGGTCTGGACGTATTCGGAAACCTCGAACGGGACGCCGCGATACGACAAGCGCGCGCGAGCCGCCAGCGGATAGGGCGACGTCGGCAGACCCAGATAGCGCTTGTCTTGAATGTTGTAATAAGGCTGCTCTTCATCGGGCCGCGAATAATACGGACGCGTGACCGCCGCGTCGGCCGGGACCGTCACGCCGAATCGCGAGACCGCTTCTTTGCCCGCGGCGATTTCCGTCACCGCGTTGCCGATCGCGTGCGGATTCCAATTTTTTCCGTCGGAAGGAATCACGTCGATGCCGGCCACCTGGACCGCCTCCGGACTCTGGTTGTAAATCTGCGTTTCCACGTCGAAGGACTGCTCCGGACTCGCGATGGTGAAGGTCGGCCCGCCGCCGCGTCCTCCAAATCCCGCGCGAGCCGCTGCGAACGCAGCATCGGCGCTCGACTGCGAGCCCGTCGGACCGGTGGAAGGAGCGCGGCCGCGCCCACGTCCGCCGCCCGCCGTTTCCGGATTCGCCACTACCGACTCGAACGAAATTTCAAGCGACGCGCCGAGCGCCTTCTGGAACTGCTGTTCCTTCACGTTCAGCTCGAACAGCACGTCGCCCTTGCCGGGTTCGGCCAGCGAACTCGATTGGACCTGCGCGATCAGCGCGCGCGTGCTCTTCAGACCCTCGGCCAGAACCGGCGCGATTGCCGAAGGACGCTCCACCTGATACTGCTTCATCGCGTCCGCGGCGGACTTCGAAATCGCCGCGAGACCCGTGCGCAGGAAACCGCTGTCGCCCGATGCCAGCGCCGCGATCCCGTTCAGCGAAACGTCGATGCCGTCGAAGAATCCGTTTTCTTTTTCGCCCGACTGTACGCGCGAGCCGTAGCGATGATAGGAGACATTCTGAGGCGAAGGCATCGGAATGGCCCCGCCGCCGTTCTGCGTTTTCTGATAGCCGAGCCCTTCGCGCGCGATCTGCAGGAACGTCAATCCCGCCGCCGGCGCCGGCAGTCCTTCCGAAATTTCGAGCGTCACCGAAGGACGCGTCGTGTATGTCCCGCCGGTTACGTAATCGTTGAACTTCACCGGCACGAACTTGTCGATCGCGTAGTCGTACATGCCTTCGTTGGTGACCTGGAAATTCGGCACGCGGGCGTAAACCTTCAGCGGCGACCACGGCCGCAGGCCCTCGCGGATCTGATCGGGGAACATGTTCGGATCGCCCGCGGCTTTGAAAACCTCCTGCGCCATCTGTCCGGCCACCTGATGATTCCCGTGTCCGTCCGTCGCGCCTCCCACAAATACCGACGCCACCACCAGCGGACGGAACATGCGGACGATCCGCACGGAATCCGCCAGCACCCGGTCGTGGTGCCATTTCTCGAGCGCCTCTTCGCGGGTCTTCGAGAAGCCGTAATCGATGACGGAAGTGAAAAATTGATCGACGCCCATGTAGCGGTCGGCGATCAGCAGCTCCTGCGTGCGGACGATGCCGAGCGCGTCGTAGAAATCCGGCGCCATGACGTTTTGCCCGCCCTCGCCGCGATTCAGCGTCGTCAACGCGACGCGCGCGCCCTGGCCGCGGCTTTCATAGGTCAGCATGCCGCCGTCTTCGTCGTCGGGATGCGCCGTGAACAGCATGATGCTCGCGCGAGTCTGTAACTCTCGCAAAAGCTTTGACATACCGGCCGCGCCACGATCCGGCGGAACCGCAAACGCGTCGACGCGCGGTTGTGCAAGAAGCCCCAAAACCAGGGCAACCGCCGCGCCCGTGGCTAAGAGAACGGGAATGAGGAATCGTTTCGTCGTCATTGTCATCTAGTTGTGTAAGTTCCGGGTCTGAATTTATATGATACTCTAGAGCTACCTTTGGCTTCGGGAATTCTACTGCAATTTGAAGGACTTGGGAGGTCCGCATGGCGAAAAAAGCCACGTTGCTGTTGTTCTTTGTTGCGTTCGCATTACAAATCGCTTTTGGCCAGAGCCAGGCGATCAACGGAAGTATTCGCGGCCGGGTCACCGACCCCGCTGGGGCCGCGGTTCCTGCCGCAAACGTCACTATTTCCAATGCCGAGACCGGTTTCACACGAACTGCGGATTCGAATGACGATGGCTACTTCGTCTTTCCGAATCTTCCTCTCGGCATCTACACCGTAACCATTAAAAAGGAAGGCTTCGATTCACAGCGCCACCCCGACGTCCGCCTGGATGCCGGAACTGAGGCTGTGGTCGATGTGGCTCTGAAGGTGGGCACTGTCTCGACGACCATCGAGGTCCTCGGCGGCGCGCCTGTCGTCGAGCCCTCGCGTGTCTCGACTGGCCGCACCATCGGCCACGAGGAAGTGGACAATCTTCCGCTCACCTCGCGCAACCCCTATAACTTTGTCATTTTCCAGCCGGGCGTCAGCGGACATCCGAACCCGGAACTGGGCATTCCTCGGACGATCAACACCAACGGCCTCCTCGATCGTATCAACTACCAGATGGACGGCATGGTGAACACCGAGAGCGACCGCTACGGTCTGCGCCTGTTCCCGATTTCCGACATCTATGTTCGCGAAGTGCAGACCGTGTCGAACAGCTTCGCGCCTGAGTTCGGCAACACGTCGGGCAACATCTACAACGTGATCACCAACTCCGGCACGAACACGTTCCACGGCGAGTTCTATTTCATCGGCCGCCCGCCCGACGGGAGCGCGCGACCGATCCTGCTTGCTTCCAACAAACCCGCGCCGTCGATCGATCTGCACGACTACGCGGTCAATTCGAGCGGCGCCATTGTCAAGGACAAGCTGTTCGTTTTCGGCGGCTACGAGCATCTGCTTCGCGGATTGCCGTCTCCCAACACGATTCCGATCGCCAGCGCGCAGGCGGCGGGCATCCCGGACAGCCAGCTTCAGACTGCGCCCGCGGTGCAGCACGCGCAGTTTCTGAATCTGCGCGCCGATTGGGTGGTGAACCCGAAGAACCAGGTTTTCTTCCGCTACAACTACTTCCGCAACGAGTATCCGTACAACACGGCGGTGGGCGGGACCAACGCGCTCGACGTGGCCGAGGATTTCCACGATCGCGCGCACATCGGCGGCATCCAGTGGCTGACCACGTTTTCGGCCAACGCGTTGAACGAAATTCGCGCCTCCGATCCGTACCGCAATGAGCGGCACGCGCCCAGCCCGGGTGATGGGCCTGGTCCGCGCATCACGATTTCCGGCGTCGCCACGTTCAACGGCTACGGCGCGGGATTTCCGGCCGACCACTTCGCCGAGAAGATCCCGAGCTTCAGCGATAACTTCACCTTCATTCGTGGGGCCCATACCTACAAGATGGGCTTCGGATGGCAGGAGAACAACGACAACCAGTTGAATTCGACGACCTTCAGCACTTACACGTTCTCGAGCGTCGCGAATTATCTTTCGGCCAAGACCGGCGCGAATCCGTTCAATTACGCCAACTACCAGACCAACGTCGGGCTGCCCGGCCTGGCGTACAAGTCGTATTTCTACGACTGGTACGTGCAGGATAGCTGGCAGCTTCGCCCGAACCTTCTGGTGATCTACGGCGTCCGCTGGGATCGCTATCAGGCTCCGGACGGCGAAGCCAACGCGCCGTTCGCTTACACGCGCAGCTTCCGCACGCCGAACGCCGACTTCGCGCCGCGCCTGGGCATCGCCTGGACCATCAATCCGAAGACGGTGGTGCGCGCCAACGGAGGCATTTTCTACGAAGCGCCCCCGACCAATCTGTGGTTCAACGCGCTGGTGTCGGACGGGCAGCGGTCGTTCACCGCGTCGTTCAGCCCGACCTCGGCCGGAGCTCCGGCGTTTCCGAACGTGATCTCGAACGTCATCGGCGCTACGCCGGGTACACCGAGCATCCTCGCCGTGACGCCTAATTTTAAGAACGCGTATACGATCAACGCGGGTCTTCAGATCACGCGTGAAATCACCCGCAACGACGCTCTGACCATCGGTTATGTTCACACAGCCGGCCGCAACCAGGGCTACCTGCGCGACATGAACCTGATCAACCCGATCTCCGCGCTGGCGGACGGACGTCCTGTTTTTTCAACCGCCGTCAACGCCAACACCCGCCTGTTTCCCCAGTTCAACGGCATCCTGTTGCAGGACATCGGCGCGATCTCCGATTACGAAGCGCTGATTGTACATCTCAATCACCGCTTCTCGAGCGGACTTTCGGTCAGCGCGTCTTATACCTGGTCGCACACCATCAGCGACGCGCCCGACGCGAACAGCTTCGAGCAGAACCTCCCGATCGAAGATCCGACCAACCGGACCCGCGATCGCGGCAACAGCATCGTAAATCGGCCGCAGGCCTTCAACATGACCGTCTTCTATGCGCCGAGCTTCAAGCTCGATAACAAGTGGGCGAATCGCCTGGCGAATGGCAACCAGCTCACGCTGCTGGCCAACATGTCCTCCGGCGACCAGATCAATATGACCACTGGATCGGCGCTGAACAACGATCCGGCCGGCGGCAGCGTGCAGCGTCCGCTGTATGTGGGCCGCGACACGCTTCGCACCGGCAACATCTATCAGATCGACGGCCGGTTTACGCGCGTGATCTTCTCGCGGGAGCGGTTGAATGTGAAGCTCCTGGCCGAGGCGAACAACATCTTCAACACGCGCAATGTCACGGCGATCAACGGCACCGCGATCACCAACGCGCTGGGCGTGATCACGACCCAGCCGTCGCTGGCGCCGACCTCGACGGTCCTCGAAGGCCGGCTGATTCAGTTGGGGGTCCGGGTCGACTGGTAAGTCGCTCCGCAGTTCTCAAAAACGCGCTCCGCACTTCGGTGCCGGGCGCGTTTTTTTGCATCTGCGGACTTTCGGGCCGATGCTGGGTTGCCGCGCTACCCGCTCGGTGTCGGGTCTGTCAGCAAGATGGGACAATGCCGACACAGAGCCGCGAGTGTGAACGAGCGGGCTTCGATCTGGTCCGCGTCGGGCCAATTGCGCGATCTGCACTTCGGGGCCGATGCGGCGTCGCCGCGCCTGTGTCAACGGCAAACCAGGACCTGCGCTTTCCCTCCATTGATTGGAACTTAGCGTGCCCCTTATCTAGCGTGGATCCAAGACAGCTCCCAGGAAAAGCGCAGCTTGAACTCGGCAGTTCGGCGCTTAAGTCATTGATAAAGCTACAAGCCGCCAAGCTGCGGACCATCGGACGGGGTGAGATCGCCAAGCTGCATTGCGCGGTTTCACGCATCTTTCCGATGCCGGAAGTTGGGTTAATTGACGCAGGAGAATCCTGGAAGAAGCTGTCCGGGTCCGGCGTTATACTGAAGAGTAAATAAGGAGAAGATGCGCTCCATGAACAAGTACCTGAAGTTCGGGCTGCTGATCGCCGTGGTTCTCGGCACGCTGGCGTGGCTCGCCATCGGCGGAATCAGCGATACCAAGACGTATTACATGACGATTTCGGAGGTCGCCAAGCTCCCCAAGGATAGCGCCGACAAGCGCATTCGGGTGGGGGGCGACGTCGAGGCCAACTCGATCAAGCGCGACGGCAATTCGGTGCATTTCACGCTCGCTCAGGACAATCTGCGGCTGAACGTGGTGTATGCCGGAATCGAGCCGCTGCCCGATACTTTCAAGGACG
>JAIQFJ010000563.1 GCA_020073325.1 Terriglobia bacterium | reverse complement strand
CATCGTGATCATCGCGGTCTTCAGGCCGAGCCGTGCACAGGCGCGCGCCGCTTCACAACCGGCATGGCCGGCGCCAACAACGATCACCTGATAGCGCGATTGCATTTTGGGGCTAATGCTATGATGCCAGGGGTCGAGGCTCAAGGGCTAGTGAAGATTCTGGTGATTGGCAGTGGCGGACGCGAACATGCGATCGCGTGGAGGCTGGCGCGGGAAGGGCATCAGGTGGCCGGCGCACCGGGAAATCCGGGGATCGCGCAAGTGGGCGAGATTCGCGCGACCACCGATTACGCCGCCGCTGCGGAAGGCATGGACCTGATCGTGGTTGGCCCCGAGGCGCCGCTGGTTGCCGGGGTCGTCGATGATCTAAGATCGCGCGGGCTGGCGGTGGTGGGTCCGAATCGGCAGAACGCGCAGCTCGAAGCGAGCAAGATTCACTCGAAGGGATTCATGCGCCGCATCGGGATCCCGACGGCGCGATTCGAGCGTGTCGAAAGCGCGGAAGCCGGGATCGACGCCCTGCCGAAATTCGAATACCCCGTGGTGATCAAGGCGGACGGGCTGGCGGCAGGCAAGGGCGTGATCATCGCGCAGGACCGGGCGGAGGCGGAGCGCGCGATTCACTCGCTGGGTCCGCGGCTGGTGATCGAAGAATTTCTGCAGGGCGAGGAAGTCAGCTTCATCGTGATCAGCGACGGCCGCAGTTGCGTCGCGCTCGAGGCCACGCAGGATCACAAGACCGTCGGCGACAACGACACCGGTCCGAATACGGGCGGGATGGGCGCATACTGCGACGGCCGCATTCTTTCAAGCGCGCAGGCGGGTGTGGTGATGGATACGATCATCGAGCCGGCGATTCGCGTGACGGGATTCACCGGGTTTCTTTACGCGGGGCTGATGATGACGGCGGCGGGACCGAAGGTGCTCGAGTTCAACGTGCGGCTGGGGGATCCGGAGACGCAGCCGCTGATGCATCGGATGTCGGCGTCGACGAGCTTTGCCGATGTACTGATGGGGTCGGCGACAGGGTCGCTGGCGGGCGCGCGGATCGAGTGGAATCGCGAGCCGTCGGTTTGCGTGGTCATGGCGGCGGCCGGATATCCGGGGCAGGTGCGCACGGGCGATGTGATCACCGGGATCGACGACAGCGGCGCACGGGTTTTTCAGGCGGGAACACGAGTTGGAGTTCACGGGCTGGAGACGGCAGGCGGACGAGTGCTCGGTGTAACGTCGTCGGGCGCGGATCTTCCTGCGGCGATCGCGAGCACTTATGCGGCGGTGGGGAAGATTCACTTTGAGGGCATGCATTACCGGCGTGATATCGGGGCGAAGGGCCTGAGGCGCTGGGGTACAATTTAGGCGACGGGGACGTAGCTCAGTATGGATAGAGCGGTCGCCTCCTAAGCGACAGGTCGGCGGTTCGAATCCGCCCGTCCCTACCATGCCTTTTAACCCGCCGGATTGTTTGACAGAGAAGGCGAAGACCAGCCGGTCCGGCGACCGGCTCGCCGGCAGACTGCCGGCCCCACGGTGAGCTGTGGTAAAATCGAGGATTCACCCTCAGTTGTAATGGTCCAAAGCGACCTGTGAGAAGAATCTTATGGCTTATGTAATTGCGGAACCCTGCGTCGGAGTGAAGGATACGGCATGCGTGGATGCGTGCCCGGTGGATTGCATTCATCCAAAGAAAGACGCAGAAAAATTCGGCGCGGAAGACATGCTCTACATCGATCCGGTGGAGTGCATCGACTGCGGCGCGTGCGTACCGGTATGCCCGGTCTCGGCGATTTTCGCATTGGACGATCTGCCGGAGAAGTGGGCCGATTACGCTCAGAAGAACGCGGCATTTTTCGGGCGTTAGTTTTCTCTCCAGCGTTACACTGGATGTGTGGAAGAGCTTCGCGCGTGGACGCCCCAGAAGATTCGCGCTCTGCAGGAGCGCATCCGCAATGCTCCGCCCGGAAGCAAGTTCGATCAGGCCAAAAAGTACGGAATCGATTTGACCCTGGTTGTGAGTCAACTGAGGCTGACGCCATCTGAGCGAGTCCGCCAAATGATGTCGTTGGCCGAGAGCGTCGAACCTCTGCGCGGTCAACTCCGCAAGCGTAAATGACCTTCGATGCGGCAGTTCATGTTCGCGCGAAATAAACAGGTCGAGGTCGTTCGTCAAGTAGGCACTACCATGGAGAATCGCCGAACGGATCGCGGCAGCGTTGGCTCCTTACCATCCGCGCCCAACTGATTTTCCTGCCGACCTTCCTTATTGTGTGGGACGCTTCGCTCGATCTGCTGTCGGAGGTCAAGGGGCTTGGCTCGTACAAGGACGTGAACGCTTCCGCGATCACGGCGGAGCTGTTTGGTCGAAGCGTGCGCACTCTCGATCTCAAGAGTCTTATTGCGTCGAAAAGAGCCGCGGGGCGCACGAAAGATATCGCTGTCGTGATGGAGCTCGAAGGCCTGCTCGACTAAGCCCGAAAAGTCGCGCTCTGGATGTCGGTTTCCCAGATTTTTACTTCGCGGAGGCGCACGGGGACCGAGGCTGTCAGCGATTTTGAGAGTTCGACATAAAAATATTCGGCGATATTTTCCGCGGAGGGGTTTTTTACGTCAAAGGGGGAAATATCGTTGAGAAATACGTGGTCCAGGCGGTCGATGATGGTGCGCATGGCGGACTTTACGTCGAGGAAATCGACCAGCAGGCCGGCTTCGTCGAGTTTTTCGCCTTCGATCACCACTTGCACTCGGAAGTTGTGGCCGTGGACGTTTTCGCACTTGCCTTTGTAGTTGCGAAGCGCGTGGCCGGCGGCGAAGGTTTGTTCTACGGTTACCTCAAACATAATCGAAAAATTTGTCTACATCCTCTCGTTTCGTGGTGAACGCGTAGTCGGGAAGACTGTCGAAGAAAATCTGGCCGTAGCGCGTCTTGGTGATGCGATTGTCGAGCAGTGCGAGCACGCCGCGGTCGGTCGCGCTGCGGATCAGCCGGCCGAAGCCTTGTTTTAACGCGATGGCGGCTTGCGGGACCTGATAGGAATTGAATGCGTCGCCGCCGTCGTCTTTAATCGCGGAGACGCGGGCTTCGACGATCGGGTCGCTGGGGACGGCGAACGGTAATTTGTCGATGATCACGAGGCTGAGTTGGTCGCCGGGCACATCTACACCTTGCCAGAAAGAGGACGTCGCGAACAAGACGGCGTTGGGAGTCGAGCGAAATTCTTCGAGCAAAGCCGTGCGCGGGCCGGTGC
>JAIQFJ010000115.1 GCA_020073325.1 Terriglobia bacterium | reverse complement strand
CGCCGCATCGAGGCGATCACGGGCGAAGGCGCGCTGCGGCGGTTCCAGCAAACGCAGCAGGAACTGGCGAGGATCGGCGGAGTGGTGCGCGCGCCGGAAGCGGAACTGGTGGAGCAACTCGAAAAGATGGTCGCTCGCGAAAAATCGCTGGAGCATGAGCTGCATCAGTTGAAGAACAAGATCGCGCAGTCCGAGGCGGCGGGACTCGAATCGCAAGTGCGCGAAATCAAGGGCGTCAAAGTGCTCGCGGCGCGGGTCGAAGGCTTCGATCGCGAGCAGCTTCGGACGCTGACGGATTCGCTGCGAAACAAACTGAAAACGGCCGTGGTCGTACTGGCGACGGCACAGGATTCGAACGTCTCGATCGTCAGCGGCGTCACCAAGGATTTGACGTCGAAAGTTCACGCCGGGAAACTAGCCGGAGCGGTCGCGCAAGCGGTGGGCGGCAAGGGCGGCGGACGTCCCGACATGGCGGAGGCGGGCGGAAAAGATCCGTCAGCGCTCGCGGGCGCGCTTGCGAACGTCTACACGTCGGTGGAGGAGATGCTGTAAGTGGAATCAACCGACGTCGTCGTTGTCGGCGCGGGACCAACGGGGCTCGCCTGCGGGATCGAGCTGAAGCGTCGCGGTGTGCGCGCGGTGCTGATCGACAAGGGCTGCGTCGTCAACTCGCTTTACAACTACCCGACGCAGATGGTGTTTTTCACAACGCCCGAGCTGCTGGAGATCGGCGATATTCCGATGACGTCGCTGAACGAAAAACCGGTTCGACTCGAAGCACTGAAGTATTACCGGCGCGTTTCGGAGTATTACGGGCTCGACATACGGCAGTATCAGCGCGTGAGCCGCATTTCAGGCGACAACGACGCGTTCGTGACGCACGCGACGGACATGCACGCCTGCCCGCGGCAGTATGAATCGAAAAAAGTGATCCTCGCGATGGGCTATTATGACGTCCCGAATCTGCTGAACGTCCCGGGCGAGGATCTGCCGAAGGTCATCCATTACTACAAAGAGGCGCATCCTTATTACAACCACGACGTGATCGTCGTGGGCGCAAAAAATTCAGCGGCGATCGCGGCGCTCGAGCTGCACTGGTACGGGGCGCGGGTCACGCTGGTGCATCGCGGCGCGGGAATTTCGGATCGCGTGAAGTATTGGATCAAACCGAATATCGAAAATCGAATCAAGAGCGGTGAAGTGCGCGCATTTTTCCATTCGAGCATCGCGCGGATCGAAGAGACGTCCGTGGTGCTGGATACGCCCGAGGGCGAACAGACCGTGAAGAACGATTTCGTGTTCGCCATGACCGGCTACCGGCCCGATACGGAATTTCTGGAACAGCACGGGATTCACTTCGAGCGCGCGACAGGGCGTCCGAACCTGCATCCTGAATCCCTTGAGAGCGATCGCAAAGGGGTTTATCTGGCCGGTGTGCTGGTCGCCGGCATGCACACCAATGAAATCTTCATCGAAAACGGACGCTTCCACGGAAAGCAGATTGCCGAGGCAATCGCGCGCGAACTGAAGGCCTGAGGAACGCCTGCCCCATAAGGGACAGGCGCCTGTGAATCAGCCGAACATCTTCATCATCGGCCTCATGATCGGACTCTTGCGGTAAATCCCGCTCAGAATCGTGTCGGCCGCGACGGCCGTGAGGACGCCTTTCCACTTGTAGTTGAGAGGCGCAAAAATGGCGGCCGCCGCGGCAGCCGACCCGATCGCGAATCGTATTTTTTGCTCCGTATCACTCATCACTGGTAACGGTTTCCTTTCAAGTAAGATTTGAGTCCAGGGGACTGACCAATAGATCGCGCTCGCGCCGACCCGTTTCCGCGCATTTGATAGCCTTGACAACATGACCCTCATCAATCGTTGCCGCGCGATTGCGACCAGCACCTGGAGCGACGCGCTCGACCGGTTGAAGCTCGATGGCGTGATCGGCGGCCTTGCGCTGCGCAGCGGTTCCGGTGCGATGTGCGGGCGTGCGGTCACGGTAAAGGAGTCCGTTGGGGATTTCTATTCGAATGCTTTCGCTCCCGGCGATTTTCTGGAAGCAGTTCAAAGCGAATCCGTTCTGATGATCGCCGCCGCAGGAGCGGCCGTTTCGACGTTCGGAGGATTGGCGGCGCTGGCTGCGGTGAAGCGCGGAGCTTCGGGCGTCGTGATCGATGGAGCCTGCCGCGACGTCGCCGAGATTCGCGCAAGCGGCTTGTGGCTCGCCAGCCGGCACGCGACTCCAATGTCGGGAAAAGGGCGCATCCGCGTGGATGCGATCGGAGTGCCGGTCGAACTGTGCGGGGCCACGGTTGCGGCGGGCGATTACATCATCGGCGACGAAACGGGAGTCGTGTGCGTCAGCGCAGCTCGAATTGAAGAAGCCCTCGCGATCGCGGAGGATCTGGCGGCTCGCGACGCTGCGTTCGCTGAAGAACTGCGCCGCGGCGAAACATTCCGCGCGATCGCGTCGAAATTGGGGCACGTGTGACCAACGCGGACATCATCATTCAGGCGCTGGTCGAAGCGGGCGTCGCGCGATTGTTCGGCATGCCGGGCGGCGGCAGCAATGCGGATCTGATCGAAGCGGCGGGACGCGCGGGATTGCCGTTCACGCTGGCGCATACGGAGACGGCGTCGGCGTTCATGGCGTCGGCGCAGGCGGAGATCACCGGCAAGCCGGGCGCGTGTCTCGCGACGCTCGGGCCGGGTGCGGCTTCGGTGATGAACGGCGTCGCGAACGCGTGGCTGGAACGGACTCCGCTGATCGTGCTGACGGATTGCCTGAACAACGCGAAGTTCGGACATCAGAATTTGCCGCAGCGGGAAATGTTCGCGCCGGTGACAAAGTGGACGGGGCGTCCGGGTGTGGACCAGGTCGGCGAGGCGATGCGGTGCGCGATTGGTGCGGCGTTGAGATTTCCGCCGGGACCGGTGCATGTGGATTTGTCGAGCGAGGTGACCGGAGCCATCGCGTCTTCGCTTCTGGAACGCGATTCGCGCACGATGAGGATCCCGGGCAACTCCTACAAGGTGGCGGTGAAGCAGCCGGTGTTCCTGCTGGGGCTGGGGGCGCGGCGTCACGCGCGCAAGATTCGCGAGTGCTGCGAGCGCTTCGCGATCCCCGCGCTGGTGACCTATAAAGCGAAGGGTGTCGTGCCCGATCCGCATCCCTGGTTCGGCGGCGTGCTGACCAACGGATCGCTCGAGCGCGAAATTCTGGAGCGCGCGGATGCATTTCTCGCGATCGGGCTGGATCCGGTAGAACTTCTGCCGCGCGATTGGAAATATTCGCAGCCGGTGATCGCGATTGGCGAGCCGATCGAGCAGAATTATTTTTCCATTCATGCCCAAGTCGCGTCGATCGACGATGTGCAGTTGCAGCCAAGCGAGTGGGACTCCGCCGAAGTCGCGCGGATCGCGGCGACGCAGCGTGATCGGATGCGGCCTGCGGGCGATGGACTGCGTCCGCACCGCGTGGTGGAGCTGGTGGCGGAAGTTTACTCGGGAGCGCGGATCACGGTGGACGCGGGCGCGCATATGTTTCCGGTCATGTCGTTGTGGCCGGCCGAAACGGCGTGGGGCGTGCTGATTTCGAACGGTCTTTCGACCATGGGGTTTGCGCTTCCGGCCGCGATCGGCGCAGCGCTGCTCGATCCGTCGCGACCTGTCGTCGCTTTCACGGGTGACGGCGGACTGATGATGTGCATTTCTGAATTGCGCACCGCGGCGCGCGAAAACCTTCCGATCCGTGTCATCGTCTTCGACGATCGCGACCTCACGCTGATCCGCATGAAGCAGGTTCAGCGCGGCTATCGCGAGGACGGCGTTTCGATCGGCGAAGTCGACTGGCGCGCGGTGGCGGAGGGCTTCGGCGTATGCGGTCGCGTCGCCGAAGACGAAGCATCGCTCGCAGCCGGGCTGCGCGAGACCGCCGGTCATCGCGGACCTGTATTGATCGCGGCGCGGATCGATCCGGCAACCTACGTCGGCCTCATGCGCGCATTGCGAGGCTGAGAGAATGGAGATGGCGTGACACCTCGAAGATCGACGGAACCTGTGACGCGAAAGTTGGCCGAGGCGCTGGCGAACGTCCGGTATTCCGATTTGCCGGCGGAGGTTGTGGACGAAGCGAAGCGCGCCGTGCTGGACTGGCTCGGGTCGGCGATGGCGGGCTCGCTTGAGCCGCCCGCGCGTATGACGCAGCGCGTGGTCGCGGGATTCGGCGCGTCCGAAGAAGCGACGATCTTCGGCGCGGGACGCGGTTCGGCCGCCGCTGCCGCGCTGGCGAACGGAGTCGCGTCGCACATTTTGGAATTCGACGACGTCCACAAAGGGTCGACGCTGCACGCAGCGGCTCCGGTGATCCCCGCGGCGTTTGCGGTCGCGGAGCGGGAACACGCCAGCGGCCGAGCCTTTCTGCTTGCCGTGGCCGCGGGCTACGAAGCGGCGCTGCGCGTCGGCGAGGCGGTGAATCCGAGTCATTATTATTACTGGCATCCGACCGGTACGGCTGCGACATTCGGCGCCGCGGCCGCCGCGGGGTCGCTTCTGAAGTTGGATGCAGCGCAGATGCTCGACGCACTCGGCACCGCGGGAACGCAGGCTGCGGGCCTCTGGGAGTTCAACGCCGACGGCGCGATGAGCAAGCATCTGCATCCGGGGAAGGCCGCCTTCAACGGCGTCCTCGCGGCGGATCTGGCTCGCGAAGGATTTTCGGGCGCCGCAAAAATCCTGGAAGGCGAGCGCGGATTTTTTCGCGCGATGAGCACGGACGCCGATGCGTCGCGGATCACCGACGGCCTCGGCGAGCGCTGGAAGATTCTCGAAAACTGCTACAAACTGCACTCCTGCTGCGGCCACACGCACACCGCGATTGATATCGCCCTCGATCTGCGGCGCGACGCGGAGATCGCTGCGATCCGGATCGAGTTGTACGGACCGGGCTACGAGATCGTCAAAGAAATGAACCCGCGCACGCCGTATCAGGCGAAGTTCAGCATCGCCTACGTGGTCGCGGCGGCGCTGGCCGAGGGCCGCGTCGGACTGGAACAATTCTCGGCGGATCGCTTCAGCGCGGAAGGCGTGCGCGACGCAGCCATCGCGAAGCTGCTGGCGAAAACTACGGTGACCGTCGCGCCGGATCTGACTGCGAAATATCCGGCGGCTTGGCCGGCGCGGGTCACTGTGACGCTCGCGGATGGTACGAATCTCAATGGGGCGAGCGATTTCCCCCGCGGCAATCCCGAAAATCCGGTGTCAACGGCGGGCCTGGAAGAAAAATTCGGCGCGCTGGTCGCGCCGAGATTCGGCGAGGCCACCGCGCGTCGTGCCATCGAAAGCGTGTGTAACATCGAAACTTGCGAAGATATGTTTTCGAGTTTATGAACGGACGCTGCTACGAAGATTTCGAAGACGGAATGATCATCCGGCACCCGCTGGGACGCACTCTCACCCCGACGGACAATGCGTGGTTCACGCTGCTCACGGTCAACACGAATCCCATCCACTTTGACGCCCACTACGCCGCGCAGACAGAGTTCGGGAAGCCGCTGGTGAATTCGACGCTGACGCTTGCGTTGGTCACCGGGCTTTCCGTCGCCGATGTCTCGCAATATGCGGTGAACCTCGGGTGGGACGAAGTGCGGATGCCCGCGCCCGTGTTTGAAGGCGACACGATCTACGCGCAGACCGAAGTGATCGCGAAACGCGAATCGAAATCGCGGCCCAACATGGGGTTGGTCGAGATCAAGACCACGGGGTTTAAACAGGACGGAACCGTCGTGATGACGTTTCGACGCACGATCCTGGTTTATAAACGCGGGCACGCGCCCGAAAGGCCGCTGCCTGTTCTGGAGAAGAAATGAGCACGATCCCTATTTCGCTCGATGCAATGAAGCGCGTGTCGCGCGCGCAGCCCAAAGCAGCGAAGACGTTCACCGTAACGAGCCCGATCGACGGCGCGCCGTTTGCCGATGTTGCCGATTGCGGAGCCGCCGAAGCTCGCGCGGCCGCCGATCGCGCCGCCGCGGCCTTTGCGAAATGGAAAGACACCACCGCTTATGAACGGTCGGCGATCCTGAAACGTTGGCTCGCGCTGATGCAGGCGAACCAGCCGGAGATGGCTCGCATCATGACGCTCGAAATGGGCAAGCCGGTGACGGAAGGGCTCGGCGAAATGCGCTACGCGGAGAGCTTCGTCGAATGGTATGCCGAAGAAGCCAAGCGCGTCTACGGCGACACGGTTCCCAGCCAGTTCGCGCACAAGCGGATTCTTGTTTTGAAACAGCCCGCCGGAGTCGTTTATGCGATCACGCCGTGGAATTTTCCTTATGCGACGGTGACGCGCAAGATCGCGCCGGCGCTCGCGGCCGGGTGCGCGGTGATCCTGAAACCAGCCGAGCAGACGCCGGTATCGGCGCTCTATCTCGCCGCATTGTGGGAAGAAGCTGGCGGACCGCCCGAGGTGCTGCAGGTGCTCACGGCGCTCGATCCGGTTCCTGTTTCCGACGTGTTGATCGACGATCCGCGTGTGCGCGTCCTGACGTTCACCGGATCGACGGAGGTCGGCAAGCATCTTTACGCGCGCTGCGCCGGCACGATGAAGCGTCTGGCGCTCGAATTGGGCGGGCACGCGCCGTTTCTCGTGTTCGGCGACGCCGATCTTGACGCCGCGGTGCGCGAAGTGGCCGCCTGCAAGTTTCGCAACGCGGGGCAGACGTGCGTGTGCGTGAACCGGATCTACGTGCAGGAATCGATCGCGGAGGAGTTTACGAAGCGCCTGTCGCAAGTCGCGTCACAGCTTCGCGTCGGCGATCCGATGAATGCCGAGACGCAGATCGGTCCGCTGGTGAACGCGCAGGGGATGGAAAAAGTTCAGGCGCACGTCGCCGATGCGATCGCCAAGGGTGCGCGCGCGGTGACGGGCGGACGCGCGTTGCACGGCCTGTATTTCGAGCCCACGGTTCTTTCCGGAATCAAGCCCGAGATGCAGCTCATGCAGGAAGAGACGTTCGGGCCGGTGGCTCCGATCATCACGTTTAGCGATGATGCGGAAGCGATTCAGCTCGCCAATAATACTCCGTACGGCCTGGCGTCCTACATGTGGACGCGGGACCTGGGCCGCGCGATGCGTGTCGGCGAGGCTCTGGAGTTCGGGATCGTCGGCGTGAACGACGGCGTGCCATCCACCGCGCAGGCGCCGTTTGGCGGGCGGAAACATTCAGGAATCGGCCGCGAGGGCGGCCGGCTGGGCATGGACGAATTCCTCGACGTCAAACATTTATCCATCGGATTGCCGTGAACCTGCTCCTCAGGTACGCGATCTGCGCCGCGCTCGCGTCGCAAACGGCGACGTTTCGCGCCTCGACGCGGCTGGTCGATGTGAATGTCTTGGTGCACGACAAGAACGGTCCTGTGGCGAACCTCGCCAAGGACGATTTTGCGATCACCGATCGCGGCAAGCCGCGCGCGATTTCAGCATTTTCGATGAACACGGCGAATCGAGTGGTTTCGTCCGGGCCGCTGCCTGAAAACGTTTATTCGAACCGGTCGCACAGCGCTTCAGGCGCGGTGACCATCGTTCTGCTCGACGGGCTCAACACGTTCTATTACGGTACGCAGTTCATCGAACAGGCGCGCGGCCCGCAGCACTTCGAGGATCAGGCTCTGGCCTTCGCGAAGGCGCAGTTGATGAAGTTCGTCAAGGATCTGAATCCGAAGGATCGCGTCGCGGTCTACGCGCTCGGCACGCGTCTGCATGTGCTATGCGATTTCACCAACGATTCGGCGCAGCTCGAAAAAGTGATCCGCGAATATCGGGAGGCGATGGTGACGCAGGCTGAAGTCGCCGATCCGGCTCCGAGCGATTTCCATGAAAAATACGACGTCGACGAATCGTTCGACGTCGCCAACGACGCCGCCGCGCAGAAGCAAGCGCAATCGGCCAACGCGAGCCGCGCGAGCCTCACGATCGCGGCGTTGATGGCGATCGCGAATCACGCCGCCGATGTTCCGGGACGCAAAAATCTGATCTGGCTCACCGCACGTTCGCCGGTTGCGGGCGAAGCGATCGGAAGAATTCTTTCGCGCGCGAACCTTGCGATCTATCCCGTGGATGCGCGTGGGCTGCTGACGTCGTTCGATCCGCATTTTCATCCGGAGGGTCAGGACACGATGCTGCAACTCGCCGAAGCGAGCGGCGGGCGCGCATTTCTCAACAACAACGACGTCGCCGGCGCGATTCGCAAAGCGGCCGACGATGCCGAGGTCAGCTACACGCTCGGATTCTATATCGAAGACGATTCACTCGACGGAAAATTTCACGAGTTGAAGATTCGCGTCGATCGTCCCGGCCTCGACGTGCGCTATCCCGCCGGCTACTACGCGGTGAAAGACGAAGCGACGGCCGCCGCGCGGCAGCGCGAGATGCGCAGCGTGCTGAAGAGTCCCATAGATTCCGCGGCGATCCACATTCTGGCGCGCATGGATCGCGAGGCAGCGGTGCTGCGCCTGGGCGGCGCTGTCGACTTGCACGATGTGCGCTTGTCGGAATCGGCGGGTATGCGGAAGGGTACGGTCGAGCTTTTCATTTTCGAACAAGATGCGCAAGGCGGCGTGCTGCGCCAGATGCGGCGCAGGCTCGACCTGGCGCTGAATCCGCAGCAATATCAGCTATACCTGAAATCCGGCGTTTTGTTTCGCGAGAATTTCGAGCCTCGGCGCGGTACAGCGACGGTGCGCATTCTCGCGGGCGATCCGGCGAGCGCCGCGATGGGCAGCCTGACAATTCCCGTGTCGCTCGTAAAATAGTGCAAACTTTTCCTGCGGCGTGCCGTATTACACGGTATGCGGATCCAGCATGTGTTGCGCAGGCTGGCCCGGTCGCCGCTGTTTACGGCGATCACGGCTATCACTTTAGCGGTGGGGATCGGGGCCAACGGCGCGATCTTCAGCGTCCTCAACGGGATTCTTCTGAAGCCTTTACCGTATGCGCAGCCGGACCGGCTGATCGCGGTGAATCACACTGCGCCCGGCGTGAATTTTCCGAACGTGGGCGCGGCGCCGTTTCAGTATTTCACCTATCGTGACGAGGAGCGCTCCTTCGAAGACGTTGCCTTGTGGCAACACAACACCGGCAGCGTCACGGGATTGGCCGAGCCGGAAGAAGCGCCTTGCGTCATGGTGACCGCGGGAGCATTGCCCCTGCTCGGAATTCGTCCCGCGATCGGACGCTGGTTTTCGGAAGCGGACGATTCATCGGGCGCCGCTGAAACGATCGTCCTGATGCACGGCTGGTGGCAGACGCGCCTGGGCGGCGATCGCGGCGTGATCGGCCGCAAGATCATGGTGGACGGCGTCCCGCGCGAAGTGATTGGCATCATGCCCGCGGACTTCCGGTTCATGGACGAACATCCTGCGTTCCTGCTGCCGTTCCGCTTCGATCGAAGTAAAACGTTCGTCGGCAATTTCAGCTACCAGATGATCGGACGGCTCAAACCCGGCATGACGATCGATCAGGCCAGCGCCGATGTCGCGCGCATGATCCCCATCTCGCTTGACAAATTTCCTCCCGTGCCGGGTTTCAGCAAGAAGATGTTTCAGGATGCGCGGCTCGGTCCGAAGCTCGTGCTGCTCAAGGACGACATCGTCGGCGACGTCGGCAGGACTCTGTGGGTGCTGATGGGAACCATCGGCATTGTGCTGCTGATCGCGTGCGCGAATGTCGCCAATCTGTTGCTGGTCCGTGCCGAAGGACGCCAGCAGGAACTCGCGATTCGCGCCGCTTTGGGGGCGGGATGGGGACGCATCGCGCGGGAGCTTCTTCTGGAAAGCGTCGTGCTGGGATTGCTGGGCGGTGTCTTGGGACTCGCGCTCGCGGCGGTGGCCGTGCGGACGCTGACCTCGCTTGCACCCGCGAATCTTCCGCGGCTGAATGAAATTTCGATCGATCCCGCCGTGGTGATTTTTACGCTGGCGGTTTCGATCTTCGCGGGACTGCTCTTCGGGCTGGTGCCCGCAATGAAATACGCGGCGCCGCACATCGCGGGAGCGCTGCGCTCGGGCGGACGCGCGCTGAGCGCGAGCAAAGAGCGTCATCGCGCCCGCAGCGTTCTGGTGGTTGTGCAGGTCGCGCTCGCGCTGGTCCTGCTGATCGGCTCCGGCTTGATGATCCGGACCTTCCAGGCGTTGCGCCGCGTGGATCCCGGATTCCGCGATCCGCAGCAAATCCTCACCGTGAGCATCGGAATCCCGCGTTCGCAGGTGAAGGATCCCGAAGCGGTGGCTCGTCTCGAAAAAGGAATTCTTGACAAGCTGGCCGCGATCCCGGGCGTCGCCTCGGCGGCGCTGCAATCGGCGGTTCCGATGGACGGCAGCGGATGGCGCGATCCGGTCTATGCGCGCGACAAAGCGTACTCGAGTTCGCTGCCGCCGCTGCGCCGGTTCAAACTGATTTCTCCGGGCCTTTTCGGCACGATGGGGATTCGCTTAGCCGCCGGACGGGACATCACCTGGACCGATGTTTTCGAGCGCCGCCCGGTCGCCATGGTTTCCGAAAACCTGGCGCGTGAATTGTGGCAGACTCCGGACCAGGCCATCGGCAAGGAAATTCGCGAGAGCACGACGGGGTTGTGGCGTCAGGTGGTCGGTGTCGCGGCGGACGACCGCGAGGACGGCGTGCAGCAGAAAGCTTCCACCATCGCGTATTTCCCGATGTTGATGACGGCTTTCGCCGGCGACGAAACCTTCGTCGCGCGCTCGATGGCGTATACCATCCGAACGCCGCGCGCGGGGACGCCGGGGCTGCTCGCGGGAGTGCAGCAGGCGGTCTGGTCGATGAATCCGAATCTTCCGCTGGCGAATGTACGCACGCTCGAACAGTTTTACGAAAAATCGCTGGCGCGGACGTCGTTCACCTTGGTGATGCTCGCCATCGCCGGAGGAATGGCGATGCTGATCGGGCTGGTCGGAATCTACGGCGTCATTTCCTACTCGGTTTCGCAGCGGACGCGCGAGATCGGCATCCGCATGGCGCTGGGCGCGCGCCAGGGAGAGCTGACGCGCATGTTCATCCGCCACGGATTCACGCTCGTCGCGATCGGGATCGGGTGCGGCATCGTCGCCGCCATCGGCGTGACGCGTGTCCTGAGTTCGCTGCTGTTCGATGTCGATCCATTGGATCCGCTGACGTATCTGCTGGTCTCGCTCGGGCTCACTGCCGCCGCGGTTCTCGCCAGCTATATCCCCGCCTTGCGCGCGGTGTCTGTCGATCCAGTGCAGGCGCTGCGATCGGAATGATCCACCCTCCGGGTGGCCCCGCCGACGCTCCGTACGGCTAGAATGTTAAAAGCGTTTCTGCGTACGGAGGAGTGTGACCGCGATACACCAGACACTGGGGATCTGGCTGGTTTCGCTGCTGCTGACGCCCGCGGCCTGGGCGCAGGCGTCGCGCGCCAGTATTCTGGGCCAGGTCACCGATCCTACGCGATCCGGCATCCCGCAAGCGATCGTTTCCATTGTTCGCGTCGATACGAACGAACGCATCGAGACCACCGCGAACGCATCGGGCGAGTTCTCTTTCGCATTTCTCAATCCCGGGATCTATCGCGTGCAAGCCTCGGCGCCCGGGTTCAAGACGCTGGAACGCTTCGGACTGCGCCTGGAGACGGACGAGACCATTTCGCTTCCCCTGACGCTTGCCATCGGCGACATCAGCGAACGCGTCACGGTGGCGGCCTCGCGGGAAACGCTCGACATGTCGAGCGCGGACAACGTGACGCGCCTCGATCCGGTCAAGCTCAGCGATCTGCCGCTGCTGGGGCGTCAGGCTTATTCTCTGGTCGGCCTTACCCCGGGAGTCATCTTCACGCAGGAACAGTTCGGCACCACAGGATTCGCCGGGCTGCGCGGATGGGACACCAACAACAAGTTCATCATCAACGGCGGAATTGTCGGCACCAATCAGTTCCTGCTGAATGGCGCGCCCGTCAGCTTGACCGGAAGCTGGCAGTTCTCTCCGAACGTCGACGCGGTGGAGGAATTCAAAGTCCTGACCAACAGCTACGACGCGCAATATGGGCGTACTGGCGGCGGTACGGTGATCACCACTCTCAAGAGCGGCGGCAATTCCTGGCACGGGGTCGGCTTCGAATATTTTCATAACGCGATTTTCGACGCCAATACCACGCAGAACAATCTGGCCGGCCTGCCGCGCGGAAAACACAACACGCATCAATACGGCGGAGCCATCGGCGGCCCACTGCGCCCCGACAAGGATTTCGTCTTCGTCAGCTTTGAAGGATTCCGCGAAATCGATCCGTTTCCCGTGGTCAGCGACACTCCTCCGCTCAATTTGCGAAACGGCGCGTCCTTCGGAGGCTATGGCATTAAGATTTACGATCCGCTCAGCGCGCATGAGTGCGTCGATGGAGTGGACACCACGGCGGCCACCAAGTGCGTCGGCGCATTCATCCGCGATCCGTTTCCGAACAACACGATTCCGCTCACGCGCATCAGCCCCATCGGACGCGCCATCCTCAGTCTTTATCCCGTGCCGAACGCGAAGGGCCTGACTCAGAACTACGTCGCGGGCGGAAACGTCGGCCGCTACCGGCAGGATCAGCCGATGGGCCGCTGGGATCACATCTTCAGCGAGCGCGACCGCGTCAGCGCCATTGTGACCTTCGAGCGCGGCCGCGATTTTACATCCACCAACGGGTTCGATCCGCCGGCCGAGGTCGGCAATCAGACCGACTATCGCAGCGATCAGAACTACATCGCCGAGTTCACGCATATCGTGTCGCCCTCGACGGTTTTCAATTTCCGTGCGTCGTTCGGACGATTCACGCAGCTCTTCCCCGACGCCTCGGGCGATTCCAATCTCACGGCGACCGCCCTCGGCATGACCAACATGATCCACGCGCCTACCGTCGAGAGCGATTCGCCGCCGAGTTTCAACCTGAGCACATATAGCTCGATCATCGGCAACACCTATAGCTGGTCGGCGCAAAACCAGTGGTCGCTACAGCCGAGCATGATCCAGACCCGGGGCCGTCACGTCATTCACTACGGTTTCGAATGGGCCTACGCCGCGATTGCCGGCGCCGGTCCCGGCCGCGCCAACGGCGAATTTTCTTTCACGCAGGGATGGACGCAGCAATACGTCAATCACCCCGGCGGCTCGCGCGATGGCAGCGGCGTGGCGGATCTGCTGCTCGGTTTGCCGGATGCCGGATTCATCGATTACAACGATTCGTCGTACAAGTCGTGGCCTTATTTCGCCGGATACGTGCAGGACACCTGGCGCGCGGCGAAAAAGCTGACACTGACTCTCGGCCTGCGTTACGACGTGCAGATCCCCTTCGTCGAGCGATTCAACCGGGTCAACGCCGGGTTCGATTTTTCGGCGGCGAGTCCGCTCTCAAGCCAGGTGATTGCGAAGTGGAATTCCAATGCCGCGACCTACAACGGCAACAATCCGAAGTACCCCTATCCCGTCGCTCCCACTACTTTGAACGGCGCGCGCCAGTTCTCCAGCGCAGCCAATCGCCGCCCCTACGACACCGATTGGACCGACCTCCAGCCGCGTTTCGGCCTTGCGTGGAATTTCGCGCCCAAGACGGTGTTTCGCGCGGGCTTCGGAATTTTCTATCGCACCGCCACGCAGCTCAATCAGAACGACGGCTTCAGCCAGCGCACGAAATATGTGTCGTCGCTCGATTCGGGCGTGATGCCGGCGGCCGGGCTGATCGGTCCCTATTCGCTGCAGAACCCGTTCCCCAACGGAATTCTCGCCCCCACCGGAGCGGCCGGCGCGGCGCAGACCGACATCGGACAGACCGTGCAATACGACGGCAGATATCGTCCACTGCCCAGGACTTATCAGTATTCCGCCGGATTCGAGCGTCAACTGCCGTGGGGGATCGTCGGCGAAGTGTATTTCTCCGGCAGCCAGACGGTGCACGATTCGATGCTGGTGGAATACGACGCACCCGGTTATGCCGACATTCTGAAGGGCCAGACCGCCACCACATATCTGACCCGCCGCATTCTGAATCCGTTCTACGGGATTCTTCCTTCGAATACTACGCTGGGAGGCACGGCGCTGATTCCGGCCTACGATCTGATGCGGCCCTATCCTTTGTTTGACGGAATCGCCGAAACCACGCTTCCGCTGGCGCGCTGGCGTTACGACTCAATGCAGGTGTTCGCCGAACGCCGCTTTTCGGAGCTCGCCGATGCCGGAATTTTCACCTTCGTGATCGCGTACTCGTTTTCTAAATCGTATGACATGAGCCACCGGTTGAATCCATGGAACATCAACGAGCCGCCGGTCCACGAAATCAGCGCGCTCGATAAGCCGCAGGTCCTGGCGATCACCGGATTGTGGGACCTTCCGCTCGGATGGGGCCACAAATTTTTTCCCGACGTCGGCCGCTTCGGCGGAGCGTTGCTGAACGGCTGGTCGGTGGATTGGACGCTGACTTACAATTCGGGGTATCCGGTCGCCATGCCGAACGCGAATTTCGTCTGCGGCAACTTCGATTCGCCTCTCGGCCAGAACGCCGCGCACTGGTTCAACAACGATCCGTCTTGCTGGAAGGCGCCGGGCGTGTATGAGATCCACAAGTTTCTCGACCGCTTTTCGACCATCCGCAATCCAACGGCTCCGCAGTTGAATGTTTCCGTGGAAAAGACATTCTGGCTGAACGAACGCTATACGCTACAGTTCCGCGGCGAATCGTTCAACCTGACGAACACGCCGATCCTGCCGGGTCCGAACACAAACTTCGGCGATCCCCGCTTCGGCCAGTTGCCGATTCAGCAGAATAATCTCCCCAGGTACATCCAGGTCGCGGCGAAGCTGGTGTTTTAGCTCACGCCGCTGCCTGCGCCCGGCGCCGGGCACGGCGCGATTCTTGAAATGGAAGACTAGAACCGGCTGTCCGCCGCCTGATCCAGCAGCAGTGAAAATTGGCGCGACTTTTCGTCAACGCGAGATTTCAGATCGGACAGCTCCTGCTCGATCGCGCGCAGGCGGTCGGCCATGTGCATGCACGCCAGCACGGCGATCCGGCTGGTATCCGCCGACCCGGCGCGCTTGGCGATCTCCATCATCAGATCGTCGACAGTGTGGGCAAGCGTTTCCACCTCGCCCGCTTCATCCGTCGCGGCGAGCGTGTACGTCTGATTGAAAATGGTGACGCGAACGGCCTTCCGTCCGGTGTCCATGAGGTTTTACGATCCGCTCAAAAGGTCCATCTGTCCCAGCAGTTTTTCGATGCGCGTGCGGACCTGTTTCCGTTCGCCGCGCAATTCATCGATTTCCTGGCGAAGCTTTTGCGCCTCCGCCGTCGCCGAGACCGCGGTCTTCCGGGCCGTCTCGAGCTCCGCTACCGCTTCATCGCGCTCCGTACGGAGCGTCGTCACCAGTTCCACCGTGCGGCGGATGCGATCTTCCAGACTGGCGAGTGAATCTTCTTCAGGTGCTGGACTGCTCATGTGATTACTCTACTGCTTGCCTTCGCCCGAGGCGAGAGCCGCCTTGGCTTGATTGACCAGCGCGCCGAAAGCAGGCGCGTCGTTCATCGCCATATCGGCCAGGATTTTCCGGTTCAGCTCGACACCGGCCTTCTTCAGGCCGCTCATGAACTTACTGTAGGAAATCTCCGCCGCGCGGCATGCCGCTCCGATGCGCTGGATCCACAGCGCGCGGAAATCGCGCTTCTTCAGCTTGCGCCCGACATAGCCGTATTTGAGCGACTTCTCGACCGCTTCCTGCGCGGCGCGATGCAGCTTGCTCTTGGTGAGGAAAAAGCCCTTGGCCAGGGCGAGTGTCTTCTTCCGGCTTGCACGCCGGTGCGTACCACGTTTTACTCTCGGCACGTTTTATCTCCTTGAGGTTATCGATGAACGGCGGATCAGGCACGTGCGGCGCGCTGTCCACTCGAATGGTTCTTCTTAATAGGGAAGCATGCGGTGCACTTCAGGCGAATTCGTGGGGTCAGCCACCGATGCCTGTCCGAGCCGCCGCTTCCGGGAACGAGCCTTCGACGTCAAGATGTGACGCGCAAATGCATGTCGGCGCTTGATTTTGCCGGTGCCCGTCTTCTTGAACCGCTTGGCCGCACCCTTATGGGTCTTCAACTTTGGCATAAA
>JAIQFJ010000562.1 GCA_020073325.1 Terriglobia bacterium | reverse complement strand
GGTCCAGCATCTCATCCTTCTTGCTGAGATCAAAGTTCCCGCTGGCGAGAACGGCTTTGATGTTCGGCTTGATGTCCCGCATCTGGAGGAATGCTTCCCAGCCGTTCTGCCACCAGTTCCAGATTCGGTGCGAGCAGTACGTGAGCGAGCTGGTAGTAGCGTAGGCTCAGGGCGAGGATGATCTGATGTTCAGTGAAATGCGTGATCGATTCGGAGACGGGGCCGGGCAGGAATCGCAACATGTTGGCGAGCCGGCGCGCGCCGAATTCGTGAATGTTCGTGTGCCACGACGCAACCAGCGGCAGGCCCAGGCGATGCGCCAGCAGCACGCCGAGAATGCCGACATCGCTCGGTCCGGTAATGTGGATCAGTTCGGCGCCGAAGCGCTTGAGCTGTTCGACGACGGCGTGGCGATGGCGCAGAAAGCAGAGGTCGAAGGACATGTCGCGCTCGAGGCCAATGCCGGCGCGGCTGCGGTCGAGTTCGAGG
Source organism: Terriglobia bacterium (assembly GCA_020073325.1). Taxonomy (GTDB): domain Bacteria; phylum Acidobacteriota; class Terriglobia; order Bryobacterales; family Bryobacteraceae; genus Palsa-187. The sequence goes on along the minus strand of JAIQFJ010000562.1, from coordinate 2,764 downwards.
GTCCAGACGGGACCGTCCTCGGTGAGGCGCGTTGCGGGTCCGGCGTGGACGTTGAGAAACGGCACGCCGCGGCGGCGCGCGAACGCGTCGAAGTGACGGCTGGTGTGGGCGACGCCGTTGGTTTCGTGGAACGAATCGGTGAAGAAAGCGACGCGCGGCACGGGGTTCATGACGCGATCTCCTGTCCGCCGTCGAGACCGAAGCCGAGCGCGAGACGGAGCGCGCTGCGCACTTGCGGGCTCTTGGTGGCGCGCAGGCCGCCGAGAAAAACTTTGACGGGCCAGGGCTCGTGGCAGGTCCAGATGGCGGAAAGCGGGCGCGTGACGCCGTCGTCCTGGCGGTAGAAGACGCGATCGCTCCAGCGGCGTCGGTCGGCGGGAAACTCGGGGTAATCGCGAACGATGTCCCACATGGTTTCGATCATGCGGGCGCGTAGGGGCTCGCGGTATTGGGGCATGAAGAGGACGTCACTGTGGCGGTCGTGGCGGATTTCCTGGACGAATTCGTCGAAGGTCGCGGCGTTGGTCAGGTTGAGATTCGCGTTCGGCTCGAGGCCGTGACGATCGCCTCCGGAAATGAGCGGGTGGCCGGAACGGGCGGCGGCGCGGATCACTTGCCGGTTCTCGCTCCAGGGGCGCAGGCCGTTCAGTTCCAACGCGTGAATGAGCGGTCCGAACTGCAGCAGGAAATTTTCAAGATGATCGGCGTGCCGCGCGGCGCCGATGCGGGCTTCGTCCCAACAGGGATGATTCCAGATGACCAGAGTTTCGGGGAATGCGTTCAGCGCGGCGAGCATTTCGCGGATACGGCCGGGCCGGGGATCGAAGGTGACCGCGGCGAGTTCGCTCATGACGGCGGCGGCGCGTCGCGCGGGGATGTTGTGGATCCCGAGATGGAAGAACGTCGCCCCAGAGGGAACGGTCCATTCGACCGAGACCGGGATCTTCGGATCGACCAGAGAAAGAAGCACCGGGGCCTGGATATCGTCGTGATCGCTGAGCGAGACCAGAGCGTCGAGATCGAGCGTATCTTCGATCTGCCGTTTTTCGAGTTCCAGAGCTTCGGAGGGGGCGAGCGGCGGACGCCAGAAGGCTCGCGAGAAATCGAGCGGGCGGCCGGTGCGCTCGAAGTAGCGGCGCTCCTGCTGGCGGATGGCGTGGCCGACGAATGGGACGGCTCCGGTATAGCGCGGCACGAAAGCCATGCTCTCTTCGGAATAGAGTGTGTGGCTGTGCAGGGAAACACCGGTGCGGAAGCGGCTGAGCACGGCGCGATCGCGCCACAGGAGATGCAGATTAGCTGGTTTCACAAAGCCTCCAAAGTGATGTGCAGGTAGGAGCGCGGCGAAAATTCGATGCGGATGGGAAGATCGCTGCCGTCTTCGAGCCATAATCGAAACTCGGAGCGGCGTCCGGTTTCGAAGTCGTGAATTTTTCCGGTGATGCTGTTGGCGGCGCGGGTGGTGTCGAGCCGGTAGCGCCTGCCGTTGTGAACGTAGGCGGCGGTGGTCGCCGGGTCGGGCGACCGGACGGCGCGCAACACGGTGTGGAGAAACATGGCAGGCACGCCGGGAACGGCGAGGGTTTGTTCCGAGGGACAAGCCTCGCAGAATTTCGAACGAACGGAGTCGATCGGGGCGGCAATGGCCGCTTTGCGGATTCGGACTCGGGAGGACTCGTGCAGTTCTTCGACGGCGACGAACGCTTCGTGCGCGGAGCCGTCGGCGATGCGTCGGCGGGCGTGTTCGAAGGATTCGTCGTTGGGAGAGGCGGTCACAAATCCGAAGCTGACGGCCTGGATCAAGTCGCCGGCGCATTCGATCGCGATTTCTTCGCTGGATCCCGCGTAGTTGACGCCGTGGACGCGTTCGGGATGCGATCCGCCGGAAAATGAAAGCGCGATCTTGCGGCGGCCGTCGCGGGTGGTTTCGCTGAGCGATGCATGGGCGCTGCCGGCGGCCTGCTTCGAGTAGAGGTGGACGCCGAGGAGCGAGATGACGACGTCGGCGCGGTAGGAGCGGGCGGCGGCGGGGGCCGCGGGATCGCGGAGAGCGTCGACGGAGAGGGATGCGGCGCGGGCGATCGCCGCGAAGAAGAGTTGCAGGAAGGTCCGCCGCGTCCGATTCATCGATCGGAGATTACAGGTCGAGCGTGTGGAAATGATCGTTAACGGGTTAAAGTTTCGTCAAAACGTTTGAGGGTGGATTTGTTTGGAACGGAATGGTAACCCGGAAATGGCGGGATCGAAATTTAGTGCTGAACCCCGCCCTTACGGGCGGGGCTGTGATTGTGGGGCTCTGCTAGTTGCCTGTGACGAGGACGGCGCGGAAGCGGGCTTTGCCGCTCATCATGCGGTCATAGGCTTCCGAGGCGCGGTCGAGCGGGAAGACTTCGTTCATCGAATGGACGCCGGTGAGGACGCTGAAATTCAGCGTGTCCTGCGAATCGATCGAGGTGCCGGAGTACCAGCCTTTGACGGAGCGGTTGCCGAGGAGGAGGAACAGCGGATCGACCTGAAAGGGGCCGGTGGCGCCGATCGCCATGAAAGTCCCGTTGGGAGCGAGTCCGCCCACCGTGGCGGCCATGGCGTCGGCGGCGGTGACCGTGGCCAGGACGACTTTCGCTCCGCCGAGTTTCTGCAATTCCTTCGCCGGATCCTGCGCGGCGTTGTCGATGTAATGCCAGGCGCCCAGTTCGCGGGCGAGCGGTTCCTTATCGGCTCCGCGGGCGATGGCGACGGTGCGGTAGCCCATTTTGGCGGCGAA
>JAIQFJ010000561.1 GCA_020073325.1 Terriglobia bacterium | reverse complement strand
CGCCAAGGCATCCCCGCCGATCTCGCGGCGAGCATCGCCCCGATCCACTTCCCCGCGACCGACACAGCCAGAATCGCCAGAGCCTGCAAATTCCACGCCAGCGACATCTGAGTCCGCAGGCCCGTGAACGCGAAAAACACGGGCAGGAACAGGATCATCGTCAGCGGTTCGACAACCTTGCGCGTCTCCTCGACGAACTCCGGCGTCTTGCGAATCACCGCGCCCGCGAAAAACGCCCCGAACAGCGCATGCACTCCGATCCAATCGGTGGCGATCGCCGACGCAATCGCGAAAATCAGCGCGCTTGCCAGATCGTGCCGCTTCCAGATCCACCGGATCGCAAGCATCGCGGCGATGTAGACCGCAAGCCACCCGAGCGTCGCCAGCGCCGAGGAAAACGCCAGAATCGCCGCCAGCAACAACCACGCGATCACGTCGCCGAAAGCCGCGCAGGCGATCGCGACGGAGCCAAGTCTGGTCTCGCGCAGTCGCGTTTCGTCCAGAATCCGCGCCAGCACCGGAAACGCCGTCACGCTCATGCACACCGCCAGAAATAGCGCCAGCGGAATTTTTCGATACAACGCAAACGCCAGAGCGAAGCCTGAAACGAACGGCAGCGCGATACTCGCCACACTGGCGCTGAACGCGATCCGGCTCTGCTCGCGCAGATGTTCGATATTCAGCGTCATCCCCACCAGGAACATGTAGAAAATCAGCCCGAGCTGTCCGATCAGATTGAGCAGACCAAGGCTCGCCGCGGGAAAAAGCTGCTGCGAGAAATGCGGCGCGATCCATCCGAGCAGCGAGGGCCCCAACGCGATCCCCGCAAACATTTCTCCCACCACCTTCGGCTGCCCCAGCTTTTGGAACACGCGCCCGAAAACCTGCGCGGCCATCGCGATCACGGAAATCTGAATGAGAAATAACAGATCCTCAGGATACTTTATCCCCCGCTTTGCGAATACTTTGCGACTTTGCGTGAACGCAGCCGTGCCGGCTCCGCTCTACACTCCCCACAGAACGTTCCTGCGCAGGAAGCGTCGTATTGAGGTGGTACCGGACTCCCGTAGGCCCTGAAAGCCGCGCGTCGTCAGCTCGCAGCATGGCGCCGGCGGGAGAAATTTCGAATCGATTCGCTAAGGTTGACTGGTGTGCGGATAGCGATGATCGCCGTCCCGGGCTCGACTCCGGAGAGGAATTTTTCGAAAGAAGAGAAATAACAGGACCTCGTTCTAGAAATCCTCGAATCATGCGGCGGCCGGCACGCACCGGGTACGTTTACCGGGAGCCCCGGCCGTCAGCGGCGCTCTTGCTTTCTGATTTACTTTGTGTCATAAAGTACTTCATGACACCGCGAGAAATGCTCGAACCCCCGCTCCTCGGCCCCGGCTACTCCGCAGTTCAGCCGCGCTCCGCCCTGCTCATCAACCCCTTCTACCCGAAAGATCCCAACGCCAGTTTCGGCAAACACGTCCTCACTCCGACCCTCGCCTTGACCAGCTTCGCCGCGACAACCCCGCCCCATTGGACCATCCGCTATTGGGACGAAAATCTTCTGCTCGGTCGCCCGCCCCACGACCCGATGCCTGAAGTGGTCGGCATCACCGTGCATCTCACCTTCGCCCGCCGCGCCTTCGAGCTCGCCTATTGGTATCGCGCCCGCGGCAGCAAAGTGATCCTCGGCGGCCTGCACGTTCTCTCCTGCCCCGACGAATGCGCCCCGCACGCCGATGCCCTGGCCCTCGGCGACGGCGTGCAGCTCTGGCCGAAAATTCTCGCCGACGTCGAAGCCGGAAACCTCCAGCCGCGCTATCACGCCATGTATGAAAACGAATATCGCGAGGACCCGCCCCCGGCCCGCTCGATTCTGCCTCGCCCAAGTTTCCTCACCACCACCAGCCTGATCGCCACGCGCGGCTGCCACAATCGCTGCGGTTTCTGCTATCTCTCCACCGACGGCCTGCGCATGCCGTATCGCGTCAAGGATCCCCGCGACGTCGCCGCCGAATTCGCCGCCGACGATCAGCCTTACGCCGTCTTCATCGACAACAACCTCGGCTCGCGCCGCGATTATCTGCACGCGCTGTGCCGGACATTGAAACCGCTCGAAAAAATCTGGAGCGCCGCCGTCTCCATCGACATCACCGACGATCCCGTCCTGATCCGTGAAATGGCGCTCGCCGGCTGCACCGGAGTCTTCGTCGGCTTCGAGTCGCTCACCGACGACAATTTATCCGACGCCCGCAAGAAAACACCGCGCACCGCCGACTACGCCCGCCGCGTCCGCATGCTGCACGACAACGGAATTCAGGTGAACAGCAGCTTCGTGCTCGGCTTCGATCACGACCGCCGCGACGTCTTCGCCACCACCGCCCAATGGGTGGAAGAAAATCGCCTCGAATGTTCGACGTTCCATATCCTCACGCCGTACCCCGGCACTCCGCTGTTCCGCCGCATGGAATCCGAAAACCGCCTCCTGCATCGCGACTGGAACTACTACGACACCGCCCACTGCGTCTTCCGCCCGCGCCACATGTCGCCCGAAGAATTGGAACAAGGCTACCAGTGGATCTACCGCCGCCTGTTCTCTCACGCCTCCATCTGGAAACGCCGCCCCGAAGACTGGCGCGCCGTCGCGCCCTATCTCGCGATGTCGTATTTATACAAACGCTCCAACGCATTCTGGCACCTGCTGATCAAACACGAACTGGTCGCAAGCGTATGGCGCCCGATCATCGAGCTTTCGCGCCACCGGCACCTCCGCTTCCGCAATCGCCTCGAAATCCCTTCGGGCCAGATCGTCACAGCGGGGGTCTGATCTACACCAACGATGTGCACTAACATTGATCCAGGATGCTCCCCCGGCTCCTGCTTCTCTCCGCCGCTCTCTCCGCCGCTCGCGCCTCCGCGCAAGCCGACTGGCCCGCGCAGCTCGCCATCGACGTCGACACGCAAAGCTGGGACGCCGCCGCGCGCGTCGGAGCCGCCCTCGTCGATGAAATCCGCTTCGGCCGCATGTTCCCCCGCTTCTCCGACGTCCCCGCGGAAATCAGGACCCGCAATCTCTACGCCGACGCGCTCGATCACACCGGCAACCCCGGCGAGGCCCGCCGCCAGCGATCCATCGCGCGGCTGCTTGCCGATCCTTCAACCGGCGGCCCCGCAATCGACGCCGAAACCGCGCGGCGCCTCGACCGCCTGAAAGCCGATCTTCTCGCCACGGAAATTCGCGAGCCCGCGGCCTTTCCCCGCTCGGGCTCCGCCCT
>JAIQFJ010000114.1 GCA_020073325.1 Terriglobia bacterium | reverse complement strand
ATTTCATTCCCCTGGTCTTCAGGCATAAGGTCGAGGCCATTATCATCGAGCGGGTCCCGACCATGCCCCTGGGGAACAAAAAAACGCTTGCCGCTGCTCGGTCTCCTTCCGCGCCTCGCGGCCTTTTTCTTTCTCCGCGTTCTCCGCGTTCCTACCTCTCGTCCTCCGCGCTACTCATATGCGAGTTTGTCTCCACATGCCGCTGCTCGATCCCCTTCCGCGCTTCGCGACCCCTTTTCCCTCTGCTTTCTCCTCTCCTCATTTTCCCTCTCTCCTCTCCTCCCTCGCACTTAAGGCAAGCGGATTCTCAGAGCTTCGCATTTGCCCTCCAGCTCAATGCGCTGCGCGGATGCGGGAACGAGAAACGTCATGCCCGGCCTGTATTCCTCTCGGCACCCATCCACGGTCAAACTCCCCTCTCCTTTTAAAAAGAAATAGATTTGGAAGGTTTTGGGAATTGCAGCGATGTGCCAATGGTCGAACACATCGATCTTGTCTACGATGAAAAAGGGGCTGTCGGCGAGGATTTGAAATTGGTGATGCAGGTCGCTTTCGATCCGCTGGGGCGCCTTTTTGGGAGGATGCCGGTCGTACCAATCGATGGCCTCTAGGGCCTCTTTCGTATGAAGGGGGCGGTTGCCCCGTCCCCAATCGTAGATCCGGTAGGTCGTATTTGAATTTTGCTGGACCTCGAAAAGGAGCGAGCCTGCGCAAATCGCATGGACCTTTCCTCCGGGGATGTAAACGGCCTCTCCCGCTTCCATCTCGATTTTTTCCAGAGCCTCCTGAGGGCTGTGCGCTTGGATCGCTTTCAAAAACTCCTCTTTCCCCGCCTCCTTTTTGAATCCTGCGTAGACGGATCCTTTTTCGATGGCGTACCACATTTCGGTTTTGGGCTCCCCTTTCAGAGCGGGGGCTGTCTCTTCGTTTGGATGGACTTGGATGCTGAGGTCCTCTTTTGCGTCGAGGATCTTCAGAAGAAGCGGGAACCGGTCGAATTTCTGCCCTTCGCCAAGAAGTTTTTCCCCGTGCCCTGCAAGAGAAATGTTTGAAACGACCCCAGCGCGCCCGAGATCTGATCGAAGGCCGACTGCTGCTGCGCATTCAATGTGTGCGGTCCGCGCGGCGGCGCGAATCCGGAGGAGACTTTTTCGAGCGACAACCGCACCAAGCTCCGGCGCGCCAGCGACCTCGCCGCCGGGCTGGCCTTCTCGATCGCTTTTTCGAGATCACCAAGGTTGTGCGAGCCCGGATGTAATTCCAAAAACGCGACCAGTTCGCGCTCATGCTTCGGCAGCTTGCCCTCTGGCCGTCCGTTGAACTCGACGCGCAGCCGCGCCGCGCTCGCGCGCATCGGATCGCGTTCCGCGGCGACGTCTTCCGCCTCGACGAATCCTTTTTTCTCGAGCGATCGCAATACCGCCGCCGCTTTTTCGACTTTTCCGTTCAAATACGATGCCGATAGGGGCCGCGCATCGAGCATCCGGAGAATCTTCACCGCCGGGTCCGAATCGTCATTCGATCCGAGATGAAGCTGCCGCGCCGCATCGCGTCCCGAGGTGGTGAGCGAATAGACTTTCCCGCGGCGGATTTCGCCCGCCAGCGGCGTCATCGCCCGCAGCGTTTCGCCCAGCGGCGCGCAATAGTACGTCGCGATCCAGCGCCCGAGGTTCAGCAATTCCTCGTCGAGCGCGGGTTCTTCATCCAGCAGCCGCAGCGCCTCGCGCGTCGATCCCGAAGGAGAATTCCCGTGCGTCCGCAGCACAACTCCAGTCAGCTTGCGCGAACCAAACGGCACCAGGATGCGGCAACCCGTCCGCACCCGATGCCGCAGCGTCTCGGGCATCAGATAGGTGAACGCCTGGTCGATCGGTACGGGTAGACTGACGTCGCAATAGGGCAGTGCGTCAGGCATTCGTGTGGCGGAATCCCGACGCTGCGCACTTCCAGAAACAGTCCATCCTCTAATTATCGCGTCGCTGGCTCGAACAACGAAAACACGGCTCCCTGCGGATCCGCCACCACCGAAAATCGGCCGACGTTCTCGATCGTCGCCGGACCTTCGTACACCTTGGCGCCCAGTTCCTTCGCCTTCGCCGTCGATGCCTCGCAACTGGTGACGTGGAAGTAGAGATTCCAGGACGGCGGCACCTGCATCTCGCCAGGCCGCACCGTCGGCACGCCTCCGATGAACTCGTCGCCGTTTTTGATGTGCAGATACGCCGGATCGTTCTTCCCCGGCTCCATGCTCCATCCGAACAAACCCTCGTAGAATTGTTTCGCGCGATCTGCGTTCGGCGTGTACAGATCCGCCCAGCACACTGTGCCCGGCTCCGCCGTGACCGTCGTCCCCGGATTCTGCATCGGCTGCCAGATGCAGAACGCCGCGCCGGCCGGATCGAGGATCACCGCCATTCTGCCGAACGTCATCACGTCGAACGGCCCCGCCACGACGGTACCGCCCAGCTCCGCCGCGCGTTTCGCCGCCCGGTCCGCATCGGCCACCTGGATGTACAGATTCCAGTGCGGAGGAGCCATCTTGCGCTCTTCCTCCCGCATCGTATACGCCGCGCCGGCGTCGCCCCCGCCCAGCTTGAACATCGTGTAATACTCGTTCGGCCCCATGGGAAAATCCGACGTCTCCCACCCGAACAAAGTAGGATAGAATTGTTTCGCCCCCGCCTGATCCGTGGTGGCGAGCTCCATCCAGCAGAACGAGCCGTCCGCGTGCTTTTCGATTTTCGGCATGCCGGATTATAGCGCGGGGATGCTTCAGGCGGATGTATAATCAAAGGTTTCCCGGGAGGGTTCTTGTGAAAAAATTAGCGATCACGATCATGTTGCTGTCAATGGCCGGCCTTGCCGCCGCAGACGAGTTGGAAGACTCCTACACGAAGCTGAAGGACGCCGTCGCCAAGAAGGACGCCGACGCGGTCAAGGCAGATGCCGCCACGACGAATAAGCTTGCCATGGCGCTCGTCAACGCGCCCAAGCCGGCCGATGCCGACGAGGCGAAGGCGTGGACCGAGCGTGTCCAGTACGGCAAGGAAGTTTCGACCTACACCGAGTACGCGCTGGCCACCACGGCCGCGCAGGTGCAGGTCAGCGAACCGGCGAAGGCCGTCGCTCTGGTCGACGCGCTGATCGCGCAAAACGCCAAGTCCAAGTATCTCGATGAACTCTGCGCCAACGCTTATCTGGTGGCGCTCGGCAAGGCCGGCGGACCCGCGAAGCAGGCCGAAGGCATGGCCAAAATCGTCGCCGGGCGCCCGGACAACATCGTCGCGCTGACCGCTCTCAGCGAGCTTCGCCCCGCGTCGGCCGGCGCCAATGCGTCGCGGCTGCTCGCCGCCGCCAAGAAGCCGAAGCCGGAAGGTCTGCCGGATGCGGAATGGGAAAAGATGAAAAATAGCGCCCTCGCCAACGGCTACTTCTACGCCGGATTCACCGCCGGACAGAAACAGGCCTGGAAGGAGTGCGACTCCAATCTCAAGTCCGCGCTTCCGCTGATCGCCGGCGACGCCTCGAAGACCGCCACCGCGTATTTCTCGCTCGGCATCTGCAACTTCAACTTCGGCAAGCTGACCAATGACCGGACGCGCATGCAGGCCGGCCAGCAGTACATGGAAAAAGCCGCCGCGATGAAGGGACCGTATCAGAACCAGGCGTACTCGCAGAACCTCGCCATGAAGCAGGCTCTCGGCGGCCGCTAACGGTTCAGCGCAATCTCGAAAAGACAAGCCCCGCCGGTCCGTGGCGGGGCTCTCTTTTTTCAGTACTGCAACGTGACAGGGTCCAGACACTGTGTCCGCCACTTTGGGACACATTGACCCGATCCCCGCCACAATTTTGAAGAATCTCCTTTAAATCGAGCAGTTCCCACCCTGGCACATCGCATGCTTCTTACAGGTCCAGTGGATAGCAAGCTGCGAAGATCGGACACTTTCTCGGAGGCGAACCGGCTCCATCCCGGTTCGATCTTTTCCTTTCTGCCGGCAGACGGCGCTTCCAGGGCGGGTGCGGTGGCACAGCATGTGAGCCGCACCTTGACGGAGGGTCCTGGGAAACTGGGCGCCGCCTTATCGGGCGACCGCCCCGCCGTTCTGCTGGCCGATTTCGATCGCCGCGCCTACTCCGTATGGAGCGCCAGCGAAGCTCCGCGACGCCTGGACGGCCGCACCTGGGGCGCTTTCGTCTCGCACGTCGACGGCATCGAGGTGCTGAACGCGCGGGAAGTGCATGCCCGCCAGCTCGCCGGCCTATTCGACTACGCGCGCGAACGCTACGACTTCATCTGCGCCGACCTCACCGGCGCCAAAGAAGCGCACGGCCTGGAAGTGCTGCGTGCTTCCGAAGCGATCTTTCTGGTCGCTACCTCGACGCACAGTTCTCTCGAAGGCGTCTGCGAAAAATCCTCCTGGCTGCATCAAATCGACCTCGGCGAGCGCTGCGCTCTTCTCCTCGAGCGCGTGCCCAACGGCGTTTCCGCCGCCGAAGCCGAAGACATCACCGGCCTGCCCGTTTGCAGCCTGATCGAAAGCGACGCGCAAATCCGCCAGCTCGCCCTGTGGCTGCACGCTTCCACCGTGCAGCCGGAATCCGGCGAGGCGTCGTTCGCCTTAGCCGGCTAATCAAGCTTTCCCGTTCTACTCCTCCTCACCCAGGGCCGCCCGATTTCCCGAATCTGGCGGCTCTTTTATCTCTAATGCTTCCCGGAAACGCTGCCGATTACCCCATTGGGACTATGTGTCGCGTAGTTCTATGCCAGGAGGAGAATTCGGCTCATGAATCGGAATATTTTATTGATGAGTTTGGCTTTATTCGCGTGCGGGACGGCGGGCGCCCAGTCGCCGACGTCCATCAGGATCGGCACCTCGTTCACCTCCTTGAGCGGCAGCAACCCGATTTTCATCGTGGACGGCACGTCCTATACCTCGCCGCAGACGTTCGTGTGGCCCAACGGCTCGAAACACATCGTACAGTTCCCGTTTTCCACTGACCAGGGCGGCAGCTCGTTCGATTATCAGAACGCCTCCAGCGACAGCATTCACTACTTCTTTAACGGATGGATTCCCAATAACCAGGTCACGCTGACCCCGAACGCTTCAGCGGTCCAGACCATCACCGCCGACCCGAGCCTGACTTCCCTGATCGCCCAGGTGACGGCCCAGTATCGCGTCCACCTGGTGCTGCCCAACGGCGGCACGACCATCAACAATCCGAACTGTACCGGAGCGCCGTTCGATGCGCCCACCGACGCCACCCGTCAGGGAATCATGTATTTCCAAGGCGTCTGCTACGGCGACACCACCACCGGAGCCACCGATCCCTTCGTTCCTGCCGGGTCCTATACCATCAACGCTTTTCCTTATCCCGGCTGGGTTTTCTATTCCTGGCAGATCGGCAACAATCCGCCCAGCTACCTGAGCACGGTGACCGTGGCTGGACCGACGCAGATCATCGCCCTGTTCTCGGTCGCCAAGCGCGTGAACTTCGTCACGAATCCTCCCGGATTGCAGATCCTGGTGGACGGCAGCCTGGTCAATACCACCACCACGAGCGACGGGACGGGGAACTGCACGCCGGACTACACGCGCATGCCTCCCAACGCGCCGCCCGGATTCGCTCCGCTGTGCGCCGGGCAATTCGATTTCCTGCCAGGCTCGAAGCACACCCTCGGCTCGCCCGTCTCGCAGCTCGACAAAATCGGAAGATACTGGGTTTTCCAGCAATTCTCGAACGGCCTCGGCCAGAACTCGACGTACGTGGTCTCTACCAATACCAGCGCGCCCGATACAGTGACGGTGGGTTATGTTCCGGGCATCCGCGCCGTGGTTCTCACCAATCCGGGAAAAATGAAAGTGATGATCGACGGCCGCGATAACTGGCCTGCCTACACCTTCATCTGGGGCCAGGGCGAGACGCACCACATCGCTGCCGAAACTCCGCAATCCGACCCGCGCGGCCGCGTCTACAATTTCGCCGGCTGGTCGGATACCGGCATGGCCGATACCGGCCATGACCTCGTCGTCGGCACCAGCGACATCGCTGTCACGGCAAGCTACGCGATCCTGAACCAGATCCGGATCGGCAGTTCTCCGGCGACGATGAACTTCACCGTCGACGGCGCAGGCTGCCCGTCGCCCTGCGTGCTGAACAAAGTGAGCACCGCGACGTCGCAAATCGCCGCGCCGACGCAGGTTTCCGCCGGCGCCGGTTCGCGCTACGACTTCGTCTCCTGGTCCGACGGCAACACGTCGCCGACCCGCACCGTCAATTTCACGCAGGACACTCTGGCGCTCACGGCGAACTACCAGATGTCTTACCAGCTCACCAACGTTGTGAATCCGTCCAAGGCCGGCAGCTTCACGACGTCGCCCGCTTCGCCCGACGGATTCTATCCGAATGGAACTCAGGTGACCGTTGCCACCACCGCCAACGGCGGGTTCAAATTCGCGCATTGGGAAGGCGACCTGACGGGCAGCTACGCGCCCGGTCTGCTGACCATGTCGACTCCGCACACCGTGCAGGCCGACTTCGCCACGGTCCCCTTCATTCCGCCCGCCGGAATCCAAAGCGTCACCGGCCCGACGCCCGATGGCTCGGTTGCCCCCGGCTCGATCATTTCGATTTACGGCCAGAACCTCGCGCCCGCGATGCAGGTCGGCCCGTCGAATCCGCTCGCGCAGACGCTCGGCGGCGTGACCGTCACGATCGGCGACTTCCTGCTTCCGCTGGTTTTCGTTTCACCCGATCAGATCAGCGCACAGGTCCCCTGGGAACTGGCCGACGGCACCTTTGCGCTGGTGGTCCACAATGCCGGACTGCCCGATGTTCCCGGCTCCGTGACGATTTCGCGCGACGCGCCCGGCGTGTTCACGCAGGTCAACGATCAGCAACTGCCGCTGATCCTCGCGCTGCATGCGGATGGAACCGTGGTCAATTTCCAGAGCCCCGCGTCGCTTGGCGAACAGATCACGATTTATGGAACCGGCTTCGGTCCCTTCGACAAGCTGCAAGTGGACGGCTTCCCGACAGCCGCGATCGACAACCAGTCCCTGGTCGATCCCGTCGCTGTGAATACCGATACAGCCTCGCTCAAACCGGACTGGACCGGCGCGGCGGCCGGCATGGTCGGCGTGAACATCCTGAAGCTCACCATCACCAACGATATGCCTGCATCCTCGAACGTGAACATCACGGTTCAGGTGAACGGCAAATCGAGTTCCCAGGTGGTTCTTCCGGTCCAGTAAAACCGCAACTGCGCGAACGTAGGGCTGGCTTTTTGACGACGATCCGGCGGTTACTTCCAAATCTCCGCGACCCGAGCCGCTTCCGCGCGCCCCTGCACAAGGCCTGCTTCGGCCGCCGGCCGCCGCCGCGACGAGTCCATTAAGTTCATCCCCATCACATCGTTCGAACCCTCATCCGGAACGATGACCTCCACGCGACCGCTCAGCGCCTTCAATTCGCGCTCGAACCTCGCCCCGAAAACCTCCGCGATCGGCGACGGGATCGCCTTCGGCCGGACCATCACGATCAGCACCGCGTCGTAATCCCTCGCCAAGTCCGCATTCGTGCCCGACCGCATCCCGCCGTCCATATAACGCCGGCCTTCAAACGAAATCGGAGGATACATTCCCGGCACCGCGCAACTCGACGCCACGGCGCGCGACAGGTCGATTCCCGCATTCCTGTCCCACACTCTGAACGACCCGTCCGCCGTATCCACCGCCGTGCATCCAAATTCCTTCGATGGCCAGGTGCCATCGCCGAGCGCCCATGAAAATTTCCCGATGAATTCCTCCTCGGAAATCGCTGGCGCCGCCAATGCCATCGTTCCGATTTCGGCCATCACCTCGGCCGCAGGTCTTTTTCCCGACGCTGCTTCCAGAATTTTGCCGATCAGCATCGACAGGTCCGGCAGATCGCTCACCGGACCGCTCGCCGGAAGTGGGCCCGTCAAATCCGGAGCCGCAATCTCTGCCGGTGTCCTTCCCAGCGCGAGCTGCGCCCCCACAAACGACCCTGCCGATGTCCCCAAAACGAAATCCGCGCTCGACACATCGAGACCTGCCTCGGCCATCCCCGCAATCAGGCCGGATTCCCACGCGATCCCGACCGGTCCGCCCGCGCCCAAAACCAGTGCCTTTTTCATAGCTTTATAAGAGTATAACTGCGCGCTACGAGCTGGAACTCTGTCCTCAAATTCCTGCAAAACAAAGCGGCCTCCATATGACGCGTCTTCTCGCCCGTATCGGCAGAGTCGCCAACATCGTCTCGTCGCCGGCGCCTGAGGTGACCATTCTGACCTTCAACCCGTTCGGTCCCGTATTACAGGCAGTTGTAGTTCGATACTAATCTGGCGATCCGTGAGGTGCTGGGCGACGCTGCGCTTCCGGGCTCTGTTTACCCGCTCGCGGTCCACGAAATCAAGGCCGCGGCTCGAGCGTAGCGCGCGACGCACAGCGACGGACGTTCGCGGGCAGTTCATACCGATCCGCCTCCGCCATCGAGCACCACGCCACCTGGCGCGCTTCCTCGGTCGGGACGATTCTGTCGGACACGGCGCGAAACGCGAAAATCAAATCGTGATGCAGATGGAACGGCTCGCGCCTGCCGGGAGGAATCCCGTGCACGTCGATCCCGATCAGCGCGGGCCGCGGCGCCTCGATCAGCACCGCGCCGGTTTCTTCCGTCACTTCACGACGCGCCGTGTCCCAGATCTGCTCATCGTGTCCTTCGACGTGCCCGCCGGGCAGCAGCCATCGCTGCAACCGGTGATGATGCACCACGAGGAACGCGTCGAGTGAAGGATGCAGCACCAGGCCCGTGCACGTGATGTGTCCCGGCGTGAATTGCTCGCGTGAAAACGGAGAAGGCGTGTGCTCCAGAAGCATCAGGACCAGCTCCCGGCTCTTTTCGTCCTCAGAGAAGGGAACTGCTAATTCCAGGACTTGCCGCGCGTCGATCAAGCGCTGAGGTTAACACACCCGTCCGCTACTCGTACCGCAGCGCATGCAGCGGGTCTGCCCTGGTCACCCTTTGCGCCGGAACATAGCAGGCCAGCGCCGCCACCGCGACCAGCACGAGCGCCACTCCTCCCAGCGTCACAGGATCCGTCAGACGCACTTCGAACAGCATGCCGCTTAGAATTCTTCCCGCCGCGATCGACACCGCGAGCCCCGCCGCCAGTCCGATCCCCACCGGCGCCAGCCCCTGCCGGACCACCAGCGTCCGCAGATTCGACGCCGTCGCCCCCAGCGCCATGCGGATTCCCATTTCGCCGCGCCGCTGCTCGACGGAATACGAAACCACGCCGTAAATCCCCAGGCTCGCGAGAATCAGCCCGATCGCCGCGAACGCCATCACCATGTCGAGCTGGAACCGGCGCTGCGCTACCGACGCCGAGACAATCTCCCGCATGGTGCGAAACTGCGGCACCGGCAATTCCGAATCGAGCTGCCGGATCGCCGCCCGCACCGCCGAGTTGACCGCCGCCGGATCCACCACTGTCCGCACCGCCAGCGACATATCGCGTTGATCGCGCACCCAGTAGGGCAGATAAACCGTCAGTGTCGAGCCTTTCTGCAATCCGTTCGATCGCACATTCGCGACCACTCCCGAGACTTCGAACAGCGGCCCGTCGTTATCTCCCATATGGAACCGCTTGCCGATCGGACTCTCGCCCGGCCACACGCGCGCCGCCGTATCCGCCGAAATCACCGCCATGTTGCGCTTGTCGCTGCGATCGAAAACGCGGCCTGCCGTAAGCGGAATCCCAAGCACGCGGAAATAGTCTTCGCTGACCAGCCGGCGGTCGGCCAGCGGCCTTTCGAGCATCGGCGCCGTGGTGCCCTCCAGGCTGATCATGTTGTTATCGCCCTCGCCGGTGAGCGGCAGCAGGTTCGACATCGCCACTGAACGGACGCCCGGGATGGCGCGCGTCGCTTCCATCAATTTGCGGAAAAATTCCGACCGCTGCGGCGTCCCCGCGTAGCGCGTCGCCGGAAGATTCAAATCGACCGTCGTGATCCGCTCCACCTCGAAGCCGCGATCGACGTTCATCAAGCGCACGAAGCTGCTCAGCAGCAGCCCCGCCGCCACCAGGCAAACCGTGCTCAGCCCGACCTCGAAACTCACCAGCATCGCCCGCACACGTCCGCCCTGGCGGCTGTCTGTGTTGCTTCGCGTGTTCGACTTCAGGTCCTCATTCGGATCCGTCCGCGCGATTCTCCACGCCGGAATCAGCCCGAATAGCGCGGCCGAGCCGATCGACAGCAGAATCGCCACTGCCAGGGCGCGCGCGTCGATGTGCACATTCGCCGCGCCCGGTAAATCGATCGGCGCCTTGGCGACGATCACGTTCAGCAGTCCATAGGCGAGCCCGATGCCCAGCGCGCCGCCGAGAATCGCCAGCGCCAGGCTTTCGGTCAGCATCTGCCGGATCAGCCGCGATGCGCTGGCCCCGATCGCCGCGCGGACCGCGAATTCACGCCGCCGCCCCGCCGATCGCGACAGCAAAAGATTCGCGATATTCACGCAAACAATCAGCAGCACCGCCCCGACCGCGCCCAGCATCAGCAGCAATCCCTGGCGCGACCGTCCTGTGATCTGCTCCTGCAGCGGGACAAGCAAACCTCGCAATTCGATCTTCTCGGGAGAAAACCGGTCGATGATGCTTTTCTGCAACGCGTTGAGCTGATCGAGCGCCGCCCGCGCCGACACCCCCGGTTTGAGCCGCGCGATCGCGGCGTAGTTGAAATCTCCCAGCGCGCTTAAATCCTCTTCGCGAATCGCCACGGGCTTCCACAGGTCGGCATCTTCATCGCCGAACTTCAGCCCCTGAAGCTGGCTGACGCGAGGCATATGCAGCCCGCGCGGCAGCACTCCGATCACCTGAAACGGCGCGCCGTCGAGCAGAATTTTCTGCCTGAGCACCGCCGGATCGGCATGAAACCGCCGCCGCCACAATTCGTCGGTGAGCACCACCACGCGATCTTGTCCCGGCGCGTCCTCTGCTTTTGAAAACGTCCGCCCGATCTGCGCCTCTACCCCGAGCAGCGGAAACAAATCCGCCGTCGCGCGCGCCACAAAAAGTTTTTCCGGATCCCCGCCCGGCGCGCTCAGATTCGCCGTATACGTATTGAAAATCGCAACCTGCTCGGCCGACGTCCAATCCTTCCGCCATTCGCGCAGATGATGCGCCGAAACGGGCAGGGAAGGCGAAAGATAGGCAAATTTCGGCACCTGCTCCTGCACCGCGAACAATCGCTCCGGATCCCGAAACGGCAGCGGCCGCAGAAGAATCCCGTCAACGATCGAGAACATCGCCGTATTGGCTCCGATGCCGAGGGCCAGAATCAAAACGACAATCGCGGCAAAAGCGGGATTTTTCCCCAGCGTCCGGAGCGCGTATCGAAAATCGGAAAGCATCTATACCCTATACGTGTGGCTCCGCGTCCGAGTTCGCAGAAGTCTCTATTGGCGAGCCGCCTCCCAGACTTCGCGAATCGCAGACACCACCGCGCCGGGCCGCTCGAACGGGATCATGTGTCCGCTGTCGGCAACCACGATCTGCCGGCCGTTCGTCGAAAGCCGAGCCTCATCGGCCTGCAGCACATGGATCCAGAGATCGCGCTGCTGATCCATCTGCGCCTTCGTGAGCAGCGGGTCCGGATCGTATGGCTCTCCCGCCGTCAGCACGACCAGTGGCAGGCTCCCGAAATTCCCCGCGGCGCGAACCTGCGCCCAGCTTTGCCCGGACGCCTTGTCCTCGGCATCCACGGCGCTTCTCGATTTGCTCTGTTGCTCGAGATAACTCAGTTCGCGGCGTAACTCCCGCGGCAATCCGTCCGGGCGATCCCACCCCGCGGCAGCTTTGAGCCGCTCGATACCCAGATGAATCAACACGGGGGTCTCGATTCGATCCAGCCACTCCTCCCGCTGCTGATCTTTTCGTTCCCGTTCCCGGAGCGGCGCCGGCAGCAGCGCTTCCAGGCGTTCGCCCTCGTCGCCATGGCTGGCATCGACCAGCACCATCCCCACCACGTCGGCACGATTCATTCCGGCAAAGACACGAACGTTGTATCCGCCGAACGAATGTCCGGTCACGACGTAAGGACCAGCCTCGCCCGCCGCATTGAGCAGCGCCGCGAGTTCTTTCGCAATCTCGATGCTCGTGCGCGGCCTGCTCGACGGATCGCTCCATCCATAACCGGCGCGGTCGTAGGAACAGACTCGCGTGAAGCGGGCGATCTCCGGCTGCACCAGCGCCCAGCCCGCGGCTGGAACGCTCATTCCGCTCTCGAGAATCACCGTCGGTTTGCCGGAACCGCTGCAGTCGAGATGGAATGCGACGCCGGCGGCCCGTACGGTCTTGCCCCGCTGACGGAAGCGTCGCGCGTCGGTCGCGCTTCCGATTACCTGATAGACCGCTCCCACGATCACGCACGCGATGACGCCGGCCAGAACGATTCGAGCGATCATCTCTCCATCTACGCCGCGGCGCGCGAAGCGTCTGCAAAAAGAAAAGGACGCCGAAGGGAATCCCCCGGCGTCCTTTGCGTCTTTGCCTGAGAAGAAGCTTACGCTTTGCCCGCTTCTTCTTTCTTGAGCTTCTCCCGCTGTTCTTTCAGGATCGCCTTGCGGCTGAGCTTGATCTTGTTGCCTTCGAGCGCCAGGACCTTCACCAGGATCTGATCGCCTTCCTTCAGCTCGTCGCGAACCTGCTTGATGCGGTTTTCCGAAATTTCCGAAATGTGCAACAGTCCGTCCGTTCCCGGGAAAATCTCGACGAATGCGCCGAAATCGACGATCCGCACCACCTTCCCCAGATACGTCTTGCCGACTTCCGCCACCGCGCAGATGTCGGTGATCATTTGCAGCGCGCGTTCCGCCGCGGCTCCGTCGGCGGAGAAAATCTTCACGCTGCCGTCATCCTCAACGTCGATCTTGCAGCCCGTCGTATCGACGATGCCGCGAATGGTCGACCCGCCCTTGCCGATCAGGTCGCGGATTTTTTCCGTCGGAATCGTGATTGTCGTGATGCGCGGCGCATATTGCGAAAGTGTCGTGCGCGGCTTTTCGAGCGTCGCGTTCATCTTGCCCAGAATGAACAGCCGCGCCCCGCGAGCCTGCTCGAGAGCCTGCTTCATGATCGCGCTGGTCACGTTGGGGACCTTGATGTCCATCTGCAACGCCGTGATACCCGTCTCAGTTCCCGCAACCTTGAAATCCATGTCGCCGTAGTGATCCTCGGCGCCGGCGATGTCGGTCAGGACCGCGTAATCCTTGCCTTCGAGCACCAGGCCCATCGCGATGCCCGCGACCGGATCCGAAATCGGAGCGCCCGCATCCATCAGCGAAAGCGTCGCACCGCAGACCGACGCCATCGAGCTCGATCAGTTCGATTCCAGAATGTCGCTCACGATGCGCATCGTGTAGGGGAACGCTTTTTCGTCCGGCACCACCGTCGAGAGCGCGCGCTCGGCCAGTGCGCCGTGCCCGATCTCGCGACGTCCCGCTCCGCGCATGAACCCGACTTCGCCCACCGAGAACGGCGGGAAGTTGTAGTGCAGCATGAAGCGCTTCGAGGTTTCGGTCGGATCGAGCAGCTCAATCCGCTGTTCGTCTTCCTTCGTCCCCAGCGTCGCCGTCACCAGCGCCTGCGTTTCGCCGCGCGTGAACAGGCAGGAGCCGTGGACTCGCGGCAGCACGCCCACTTCGATCTCGATCTTGCGGATCTCGTCGAACTTGCGGCCGTCCGGACGGCGCTTGGATTTCAGAATCTCGTCGCGGAAAATACGTTCCTTCAGCCGGTCGAACAGATCGCCCGCTTCCTCCTGCTGCTCTTCCGGAACCGCTTCGACGGCCTTGTCCTTGGCGGCATCGACGCGCGCGTAGCTTTCGAGCTTCTGATATTTCTGCGTGTTCATCGCGTCGGTCAGTTCCGCGCGAACGCTCGACGCGATCTGGTCGTAGAGCGCCTGGTTGATTTCGGGAGCGGTGAACTCGGCCTTCTTTTTGCCGGTCTTCTTCATCAGCTCGCGAACGCCGGCGGCGATCTTCTTGCAGCAATCGTGCCCGAAATCGAGAGCGGCCAGCACTTCGGCCTCGGTCGCCTGCTGCGCGCCGGCTTCCACCATCACGATCCCGTCATCGGTCGCCGCGACAACAATATTGACCTTCGACGCCTTGGTCTCTTCGTACGTCGGATTCGCGATCAGTTTGCCGTCCACCATGCCGACGCGCACTCCGCCCAGCACGTGATGGAACGGAATGTCGGAGATCGCCAGCGACGCGCCCGCGCCGATGATCGCCAGCGTCGACGGATCCACCTGCGGATCGGCTGACAGCACCATGCCGATCACCTGCGTCTCGTGCGAATATCCTTCGGGGAACAGCGGGCGGATGGGCCGGTCGATCAACCGGCTGGTGAGAATTTCTTTTTCCGTGGGGCGTCCTTCGCGCTTGATAAAGCCCCCGGGGAATCGTCCGGCGGAATAGGTGTATTCACGGTAGTCCACCGTGAGCGGGAAGAAACTGGCGCCCGGTTTGGGGTGCGGAGCCGTAACCGCCGACACCAGAACCACCGAATCGCCCGAGCGGACCACGACCGCTCCACTGGCCTGTTTGGCCATCTTCCCGGTTTCGAGGGTGATGATCTTTCCCCCGCCGAGATCGACTTCAACGGAATGCAACATGTTTGGAAACGTCCTTTAATCAAGAACCGCGCGCGCCCGTTTCAAGGACACGGTTACGGCCTGCTTTGACTAAGAGGAGACTTTGGAGGGTTTCAAATGCGCCCGCCGGTCTACATCGACCGCGTTCGAATATCGAAATCCGTTAGCGACGGATGCCCAGGCTCTGAATCAGAGTCTTATAGCGCTCCGGGCTGCGGCTGCGCAGATAATCGAGCAAACGACGCCGGCGCGCCACCATCTGCAGCAGTCCCCTGCGCGAATGATGATCTTTCTGATGCGCCTTAAAATGGTCGTTCAACTCGGCAATGCGCCGGCTCAGGATGGCGACCTGAACCTCTGGCGAGCCGGTATCCGATTTGTGGACCCGGAACTTCGTAATCACGCTGCTTTTTGCTTCTCTCGCCAATGCCATTCGGGAATCGATACTCCTCGTCTATTCTTAATCGCTATTGTACCCACACAGCATAGCACAAAAGTTGAAACATCCCTAGAGCGGTCAGAACGGCACGGCGAAAGGGGAGTTCGACAAAGCCGAATCAAGACCTTCGGGGAAACTATTGCGCATCCCGATTTTCGAGTTTATACTGCTGTTTTTGATGTCGCACGCCAGTACCTTTCGCGAAGAGTTCGACCCGCTCGCGCCGCAGCGCGAGGCCGCGTTGTTCTACGGCCTCTTCCTCCGCGGCCACTCCGCCGAAGCTCTGCGCAAGGACATCGAGATTCCCAAAAAGCTGGTCGACAAGTTGATGAAACGTCACCGCAACGAAGCTGCATTAAAGGAAAAACTGCAGCGCGTCTACCACTACCGCAAACAGGTCCTCGCGGTCTTCGACGAGCTGGTCACGCGCGAAAAAATCCGCGAACGCATCCAGTAACCGCCCTGACTGTAAGGCCGGGGTTACAGCGCCGCCGGCAAATGCAGCTGAGCCTTGGCGAGCGTCTTATCCAGCATGTCCATCGCTTCCCGCTCGTTCAGCCCCCGCGAAGTCGAAAACTCCGCGATCAGCATCAGCCGCGCGCGGTCCAGCATCTTCTTCTCCCGGAAACTGAGCGGCTTCTCCATTTGCAGGATCAGCAGGCTCTTCATCACTTCGGCCACTGAAAGCAGGCTGCCCGCCCGCATCTTTTCAGTGTTCTCCTTGAAGCGATCTTTCCAGTCCGAATGCCGCCGCGACCAGCCTTCCGATAAATAAGAGATCACGCGCGCGATCTCTCCATTGCGGGTGACCCGCCTCAGTCCCAGGTCGTCGACATGCGAGAACGGGACCAGCACCGTCAGACTGTTATAGGTAAGCCGAAGCAGGTAGAACCGCTCATAATGCCCCGCAAACGCCCGAGCACTGATATTCTCTACTGTCGCAACTCCATGGTTGGGATAGACAATTTTCTCGCCAACTTGAAAGGTCATGGGTGAACCTACGGGTTACAGCAGAATCGAAATCCGAGAACAAGCGAAAGAGAATCTTAATCTACGATCACAACTCTGTCAACAGGAAACTGCGACATAGCACCTTACAATTCAAGTATCTCATGAAGCATGGGTTACCATCTCCGAGTGATCCCCGCCAGTAAGAGTCTGTGTGAAAATGATCGGCGTCGGCCGCTTCCTGCGGTCGCGGTTCCTTAAACGGCTGATTCAGCGGGATGCCGGCAATGAACCGCGACCGCAGGAAG
>JAIQFJ010000560.1 GCA_020073325.1 Terriglobia bacterium | reverse complement strand
AAATCTCGTGGCTCGCGGCGGGGGAGCGCGCGATTGCGGTGGAGAGCGGCGACACTCCCGACCCGACCGCGGTTTATCTGACGCCGTTTCTGGCGATCCTGGCGGCGGGCCTGGCCACGCGGGCGGCGACCGGCGACTTCGAGTGGATCTACGGGCTGCGCGTGGCGGCGGCGGGAGCGGCGCTATGGCTTTTCCGGCGCGGCTATCGCGAACTGGACTGGCGCTGCGGTCCATCGGCCTTTGCGATGGGCGCGGCGGTGTTCGCGCTGTGGGTGGGCCTCGACCGGTTTTTAGGCATCGCGCCGATGGCCGCGCCGGCGGTGTTTCAACACGCCTCGCGCGGGGCGCAGATTGCGTGGCTCGCGCTGCGCATCGCCGGGGCGGTGGTGACGGTGCCGATCGCGGAGGAACTGGCGTTTCGCGGATTTCTACTGCGCAGGATCGCCTCGAGCGATTTCGAGTCGGTGGATCTGAGCAAGTTCGCGTGGATGCCGTTTCTGATTTCTTCGGTCGCGTTCGGAATGCTGCATGGGGACCGCTGGGCGGCGGGGGCGATCGCGGGAATGCTGTATGCATGGGCGGCGATGCGTCGCGGGAGGATCGGCGACGCGGTGGTCGCGCACGCGTTCACGAATGCGCTGCTGGCGGCTTGGGTGCTCGCAACGGGGGAGTGGCAGTTCTGGTAAGCCGCACTGTGTTATTCGTGGGAGATGTTTTTTCGCCTGGGAGTCTTTGTTGCGGCAAGTCTTTTCCTGAATGCGGCTGACGATGCGGAGCGGAAGCAGCTTGCTTATACGCGGGCGTATTATTCGAAATACGAATTCCGGATTCCGATGCGCGACGGGGTGCGGCTTTTTGCGACCGTCTATGTGCCGAAGGATGCTTCGGAAAAATATCCGATCCTGATGCAGCGGACGCCGTATTCGGTGGCTCCTTATGGCGTCGATAACTACCGCGCGCGGCTGGGGCCTTCAGAGGCCGCGGAAAAAGAAGCATTCATTTTTGTCTACGAAGACGTCCGCGGACGCTACCTGTCGGAAGGGACGTTTGTCGATGTGCGTCCGCATAAGACGAAGCTCGACGGTCCGCGCGATGTCGACGATTCGACCGACACCTACGACACAGTCGACTGGCTGATCAAAAACGCGCCGAACAACAACGGCAAGGTCGGGATCTGGGGGATTTCGTATCCGGGGCACTACGCGGCGCACAGCCTGATCGATTCGCATCCGGCGCTGAAGGCCGTTTCTCCGCAGGCCCCCATGGGCGACCTGGCGGATGGCGACGACGCGTATCACAACGGCGCGTTTTACCTTGCCGCGAATTTCCAGTTTTACACTTTTTTCGAGCCGCGCAAGCAGGATCTGGAACGCAGGAGTCCGAAGCCGCTCTACGATCCGGGCACCGACGATGCGTACAACTTTTTCCTCCAGGCGGGTCCGCTCAGCGAGGTGAAGAAAAAATATCTGAAAGACGCGAATCCGTATTGGGATGATCAGGTTTCGCATTTCGCCTACGACGACTTCTGGCGCGGACGGTCGCTTACGCCCTACATGAAGAACGTGAAGCCCGCGGTGCTGTTCGTCGGAGGCTGGTTCGACGCGGAGGATCTTTCCGGGCCGCTGAAGCTTTATCGCGCGTTGGAGAAGAACGGGCCGAGCGCACCGAACACGCTGGTGATGGGTCCCTGGTCGCACGGAGGCTGGGCGCGCGGCGCGGGAGAAACGCTCGGCAACCTGAGCTTCGACATGAAGACCAGCGAATATTTTGCGGAAAACATCGAGCTGCCGTTTTTCGTTCAGCACCTGAAAGACAAGCACGACAAGAAGGTTCCCGAGATCGCCGATTCGAAAGCGATCGTGTTCGAGACCGGCATGAACGAGTGGCATCGTTTCGATCATTGGCCTCCGAAGCAGGCGGTCGCGCGGTCTTTGTTCCTGGATGGCGAAGGCAAACTCACGTGGTCGGCTCCGGCCGCTTCGGGATTCGACGAATATCTGAGCGATCCGTCGCGTCCCGTGCCGGTCTCCGGTGAAGTGACCGACGGGTTCGGCATGCCGGGCGATTACATGACCTACGATCAGCGCTTCGCCTCGGCGCGTCCGGACGTGCTGACGTACGTAACGGAGCCGCTGGAACGCAACGTCGTGATCGCGGGTCCGGTCACGCCGTCGCTGCGCGTGTCGACCAGCGGGACCGATTCGGATTTCGTCGTGAAACTGATCGACGTGTATCCGGACGATTATCCGAATCCGGATCCGAATCCGCGCCGGGTGCATATGGGCGGCTATCAGCAGATGGTCCGCGGCGAGCCGTTTCGCGGAAAATTTCGCAACGGATTTTCGAAGCCGGAGGCGTTCACTCCGGGGAAGCCGGAGAAGATCGAGTATGGGATGCCGGACGTGTTTCACACGTTCAAGACGGGGCACCGGATTATGGTGCAGATCCAGAGCTCGTGGTTCCCGTTGACGGATCGGAATCCGCAGCAGTTTTTGGAAATTCCCAAGGCGAAGGCTTCGGATTTCAAGAAGGCGACGGAGAGGGTGTATCGCGGGGGAGCGGACGGGTCGCAGATCAGGCTGTTGGTGGTGGAGGGCGGATTTTAAATCGCTTCCCGGAATTGCGCGGCTGGAGCCCCGCTGCACAGCAGTGTGTTAGGATGGCCTGTTGCGTAAGGTGAGCCACGGTGCTGCAGATCAACTACGATCCGGCGAATAATCCGCTCAACAATAACGAATGGTCGTTTCCGCTGCTCGAGTGCATCCATATCGCGATGTTCGCGATGTCGATCGGGACCATCGCGATCGTCGATCTGCGGATGCTCGGGCTGGCGTTCAAGAAGCAGACGTCGGAGCAGTTGTTGAAGATGACGTCGATCTGGACGATGATCGGGCTGGTGGTGGTGATCTCGAGCGGACTGGTGCTGTTTTCGACCGATGCGCTGCGGTATTACTACAATGACTCGTTCCGCTATAAGTGCATCGCCCTTACGGTCGCGGTGATTTACAACTACACGATTCATCGCAAGGTGGCGATGTCGAAGGATCCGGGCGGGGCGGGCGTGGTGGTGGCGGCGTTTTCGCTGCTGCTGTGGATCTCGATCGTGTACGCGGGAATTTTCTACGCCTTTACGTGATATGTCACTCGAATCCATCGCGACAGCGATTCAGAACACGGACTTCTTCACGGCGGTGCGCGAGTCGGAGTTGGTGTATCCGATCGTGCTGTCGACGCACCTGACGATGATCGCGGTGTTCGGCGGGCTGATCCTGATGACGGATCTGCG
>JAIQFJ010000113.1 GCA_020073325.1 Terriglobia bacterium | reverse complement strand
CCGAACCAGAACGAGCGTGAAGGTTACGTGCCCAATGTCGTTTATACCTGCGGCGCTCTAGTCCACAACGGCGAACTAATCATTCCTTATGGCTTGGCCGATCACGCCACCGGTTTCGCGACCGTGCCGCTTTCTGAAGTGCTGGCTGCGATGCGGCCCGAAGCATGAGCGCTCGCAAGAAGCGAATCGCGATTCTCTCGCCGGTAGCGTGGCGAACACCTCCGCGCCAGTACGGCGCATGGGAGACGGTCGCCGGCAACATCGCTGAAGGATTGGTGGCGCGTGGCTGGGACGTCACCCTGTTCGCAACGCGCGACTCGATCACTCGGGCGCATCTGCACGCTGTGATCGACAAGGGATACGAGGAAGATCGCACGATCGATCCCAAGGTGGCGGAGTATCTCCACATCTCCGAAGCCTTCGAGCATGCCGCCGACTTTGACCTGATTCACAGCCACTACGACTTCATGGCTCTTTCGTATACCCGCCTGGTAAAGACCCCGGTTCTCACGACGATTCATGGATTCTCGTCGCCGCAGATCATGCCCGTGTATGAAAAGTATCGCGACGCAAATTTCGTCTCCATCAGCGATTCCGATCGCGCGCCGGGCCTGAACTACCTGGCGACCGTGCATAACGGAATCGACCTCTCGCTTTACCCCTTTCAGGAATTACCAGGCGATCACCTCGTCTTCCTTGGCAGAATTCATCCCGACAAAGGTGTACATCTCGCCATCGCGGTTGCCCGCATGAGCGGCCTGCCACTTCGGATCGCGGGCATCATCCAGGATCAGCAGTATTTCAAGAAATGCGTCGAACCCTACCTCGATGCGACCATCCGCTACGTCGGACCGGTCGACGTCGCGGGTAAGAACGATCTGTTTGCCAGCGCCCGGGTTTTACTTCACTTGAACACGATCCCGGAGCGATTTGGCCTCGTCCTGGCGGAAGCCAACGCCGCAGGCGTACCGGTCATCGCCATGAACCTCGGCTCTTGTCGCGAAGTCATCGGCGACGGCCAGACCGGATTTCTGGTCGACAACGTGAATGCGGCGCTGCGGGCCCTGGCCCGCCTTGCTGAAATCGACCGCGATCAGTGCCGGCAACGTGTTCGCGAGCGTTTTTCCATTGAAACCATGGTCGAGGGTTACGAACGTGTCTACGAAATGATTTTCGATCGGAAGGGCAAACGACATGAAAGATATCGTCAGGCGATATAGCCAGAATCCGATCCTCACCAAACGTGATGTTCCGTATCCGGTCGAGACCGTTCACAATGCCGCCGTCGTGAGGCACGGGAACGAATACATCATGTTGTTCCGGTCCCATTTGCGTACGGGACGGTCCATCATCGGCTTGGCGCGAAGCTACGATGGCTTCAATTTCAGCGTCGCTCCGCAGCCCTTCCTGATCCCCGACCGGGACGGCCCCTTTGCCGAGTACGAAGAGTTCGGTGTCGAGGATCCACGCGTGACGGCGCTCGATGGCGAATACCTGATCACCTATAGCGCGTACTCTCGAAACGGCGTGCGGATCGCGCTCGCCAGAACGAAAGACTTCGAACGCGTCGAAAAGCTTTCCCTGATTACGGAAGCGGACTATCGCAATGTGGTCATTTTTCCCGAGAAGATTAACGGACTGTACGCCCGGCTCGATCGGCCACATTCAGAAATCGCGCCGTGGTCCATCTGGATTTCCTATTCCCCCGACCTGCGTTACTGGGGTGATTCGCAGCTCGTCATGAGGCCGCAGCAATATCACTGGGACGAAATGAAGATCGGCCCCGGCGCGCCTCCCATCAGAACGGAACAGGGGTGGCTGTCGATTTATCACGGAGTTTTCCGGACGATGAGCGGTTCTGTATATCGTCTGGGAATCGCGCTTCATGAACTGCTGAACCCCGCGAAGGTGATCGGCGTAAGCGACCAGTGGATACTACAGCCGGAAGCTCCCTGGGAGACTACCGGCTACGTCCCTAACGTGGTTTTCACCTGCGGCGCCGTTCCCGAGCCGGATGGATCGGTCAAGATCTACTGGGGCGGAGCCGACTCAGTCATGTGTGTTGGCGAAGCCAACATCGCCGAGTTGATCTCGATGTGCCTGCATCAATCGCGACCACCAAAGTAGAGATAGGCGCCCGATTCGAATCCTTAGCTCTTTCGTAAGCATCCGATACCGTCGCAAGAGCAGTAGCGATTTGCCGGTATGTAAGTCATTGAGCCCAGTGGTCGGGGCGGGGGGATTCGAACTCCCGACCCCCTGCGCCCAAGTCGGATTCCGGCGTTCTGCCCGAAATCGCTAACTTTCAATGCATTCTGTTTCAATGAGATGCGGCGAACTTGTTGAACGCTGTTGAGCCGCTTTGAACGCTCGGCCATTCGCATCCTCAATTTCATCTACACCGAACACCCGAGGCGTAGTGGAAACTTCTCGTCCGTCCCCATGTTTCACGCATGTTTATCTGTCTTTGTCGCCGTCGTTCATTTGCCAGCTCACGATATCCTCGTTCGGCCCAGTTCCACCTGGCTGCCCGTCTTTCCCGAACGAAATGATGTCCGGTTTCTGACCATGATTGCCCGGATAAAGGTAAATGAACGGCCGCTCCCATCCGTCGTCCAGAAATTCGTGTTGAAGATACGGCCCTTTCCAACGCTGTTCGTTACTGGGTCGCTCGCATAGAGCCTTTAGGCCTTGATGCGAATCTGGATACGTTCCGACATCGCTCCTGTAATTCTCGAGCGCCAATTTATAAGAAGCGAGGCGAATCTTTGTCAAGCGCGCAAGACCGTCGTCACCGAGAGGACGATCAAGATAGCACGCGCATAGCATGCTCAAGGCTGGAATGAGATACGCAGCTTTCGTCGGCACTCCTATGGCTTGGGGATCTTTGCATTAAAGCAGTTTTGGAGAAGGAGCAACTCATTGGTGCTCTGATCTCCCAACGCAAGTGCACCGTCATACTGAATCTGCGAGCCTCCAGCCCCCGGCAAGAGGTTGTAAAGGGACGGAAACATAGGGACGGACGAGACGTTTCCATATCGATTTTCACCACAACTCCGATTGATCATCGTCCGCAATCCTGACGGGTCGCCCGCCCGTTCGCGAACGGGTCGTCGGCACAATTCGGCGAGTGCCTCGACTATCGGATCCCGCTCCGAGCCGCGCGATGCGCGACGCACAGGATGAACTCCGGGTTGTCTTTCAGCCCCGGGATCAGCGGATTTTGCATCGGCTGGAAATTCGAAGTGTATCCGTTGATCGAATTTCCCTTCCGGCTCGCGACGTAGAAGTTTCCTTCCGCGTCGAACGACATGCCCGCCGGACTGTCGAGGCCCGCCAGTAAGGACGTCAGCGTTCCCGCCGAAGGATCGTAGCAAAGCACCGAGTCATTGTCGGAAATGTACAGTTTGCCGCCCGAGGCGAGCAGGTGGACCGGGGTGTCGATTTCGTTGTTCGGATCGCTGATCTTGCCCAGATACTCGCCCGTGATCACATCGTAAGTCTTGACTTCGTTGCCCGCCTCGTCGGCGACGTAGAGTGTCGTGCCGACCAGCGCCATGCCGCGCATGGAATGGCTCAAGGGCGGTCCGCTCTTGGGCAAAAAGTGCAGCCCGCCCTCGGATCCTTTGACGTCCGGCGGCTTGGCGGAACTGCCGGGGGCCGCGATTCCCAATTCGCTCGCGACGAAGGTTCCGGCGAGAAAATTCGAGCCCGGGATCGCCGCGTTGACCGGCATCGCCGCGCCGCTCTTGGAGTGCTGCGGGCCGAAGGCGCGAAACACGACGTTGGTGTCCTGCGCCGATATAAAGCAGGCGTGCAGCGAGGAGTCGAAAACAATGGCGAAAGGATGGTCGAGTCCCGCAATCGTGGCGATCGAGGTGAACACTTCCAGTCCTTTGTTCGGATCCACGCCGGTCTGCGGAATCCGCCAGACCACGCTCGAGGTCTGCAGCGAGTTGACGACGTAAAAGTGACCGTCGGCGGCGAACCGGATATCGCGCAACTGATATCCGTCCGATCCGGAGGGTGCGGGCAGCGCGAGCGCGTTCGAATTGGGTTGCCACGTCCCGTTGACCTGCGTGTACGATTCGACGTACCAGATCGGAGTCGAGTCCTTGCCGGTGGGTTTCCCGCCGTGAAAAGTGGCGTAGATCGTCTTAGGCGGCACCCGTGCAAACGCCGGTGGGGCATCCTCCGCTCATGTATCCGTAGCCGCAGGCAATTGCATGCGCGTCGGCGAGCGTCGTGCCGATATCCCAGCCGTTGGAAGCGAGGTTGTAGACAAAATCGCCCACCTGCGCGTAGGGATTCTCGCTGGTATCGATCGCGTATCCGTTGGCGGCGCTCTCGATGTAATACTCCTGGCCGACGGCAGCGTAGTTCCAGCTCTGGGCTTCCTTGAACAGCGCGGCGAGTTTCGGCCCGATATCGGGAATCAGCGAGACCACGGCGACCAGTCCCGCGATGAAGGCCGAGGCGGGCGGCATCAGCGGCACCAGGTCGCCGTAATTTTCATAGCGGATCTGGTTCGGGATCACCTTCTGATAGCCGGCCTGAAAATTCGTGTCGCCGGTCTTGGGTGAAGCGAACGTGACCACCTGTTGGACCGGAATTCCCGCGGCGGTCAGCAGATAGGCTCCGAGCGACGCCAGTGCTCCTCCCTTACTGTGGCCGGTGACGTAGACCTTGTTCTGGGCCGGATTGAGCGCCTTAACCGTGGAAATGATCGGCTCGATGATCGACTGGATATCGTGGCAGAATCCCGAATGGACCTGCCCCGGCAGCGATCCGCACGTGGTGGGCGCGGCGAAGAAATCCTCCAGCCAGTCCGGAATCGAATCGATTGCCGTCGGCGGAATCGTGCCGCGGAAGGCCACGATGATCCCGTTGGCGTTGGTTCCCACCAGGCATGCGTTGATCCGGTCGACACCGGGGCTGTTGATCACGGTGGGGGTCGAATTAAAAGCGACGATGTCGCTGTAGGGCTGGCGGGGCGTGTACAGCCCGGTCAAAGGATCAATGCCGTATGCCGTTGCGCAGGCGCAGTCTAAGACACAATTCAAACTCACTGGGGTGGACATTTTCTCATTTAAACCGTTTTCCGAGAATAAAGCTGCACAAAAATGCACTTATGACTCATTTTTCTGCGAAGATGTCGCGCGCGTCACGATCGGATGAAGATCCGCCTAATGCGCGTGGCCGAGCAGAAAGCTGAAATCGGCCGACGCCTTCGACGATGCCGCGAGCGTCGCGCTGGAGTGGCATACGATGCAGGTCGACGTCGTCTGGATATACGTCTCCAGCACGCCGTTGCCGAGAAGCGGCGGAATGCCCGCCGGCATCCGCGATTCGTGATTCACCCATTGCGTGCCCACCAGGCGGTAATGCGTCCAGACGGAGTTGCCGAGCTTCGCGCGCCAGCGCTGATTCGCATTCCCGGTCTCGCTGAAAACCGGCTGGACGATCGTCACCTGCGTGCCGTACTTGCCGTCGACCGCATAGCGCTGCGCATAAGGAGCCGTCATCGCCCACTTGAAGTTCTTCTCGCCGTTGACGGGCGTTGGAGGAACATTCGGCTTGCAGGCGGTGCAGTCGGCGTTGAAGTAAGAATATGTCTTGCCGCCAGGCGAGGCGCCCTGCGCCGGCGCATTGTCTTCATGTTCGAAGCTCGGCCAGACGCTGCCCTTGCCGTCGCTGGTCATCACGTTGATGTGCAGTCCGACCAGGCCGACCAGCGCGTCCCGGATGATCAGCGGCTTTCCGGAGACCGTGTTTTCGCCCGAAATATAGATGGTTGCCCTGCGCGTGTAGAAACGCTCGGGCTTATCGCCCTTGGACGGATCGAGGATCCGCCATGCGGCCTTAACTTCCATCGCGCCGAGCGATCCGCCGGTTCCCTTCACGTCGTCTTTGTAAGAGCCCGCCGGAAAATTGACCATGTGCCCGGCGGCGACGAAGGCCTGCTGCTCTTTGAGCGTGGCGAGTTTGGCGGTGTTCACCACATAGTTCACCCAGACAGGATTGATCCGCACCTCGTACAGGGTGAAGTTCAGGTTGCGATCGATGAGCGGCTGGCCGGTGGCCTCCAGGAACGGAGTGGGATGACCGCCGGGAAGCGTCGACGATTTCGCCATCCGGTAGAGAATCTTTTGCCCCGCGGCGGCTCCGGCCGCGGCGACTTCCCGGGTCATGGTCGCAAAGGCGGACTTGTCGAAGATCGCGGCCGGATCCTCGTATTTTTCCCATGGACGCGGCGTGCTCAGGTCCGTGAGCGGCCAGTTCAACGCCACGAAGTTCTGCCATCCGAAGTCGTCGAACGGCTGCTGGCATATCGCAAGCAGCGTGCTGTAGCCGGCGCTGATCTGCTTGAAGTTCACGTCGTGCGGCAGTTCCCGGCAAACGGAGCCAGGCGGCAGGGTCGGGTCGCCACAGTAAGATTCAGGCCGAAGCGTGGTGCAGATTTCTGCCTTATTAGCTTGTCCGAGACACGCTGACGCCAGAATTAAAGCACACATAAACACATAAAGTCCGCATTTGTCGATGCGCATGGTAGGTTCAGCATACAGCAAAGTCACGTTTCAGGACGATCTTTTTTACCCGATGCCGGTGTTACACTGAGCGTTCGCCATGCTTCTGCACGGATTCGACATGTACCGGGTGTATCTTTCGACCCCGGGCGATCTGGCTCGCGAGCAGGATGTCTGCCGGGCAGCGATCGCCGAAGTCAACGATCAAACTGCCATGCCGCGCAAGATTTTACTGGTAGCCGTGGGGTTGCGCGAAGAGGGTCAGATTGTGGGGCATCGCTCCGCTGTGGCCGAAAATGTCCGGATGTGCAGCTATTTCATTCAGGTTTTCGCGGACGACTGGGGGCCGGGCGCCCTGCACCGGAAGATTTTCGACCTTGCGCTCGAATGCCGCGACGATGCGGAGTTGCCCATGCGCGAGGTGATCGTGTGCCTGAAGTCCGCGCCTCGCGAGAGGGATCCAGCGGTGCTCGCGCTGCGCCAGGAACTCGAGAATTCACCGAATGTGCGGGTGATTTCTTTCGAAAAAGCGGCGGATTTAAAGACGCAATTGCTCGAGGTCTGCGGGCAATGGGTGCGGGACATCATGGCGGCCGGCGGAGGCGTGGCGGCGGGCGCCGCTTCATAACGCGGGAACGGGTCGCCATTCCATGTAGTAGTTCAGCATATCCTCGCGGGCGATCGAAAATCCCAGCCGCTGGTGAAAGCGCAGCGAGCCGGTATTGAAGCGATCCACCACGGATTGAATCGGCAGCCGTGCGCGCGTGGCCTCCTGCTGCAGGCGCAGCACCAGCGCGGTCCCGAGTCCCTTGCTCTGCAACTCGGGATGGATGGCGATATCGACCAGCATGAATGCGTGATTGCCGGGGGCCACCCACAACCGCCCGACGGCGCGGCCATCGAGCAGCACGATGTGATAGCAAGAGTTGGGGTATTGCTGCGAGTAGGAAGAAAGCTGCGCCTGGAACTGCATGCGCAGCAGGTGTTCGCGTTGCGCAAGGGTGATGGGCGCGAGCGCGAAAAGCGGTCCGCGCACAGCCGTATACAGTTCGTACAGGAAAATCTCATCCTGCGGGATTGCGGGACGAACAGCGAGCGTCGACAAGCCGGTCTTCTAGCCCCGCGCGGGGAAAACTCCCTGTAGCGCAATGCAGAAATTGAGCGTCAGGTACGGCATCATGTTGTTGTGGGGCAGGCTGCTACCGGTGATGGTGACCGCCTGAATCGCCATCTGGACCAGCGGCGCGGTCTGATCCGAGAACATATGATTGTTCGGCCCGTTGGCGAGCGCGGCGTTGGCCGGAGACGTATTGTCAGGCGAATCGAACACGTCGGCGTTGAGGCTGTGCTGATGCATCGCCATCTCGGTCAGCAGCAGGGTCACGTTCTGCGTCCCGCCTGACTCGCCGATGAAGTAATCGCTCAAGCCGGGTCCCTGGCCCTGTCCGATCGCCACGTTGCCCTGCAGATTGGGCAGGCCGAAGGTGCTTTTTCCGTCGCCGCCGTAGAAGGTTCCGAGCAGCGAAAACAGCGCCGTATTCTGCGAGATCGCCATCAGTTGTCCGTCGCACAGCGCCCAGCCTCGCGGCGGGAAGTTGAACGGGAACGCGCGAATTTCCGCAACAAATTGATCTGCCATGGGGTCTCCTTGTGCCTGCGCCTCTAGTTCTGACTGGGAAAAATGCCTTCGAGCGCGATGATCCAGCTCATCACCAGATACGGCGACTGATTGGGATGCGGCTGAGTGCCTCCCACATTGCCGATGCTGCCGGGGACCATCGGCGTAAGATTGGACGCTGGTCCGTAAACGGCGAGCGCGCCCTGCGTATTCGCAAGCAGATGGCCCGCCGGGTTGGTTGCGTCCTGATTGGCACCGATCCCCGAAAGCGTATGCTGATGCGCGGGCATCTCGCCGACGGATAGGGTGTGAGAAACCTCGCCCCCGCGCTCCCCGAGCGTGAATCCTTGTCCCATGTGGATCGCCACGCAGCCCTGCAGGTTGGGCAGCGCAAAGGTGGTCTGGCCGTTGCCGCCGTAGGTGGTCCCCAGCAGCGCGAACAGCGCCTGGTTCTGCGCGATCGGCAGAATCTGTCCGTTGGCGAGAGCCCAGGTTTTGGGCGGAAAGTTAAAGGAAACCAATTTCAGTTCAGAAAGGAATGGTTGAGGCATGAAAACTCTCCTTGGATAATTCCGGCGCGCTCCCGCTTTCTAGGATTGAGAGGGAAAAATTCCATACAGCGAAATAATCCAGTTCATCGTGAGATAGGGCTGCAGATTGGTGTGGGGCTGGTTCCCGCCCGCAAAGCCGATCGCCTTCGCGTTCATCGCCGCGGTGGGATGCGGATTCTGTTTGCGGTAGACCGTGTTCGGCCCGCCGGTGAGCACTGCGTTCTGAAGAAGATTCGCGGTGGCGTTCGATTGCGAGGCCTCGAGCGCATGCGTGTGCAGCGGAAGCTGCTGTGTCGTGAGCGTGACGTTTTCGGTCCCGCCGAGTTCTCCGATGATCATCCCGCCGCCCTGATGAATGGGAGCGCGTCCGCGCAGATCGGGCAGATTGAACGTCGACTGTCCGTCCCCGCCATAGGTGGTTCCGATCAGATTAAACAGGACGTCGTTCTCGGAAATCGGGAGTTGCTGACCCTGGCACAGCGCCCAGTTTACGGGGGCAAAGTTGAAGCCGACCAGACGACATTCTCCCACGAAGGGACTTGACATCGGAAATCTCCTAGCAAGTAGATGTGGTGAAGCTTTGGTATTAGGCCCGATCAGCGTAACACTAATCTGCGCGCGCTTGCAAGATTTTTTTGCGCGCATCGGAGAGCAAGCAGGGATAATCCTGATGGCATATGTCGTGTGTCCGAAGAATTAAGGCAAGATTACAGAAAATTATTTTTATTCCGCTCTGGCCTTTTCCGATTGTTGTGATAAAGTAAACCGAATCGCGAGTTTCGCCCGCCCCGCCATTTGTGGCGGCGCCGCGGAGAATGGAGGGCCCGCGAAGATGATCGACCGCGTCGATACTCACCGTCTTTTTTCTGGATTTGTGAAGCTGCTGGCGATCGGATGGCTGATTCCGGCCGCCTTTGGGACCTGTACACCGGGATCGGGAACCGTGACGTGCACCGGTGGGCCTTCGGCCACGGTGAACGATCCCGGCGGCAGCACTACCGTAGGGACTTCCTCGGCGTTGGCGGTGACCGGTGGATCGGGTACGGTGAAAACCGTCACCGTGGTCTTGCATGGATATACGGCTGTTCTGGACGTGAACACTCTCAAGGCAGCTTCGCGCGACATGGGATTGTTGCTGAAGTCTCCCGGGGGACGCAATCTCGAACTGATGCGCTGCGTTGGCGAACCGGGCAGCGGTGGTCAGAATAATCTTACGTTCACGATTCAGGACGGCGCGACCGCATTCCCGGATTGCAATGGGTCTACTGGCTTGACCGCGGGCGGGACATTTGCGGCGAGTTCTTATCCGGATTCGGGCGGCAGCGGTAACGCGCATCCCGACTATTCGACGATCGCGGGTGTAAGCAGCGGCCAGTTGAACTCGCCGGCCACGCAGGGCAGCGCGACGTTCACGTCGGTGTTCACCGGCGATTCGGTCGACGGAACCTGGACGCTTTATCTGGCGAGCGACGCTCCTTCGGGATTCCAGTCGAGCCTCAGCTTCTCGTCGTGGGACATTACGATTACGTTCACGCAGGCGTCATCGCCGTCGACGACATCGCTCTCCTTGAGCAATTCCACGGTTTTCACGTCGAGTCCGAACAACGCGACGACGCTGACCGCCACCGTGGCGGGCTCCGGCGGCACGCCAACGGGCACGGTGACTTTCAAAGACGGATCGACGACGCTGACTTGTACGCAGGGCGCGCAGCCGAGAGCGCTTTCGAGCGGGGTCGCCACGTGCACGACGTCATTTTCGAGCGAGGGGATCCACACTTTATCGGCGACCTATTCGGGCGACGGAACTTTTGTGGCGAGCAGCGGTACAGCCTCGCTGTTCACGCAGAACCACGCGACCAACACGGGAACGACGTATTGCAATACGGGAGCGGTCAGCGGCGACGGAAGGTCGGATCAGAGCTTCACCAACATCGCGCCTTATCCTTCGGTGATTTTTGTCGGCGACGGCGTGAATACGGATATCACGAATCCGGTGGAGACGGTGTCGTTGCAGTTGAAGACTTTTTCCGAGGCCGGGGGCGCGAGCAACATGCATATGCTGCTGGTGGCTCCGGACGGGACGCACGGGCTCGATTTCTGGGGCGATGCGGCGGGTCCGGTGGGCAGCGGGAATTACACCTTCCAGGACGGAGCGACGCAGCTTCCGAGCGGCAGTTCGTATTCGGCCGGAACGTACGGGCCGACTTCCTACTCCAGCTCCGATTCGTTTACGCCGGCTCCACCATCGCCGGCGCCGCAGTTGCCGGGGAGCTTTTCGCTGGCGCCTCCGGCGGGGTCGAAAACATTCGGGACCTCGTTCGTGGGTGCGACGGCGCATGGAGCGTGGGCGCTGTTCCTGTACAACGCGTCGGGAACGGGAGACACCACCTCTGCTGCGGGCGGCTGGTGTTTGACGATCACGCCGGGAACGGGCCAGTCGACCACGGTCACCGTGCAGTCGAGCCCGCTCACCGCGACCAAGGGAAATCCGGTCACGTTCACCGCGAGTGTTTCGAGCACCCAGACGGTGAATCAGGGGACGGTCACCTTCACGGAAAACGGCTCGCCGCTTGCGGGGGCGCCGAATAGCGGCGTGGCCAGCGTATCGAACGGCACAGCGACAATCAGCACCAGTTCGTTGCCGGAAGGCGACCACACGGTTACGGCGCTCTATCATGATCCGGCGAACTCCTTTGCCGATAACTTCGGCACGGTGACGATGCGCGTCGACGCGGCCACTGCGACGCCGACGCTTGCGGGAAGCACGTGGAGCTACTGCAATCCGTCGGGAATCACGATTCCCGCGGGAACGGTTTTCGTGAACGATATCGGTCCAGCGGGGCCGAATCCGACAAACGTTGCGGTGAGCAACCTGTTCGGCACCGTCAGCTCGGTCAGCGTGACGTTCAAGGGATTGCATGTCACTTCGCCGGGTGATCTCGAAACGCTGCTGGTTGGTCCGAACGGAGCGTCGCCGATCGGCACGGCACAGACCTTCGACTTTTTCTCGCTCACGGGCGGGAGCGGCGGCGCGACGGCTTTCGGTCCGCAGGATACGGCGTTTGCCGATGTTTTTTCCGTGGTGCCGGCAAACGGCCCGGTCAGTTCGCAAGACGGGGCGACCAGCCGCGGGGCGACGTCGTATACGGCGAGTCCGTTCTTCACGCTGCCCGCGACGCTGCAACACGCCACGCCCACGGGAAGCTTCACGTTCAACACGGGCGTTCTCACCGGCACGAGCGGCGGAGTCTATGCCGGCGCCGATCCGAACGGAACCTGGAGCGTCTACTTCAATCAGCTTATTCATCATGTGGGCGACGGCGCCACCTCCTGGTGTCTCGGCTTTGTCGAAAATCCGGTCAGCGTCAGCATTACGGAAGGCCACACGGGATCGGCCCCGAACAACCATTTCGTGCAGGGCGAGCAGACCGCGCAGCTCACCACCTCGATCACCAACAACGGACCGGGATCGACGGGCGATCCGGACGGCAACCACCCGCTTACGGTGACCGACACGCTGAATTCGGCGTTCAGCTATGTGGGATTCACGGGTACGGGTTGGTCGTGCAGCGCCGTTTCGCAGGTGGTGACTTGCCTTCACCATGGCGCGATCGCGGATACGGCCAGCTATCCGCTGCTCACGATCAACGTGAACGTCTCGGCGACCGCCACGACCGGCCCGGTCAGCAACTCGGTGCAGATTACGGGAGGAGGCGCATCGTCGAACTCGGCGAGCGACAGCATCACGATCGACGCGGCGCCGGTGCTTTCGATCAGCAAGACGCACACAGGGAACTTCACGCAGGGCCAGTCGGCCGAATGGGACATCGCCGTCAGCAATACGGCCGCCGGTAGCAACACCGTGGGAACGACGAACGTCTCCGACGCGTTGCCGAGCGGGTACACGATCACGAGCATCGTGGGGTCGGGATGGAATTGCGCGGGTAGCGTTGGAACCGCGACGCTGAGTTGCGCCTCGACGCAGACCGTCGCGGGCTCAAGCGCGTTCCCGACACTTCAGATGACGGTCAGCGTTCCGGCCGATTCGGCCACCTCGGTTTCGAACACGGCGAAGGCATGGGGTGGAGGCGACCTGACACACATCAGCTCGGCCACGGCTGCGGCGTCGACCGAC
Source organism: Terriglobia bacterium (assembly GCA_020073325.1). Lineage (GTDB taxonomy): Bacteria > Acidobacteriota > Terriglobia > Bryobacterales > Bryobacteraceae > Palsa-187. The sequence continues at coordinate 3,566 of JAIQFJ010000113.1, read as the reverse complement.
GGAGTCACGGTGGTGCAGGTTGCGGCGACCATCACGGTAACTTCCGGCGGAACGCAAAGCACTGCGGTCAACACGGTATTTCCCACGGCCCTCGGCGTCGTGGTGAAGGATGCCGGTGGAGTTGTGATCCCGAGTGCCCCGGTCACCTACACGGCTCCGTCGACGGGCGCGAGCGGGACGTTCTCGAACAGCACCGCGACGATCACCGCAAACACGAATGGATCCGGCGCGTTGAGCGAAACCTTCACCGCGAACGGCACGGCCGGTGGACCTTACACCGTTACGGCAACGGCGGGCACGGCGAGCACTTCGTTCTCGCTGACGAACAATGCGACGAACGTCAACATCACACTCGATACCTCTCCCACGGGCCTGCAGATATCGAACGACGGCGGGACGACGTTCCACACGGCTCCTTATACTTTCTCGGCCTCGATCGGCTCGCCCGTCACTATCGCCACTTCCTCGCCGCAGGGGACCGGGACGCAGTACAACTTCGCTTCCTGGAGCGACGCGGGCGCGATCTCGCATCAGATCACGGTGCCCTCGACGGCCACGACGTATACGGCATCCTTCTCGACGTCGTATCTGCTGACGATCAATGTTTCACCGGGCGGCGGCGGGACGGCGACCCCGGCATCGGGCTCGTATTACACCTCGGCGAGCGTGGTGAACGTGAGCGCGACGCCGAATTCGGGATACAACTTCTCGAGCTGGTCCGGGCCGGTGACGAATCCGGCGAACGCGGCCACGACGGTCACGATGAATGCGCCCACGACGTTGACGGCGAACTTCACGGCGGGAACTACGAACCTGGCGCTGACCATCGCCGCGAAGAGCGGTCCGCAGAACGCGCGCGTGTGGACCTTCAATATCAAGGACACGGGCCCGGGCGCCGCCAATGGGGCGCAACTCACCAGCTTTTCGTTGCAGCAATTGTCCGGCGCCGCGTGCTCGCCTGTGCTGAGCACGAGTTTGCCGCTCGCGCTCGGCAGCATCGCCCCGGGAGCGACCACGCAGGCCAACGTCACGATCGACTTTACCGGATGCGGGTCGACTAATCGCTACGCTATGACGGTCTCGCTGAGCGCAAACGGCGGAAGCACCACGGCGACGATCTCGCAAGGAAATCAGTTTCAATAGGAGTCTGCTTTTATGAGACAATATTTGCTCCTTCTTACCGCCGCAGCCGGCATGGCGCACGCGACGGTGAGTTTCTCTCTGAACCCTGCCGATGGAGCGGTCTCGGGGCTTCCGGGCGCGACGGTCGGATGGGGATTCACGATGGCGGACGATCAGTATTTCCTGATTGTCACCGCGACGGGATTCTGCTCCACCTTCGATCCGGCTTCGGACAGCCTGCCCTGCCAGTCACCGACGAATCCTCCGGTGGCGAACGGCACCTACGCGGATTATTTCGGCGGCTCGCCGTTTAATTTTTACCTGTCGGCTCCGGGCTCGCCGGATCTTTCGCAGCAGAATTTCGACGCGGTCGCGCAGACCGGCACCGGGGCTTTTACGATCGACGACAATGCCGCTCTTATCGGGCAGATCCTCACCGGAGTGGTCGTGGTCGATTACAACCTCTACAGTTGCGATCCGACCGATATCACCTGTACCAGCCCGGTGGAGCAGGTCAATCCGGTGAACAGCAGCTTCGACTTCTTCGCGGTCGCCGACGCCTCGGTGCAGGTGACGCCGGAGCCCGCCACTTATGTTTCCGTGCTTTCGGGAGTTCTGATTGTTGTGCTCCGGCGCAGGTCGAAAGCGCGAGACTGAAGCGCTCCTCCCTTTCGGGCAGCGGCACAATTCAAACACCCTATCCCTATGTGCGCTCCGACCTGCCTCGATTGTCTCAGCCAGTTCTAACTGAGGATTTCAGCACTTCGGCAAACTCGTTGGGCGTCCGGTAGCCCAGACTGCTGTGGGGCCGTTCGCCATTGTACTCATCCCGCCAGGCGCTGATCTTAGCCCTGGCATCCATCACGGTCCGAAACCAGTTCGCATTTAAACACTCATCCCGCAGCCGGCCGTTGAAACTCTCCACGTGCCCGTTCTGCATCGGCTTTCCGGGCTGAATGTGGATCAGTTGAATCTTCCGCTCTTCGCACCAGCTCAGAAAATGCCGGCTGGTCAGCTCCGGCCCGTTATCGCACCGAATCGTCTCGGGGTTTCCCCGACGTTCCACCACCGCTTCCAAGGACCGCGTCACCCGACGGCTCGACAAACTTGTGTCCGTTTCTAAGGAAAGGTTTTCGCGCGTGAACGAATCCACGATCGCCAGCACGCGGATGCCGCGGCCGGTCGCCAGCGAATCGCTGACGAAATCCAGCGCCCACTCCTGATTCGGCCGCACCAGGTGCGAGGCCACCGGCACCCGCGCAAGCCGTTTCCGCCTCAACCGCCGCACCATCAATCCTTCGGCGCGATATAGCCGGTACACGCGTTGGGCGCTGGCGCGAAAGCCGCGCCGTTCCATGAGCGCGTGCAGCCGCCGGTATCCATAGCGCGGTTTCTGCCGCGCCAGGTTCACCAGTTCCTGGCGCAGTTCCCCGTTGCGATCCGGTCGCGGCTCGTAGCGATAGCTGCTCCGATCCAGCTCCAGCAGCTTGCAGGCCCGGCGCTCGCTGAGGCCAAACTGCGCGCCCGCGAACGCCACGTCGTTCCTCATGCCGGCAAGCTCCACCCGTTTTTTTGGATCACCGCTTTCAGCACTTCCTTGTCCAGGCTGAGATCGGCCACCAGATGCTTCAGTCGCCGGTTTTCGTCCTCCAGGCTTTTCAGTTTTTGTGCATCGCTCACGTCCATACCGCCGTATTTCGTTTCCAGGTGTAGATGGTTGCCTCACTCACGCCGATCTCGCGCGCCAGATCCGGCACTTTGCGGCCTGCTTCATGCTGCTTGAGCACGCCGATAATCTGCTCTTCTGTGAACCGCCCCTTCTTCATCGTTGGATCTCCTTTTCGTCGTCGTTTTCAATTCCGCCGACACCGAAGATCCTCAATTATCGCTGGTGGAGATTACCGTAGGCAGGTCAAATCATCACTTCCTGGCCTGCTGGCGAGACATCGATGGCGTCGGCTCTAAGAATCGCGGTCTGCTTTCCTTGATGCGGCGCCATCGCCACAACCTCACCGCCGATCAGCAGCTCCGCCTGGCAGCTTATCTGGCCGCGCATCCGGTGCTGGAGACCATCTATCGCTTCAAACAGCGGCTGTGTTATCTGCTGCTGAAAAAACATCGCACCCGCAAGCAATGCGAGCAACTGGCGCCGCGCTTTCTGCGTGCCGTTTACCAACTGCGTCAGGCCGGGTTCGCTCCACTGGTCGCCCTGGGACAAACGCTCGCGTCCTGGTCGCAGGAGATCGCGGCGATGTGGCGCTTCACCCGCAACAACGGCATCACCGAAGGTTTCCACAACAAAATGGAGCTCATCAACCGCCAAGCCTATGGGTTCCGAAACTTCCAAAACTACAGACTTCGCGTGAAGGTGTTATGTTCTTAGAATCAGTCTGGAATCGGGGTTCGCCCCCGTTGTTGGCGTAGAGCCCGGAAAGCCCATTTTT
>JAIQFJ010000559.1 GCA_020073325.1 Terriglobia bacterium | reverse complement strand
TGAACGCGATTCCGGGATGATTCCGAACGGTGTTCCGGGGTGATTCCGAACAGGATTCCGGGATGAAGGTGAACACCGGTTCCGGGATGAAGCCGAACAGTTTCCGGCGGATCCCGTAACTGCGTTCGGCTTCGCCGGAATGATTTCCACCGGCATAGGGCGCTGGACAACACAATGGCAGGCAGCCTCCCCCTCGAAAGGGAGGATTAGCTTGCCAGCCAGGAGATTGTCCGTGCGCAAGATTAAAGAAGTTCTTCGATTGAAGTTTGATGTGGGCCTGGGGCTACGGCAGATCGCCCGGAGTTGCTCGATTGGCCTCGGCACCGCTCATGAGTACCTGCAACGAGCTGAAGCTGCCAAGATTGCGTGGCCGCTCGGACCCGAGTGGGACGATGACCGGCTTGAGGCGGCGTTGTTCGGCGGGCCGCCGCGCAGCCGTCCGACGGTGCTGCCGATGCCCGACTTCGCTGATCTTCATCGGCAGCGGCAGCAACATTCACACGTGACCCAGCAGTTGCTGTGGGAGGAGTACCGGCAGGCAAACCCGGACGGCTACCAGTACAGCCGCTTCTGCGAGCTGTATCAACGGTGGCGGCGGAAACAGGATGTGGTGTTGCGACAGGAGCACAAGGCCGGCGAGAAGCTGTTCGTGGATTGGGCAGGAACAACGATTCCGATCCATGATCCGCGTGGTGGTCCGGTGCAGCAGGCGCATCTGTTCGTTGCCGTGCTGGGAGCCAGTTCCTACACCTACGCCGAAGCCACTGCCGACGAGCAGTTGGCAAGTTGGATCGGCGCTCACGTGCAGGCCTTCGAGTTCTATCAGGGCGTACCAAAGCTGGTGGTGCCGGACAACACCAAGACCGGCGTGACCAAAGCCTGCCGCTACGACCCCGATCTGAATCCGACCTATCAGGAGATGGCCATGCACTACGATGTTGGAGTGGTTCCGGCGCGGCCATACAAGCCTCGTGACAAGGCCAAAGTCGAATCGGGTGTGCAGTTGGCCGAACGTTGGATTATCGCCGCGTTGCGGAATCGGAAGTTCTTCTCAATCGAGGAGTTGAACCAAGCGATCCGGGAGCTTCGCGACCGAATCAACCAGCGACCGTTCCGCAAGCGCGAGGGCTCCAGAGCAACGCAGTTTGCGGCAGTGGACAAGCCTGCGATGGGGCCGCTCCCCGCCGAGCGCTTCGACCTGAGCGAATGGTCTCGCGCCCGAGTCAACATCGACTATCACATCGCCTTCGACACGAACTATTACAGCGTTCCTTACAACCTGGTTCAAGAACTGGTGGAAGTACGCTCGACGCCGACGACCATCGAGATCTTCCATAAGAGTCAGCGGGTGGCGTCACACCTACGCTCACACGGCCATGGGCACGCCGTCACGATTGCCGAACACCGTCCGCGTTCGCACCAGGCGCATCTGGAATGGACACCGTCGCGGATGGTGCACTGGGCGCAGACGATTGGCCCACATACCGCTCGGCTGTTTGAACGCATTCTCGCCGACAAGCCGCACCCGGAGATGGGCTACCGATCTTGCCTGGGCATCATTCGCCTCGCTGATCAGTACTCACCGGCTCGTGTGGAAGCTGCGGCGGAACGGGCACTGCTTACCGGAGCGTGCCGTTATCAAAGCGTCAAGTCGATCCTGAAGAACTCGCTCGACGTAGTTCCTACGAGCACTCCGCCGTCGTCGGCACCATCACCACCGCACGACAACATCCGCGGCGCAGAGTACTTCGAATGAGGAGACGGCATGCTGAAACAACCAATGATTGAAAAACTCGCGGCAATGCGTCTGCTCGGGATGGCCGACGCACTGAAGGCGCAGGAGCAAGATCCTTCGGCCCGCGAACTGAGTTTCCTGGAACGATTCGGCCTGTTAGTGGATCAACAGTTGAACTGGCGGGAGAACCAGGCACTCTCGCGACGCTTGAAGAATGCCAAGCTGCGCACGCCGAATGCTTGCGTGGAAGAGATCGACTATCGCACTGCTCGCGGCCTGGATAAAAGCGTGATCCGTTCCCTGACGCAACAGTCCGCCTGGGTCGGCACGCACGAGAACATCTTCGTCCTTGGACCAACGGGCGTGGGCAAGAGCTTCGTGGCGTGCGCATTGGCGCAGAAGGCATGCCGCGATGGGTACGCTGCGCTCTACACTCGCGCCCAGTCGCTGTTTCGTGATCTCGCGATGGCGCGGGCAGACGGCAGCTTGCGTAGTTTGCTCGTGCGACTCAGCCGAATCGATGTGCTTGTGATCGACGACTGGGCCATGGCCCCGTTGTCAGAACCTGAGCGCCGCGACTTCTGGGAGATCTGCGAAGACCGTTATCAAGTGCGCTCTACTATCCTGACCTCGCAACTCCCGGTATCACGCTGTCACGAGCAGATCGGTGATCCCACGTTGGCCGACGGCATCCTCGATCGGCTGGTCCACAACGCTCATCGCATCGAGATGCGAGGAGATTCAATGCGGAAGAACCGGGGAAAGGCGAACGGATGAGCGCTAATTGCAAAGGGGTAACTCGTGAAGCGCAGCGGAAGTTTAGAAGTTGAGGAGGCGCTTATATCTCAATAGAAACTCGTGGTCTCGCACCTCGTGATCAACGGAGATTAGCTGCACGGTTGCGTTTGTTGGGATCTTTCCGATGCACTCGTAGTAGCCAGCCGTGCGCAGCGCGGCCAGCACCTCGTCCATCGTCAATCCACGCTCGATGGAACTGCCCAGGTGTAAGTCGCAGGCCGTCTTTAGCCGCTCTCGATCTGAACCCGGAAGTTGTCCTAGGCTGACATTCACGAGGAGATCGAGGGTGCTGTTCTCAGACTGATATTTGTCGAATGCCTTTTTCAGTTGAGTATTTGATTCAAGCAGTTCCTGGATTCTCGACTGCTCATCCCGCGAAATTCGGCTGACCAAGCTGGCTTCGGCGCACTCTTTAGAGAACGACCTCTTCCATGAGTTGTTTACCAGCCGATGTGAAAATACCAAGGTCCGCGACGACGACAGTTTTGGCGCATCCAGGGAGAAACGCATTTCGTTGAATCCACTGAGTACCCGCCACACTCTCCAAATGCCCATGCTGTAGGAACGAACCCAATCGCCGATTTTCAGGTCGCCGTGCATCTGTCGATTATCGAACAAGCGACTATCGGACGGAGCGCTGATCGCGCTCCGGGTCTCTCCAGCGCTGGGCGGGGACAAGGGCCGCCGCCCCTTTCCCCGCACCCCTTTCTCCGCCAGCGGCATCCTTCTTTCGCTTCGCTCCAGACAGGTTTCTCTT
>JAIQFJ010000112.1 GCA_020073325.1 Terriglobia bacterium | reverse complement strand
TTCGTCGTCAGCGAGTGCCTGGTCCGGCGCTTCTCCTCGTATCCCGAGGGCCGTTTATCGAAGCTGAAGGCCCACCTGGTGAGCGCGGCGCGATTGCATGAAGTGGCGCAGGAACTGGGGCTCGGCGAATACCTGATTCTCGGCCGCGGCGAAGAGATGTCGGGCGGCCGCGAAAAAAAGGCGCTGCTTTCGGACGCGGTGGAGGCGCTGATCGCGGCGCTGTACCTGGACGCGGGCCTCGAAAAAGCGCGCGAATTTATCGAGAAGTGCGTGGTCGGCGATTTCCACAATCACGAGGACGATCCTGAAAGCGCGGTGACGGATTACAAAAGCGCGCTGCAGGAAACGGCGCAGGCGCTGAAGCTGCCTCCTCCGCGCTACGTCATCGTCGGCGAGGACGGTCCGGAGCACTCGAAGACGTTCACTGTCGAGGTGCGGCTGGGCAAGGAGTGGGTGAGCCAGGCGCAGGGTCTTTCGAAGAAAGCCGCCGGCCAGCGCGCGGCGCAGCAGATTCTGGCGCAGTTGACCGAATGGGGCCGCTAATGCGGCATGCTGATATCATTGAACTGAGGAGCAAGGCAGACGATGGGTCCGATTGGCATGCAAGAGATGGTCATCATCTTTCTCGTCGCCCTTGTTCTGTTTGGGCCTAAGAAGCTTCCAGAACTGGGGCGGACGATCGGTAAGGCGCTTACCGAATTCCGCCGCGCTTCCAACGACTTGAAAGCGTCGTTCGAGCGCGAAATGCACAATCTGGAGCGGGAAACCGAGCTGAAGGAGACCACGGCATCGATTGCCCAGGCGCTGCCTTCCGCATCGGATTATTATTCGTATAATGACTTCGCGGAGTACATCCCGGAGTCGTCGAACGAATCAAGCACCACCGCGACGCATACAGAACCAGTAAGCGCTTCCGAAGTTCCGGGCGCCGAATCATCGGGGACCGTTCCCGAGCCGGTCGAATCCTCAACACCGGCGGAGGAAACCGCGGCGGCGACGCCCGGGGTGGAAGGCACTGTTCCCCGCAGTTGATAGCGGTCGTTCTAAAGCATGGATGAGATAAAGGGTGGAGACCTGTCTCCGGAAACGCAGACAGGGGAAACGCGAGCCAGTTCGCCTGAAGTGACGACGCCGCAGCAGACGGCCGTCGCCAAGTCGGGCGGCCAGCGCATGCCCCCACCCCCGCCTCCCCCCGACGAGGAAGATGCGGAAGAAGGCGGCATGCTGCGCATGTCGTTTCTGGATCATCTTGAGGAACTCCGCTCGCGGATCATCAAGATGCTGCTGGGTCTGGCGGTTGCGTTCGGCCTTTCGTTCGGATTCGCAAACCAGCTCTGGAAAATCATCAGCGAGCCCGCGCTTGATGCGCTGACCAAGCTGGGAATCAAAGATCCGCACCTGGTGGCGACCGAACCGCTGGAGCAGATGACCATCATCTGGTTCAAGCTGCCGATCGTGGTGGCGCTGTTTATCGGATCGCCCTGGATTCTCTACCAGATCTGGGCGTTCATCGCCCCGGGTCTCTATAAGCGCGAGCGCCGCTACGCGATCCCGTTCGTGCTCTCGACGGCGGGACTCTTCATCGCCGGCGGACTGTTCGCTTACTTCGTCGCGTTTCGTTTGGGATTGACGTTTTTGCTCGGCATCGGAATGAGCGTCGGCGTCGAGAACATGATCACGATCACCAGCTACTTCGACATTTTCGTCGACGTCATCCTGGGGGTCGCGCTGGTGTTCGAGCTGCCGATCGTGATTTTCTTCCTGATCATGCTGCGGATCGTGACTCCGCAATGGCTGATCGCAAACTCGCGTTACGCGATTCTCGCCATCGTCATCATTGCGGCGGCCGTGACGCCGACCACGGATGCGTTCACCATGATGCTGGTGGTGGTGCCGATGTGCGCCCTGTACTTCGTCGGCGTGTTTGCGGGCTACCTGCTGGTGTTGAGACGCGAAGGCCGAAGCTTGCCGTGGGGCAAAATACTGACGATCGTCGCCGTGCTGCTCGCGATCGCGGCGGGGGTCGTGTGGTACCTGATCAAGTTCCAGCATTTCCACCTGGCCAAGTACTGGCCGTTTTTAATCAAATAGATTAAAGCCACCGCATCTGGTTGCGCAGTTCCTCGTGCTCGACGGCGCGCCAGATGTCGATCAGCAATTCCACGATCTCGCCGAGTCGCATCCTCCCACGGATCAGAAGTACACCGGCAGAGTCATTCGTCTCAAGAAATTGCGCAAAGTGCCGAGGCATCGTTCGCAAATCCGAGGTTACGAGCACTCGATCATCACGCGCCGCAAGCAGGAGAACTTCGTGATCGGGAAGTCCGTCACGCAAGACGCGCCGCGCGAGTCTATAGTCGAGGGCCGGTTCGCGCCGTTCGAGACCGGAGCCGATGGCAGGGTTCAGGTTTGCATCCGCCTGAAAGCGGATCTTCAAGAGGGCTTACGCGACAACTCGCGAGCCCGCTGAATTCGCTTGAGCATCTCGGGCGGCATCGGATACTGCTGTTTAATCTCTTCCCACAAACGATCTTGGTCCTCTAAATATTCCGCTACCGCGCCCGGATTTTGCAGGATAAACGTCAGGACTCCGTACATCTTTGCGAGCGTTCCAATCGGAGGGTAATCCTCCAGAATGGATTCGGGTGATTTCCCGGATTCGAACTCATGCACGATCACGTCCAGCCCGATCCGGGTGCCCGCAACGTAATATCCGCCGTTCCGCAGTTCGACGTACGAATTGACCGGCAGCGATTCCATACCTAAATTCTACGCCTTCTTGAAAAACCACAAAATAAAATATTGCCCACCCGCCCCGTGCATATAGCGAGCCTCGAAGCCGCACCGCTCCGCCATCGCCTTCGCGTCGGCTTCCGAATACGGCGCGCCGATCCAGGTTTCATCCGGCGTCGTCGTGACTTTCGTGTCGCCCATCACCCAGAACTTGAACAGCGCGCCGGGACGCAGCAGGCGGCTCACTTCGCGGACGTAGCTCTCGATAATCTCGCGGCTGGGAATATGCTGGAACACGATCGCGGAATAGGCGAAATCGAAGGGCAGCTCCGGAATCACTTTCAGGTCGCAGCCGCTGTTCTGATACACGTGGGCGTTCGGGAAATTTGAAAGGGCCTGCTTCGCCGCGGCGACCATCTCGCCGCTGATATCGACCGCGTGCACCTCTCCGAACCGTTTCGCGAAAGCGCGCGTCAGACGTCCCGCGCCGCAGCCGATTTCTAAAACGCGCATCTCCTTCGGGTCCTTGCCCTGGCAGATATTCGGCAGATCGGTCATGATGTCTTCTTCGATCTGCTGCTCGCCGGAGGCGAAAAAGGTTTCGTCGGTCCAGTCCGTGCGGCTGGTATCCACCCAGTGGCGCGCGTTGTCGCGAGCCCGCTGGTCCCAGGCCTTGCGCATGTTTTCCAGTTGCTGTTCTACAGTCATCCGCATGAATTTTTCAGCATAACATCCGCTGCTCTTTCAACATCGCAAGACCCGATCTGATATGGTGAACAAGCACCACGATAAGGAAGACCAATGAAAAAATGGATATTGATTGCTACGTTATCCGCGCTCGCTGCGAGTGCGCAGACGCAGACACAGACGCTCGACCCGGAAATGCAGGCCAAGGTACTCAAGGGCTTGCAGATCGCGCCGGTCCCTTTAAACATGGTGGGGCTTGACCCTGTATTGGTCGGTTACGGCAGCTATCTGGTGAATGCGACGGCTGGCTGTAACGATTGCCACCAGGGCAACCCGCAGCAGCAATGGGCCGCAGGCGGAAACCCGTACTTCGGCCAGCACGCGACGCTCAACCAGGCCACGTATCTCGGCGGCGGCCGCGATTTCGGCGCGTTTCCCAGTTCCACGGGAAATTTCCCGCACATCATCTCGCGCAACCTGACGCCCGACGGTAGCGGCATGCCGGCCGGCGGAATGTCGCTTTCGCAGTTCACGCAGGTTCTTCGCACTGGCGTCGATTTCGATAAGGTCCACCCGACCTGCACCGGCGCGCCGGATGGGAATTGTCTACCGGCGCCGTTCAACGGAGCGCTCCTGCAGATCATGCCGTGGCCGAGTTTCTCAAACCTGACCGATCGCGACATCCAGGCGATCTACACGTATATGACCGCGGTGCCGTGCCTGGAAGGCGGTCCTGGCGAGCCTGCGAATCGCTGCGCCGGCGCGTTCAAGACCATGGCCGTTGCGTCGCCCAAGAACGCCACGGTGACCGCACACCAGTATCAGCTCGACGGAACCAAGTCGAGCAGCTCGAATGGGGGTCCGCTGACGTATCAATGGAGCATTCCGCAGGGCGGGATGTCCGCGGCGATTCTGCAGGGCAATACGGCGACGCCGATCGTGCAGTTCGGTCTTCGCGGGACCTACATGTTCCAGCTCACGGTGACGGATTCGGCGGGCAACCAGGCTACCGACATCGCCACCATCGATTACCAGGGCCGCTAGCCGGAGCCACGCCGGTCGACCGCTCCCTTTGGTCGCGGCTCGCTAGACTTTTCTTCATAGCGAGGGAGCGGTTTCAAGAATCCGTTTTTCCACCAGGACGGAACATGATGGTGACGTCCAGTTCCCCTGAATCCGACGTTAGCCCCGGCGATAGAGCATCCGCCTCGACGCCGATGTGGAATTCGTCCGATGTCACCGGGCGGCAATAACGCGCGATTCCGTTCAACGTCCGGCCGCGGTAAGTAATGCTCACCTTGCGTCCCTCGGGGACAGACGAAGAGCAGCTCACACGCAGGCCGGATTTTGAGAAGTCGAGGATCGTGACCAGAAAACCGCCGGGGCGTCCATCCACCCTCAGGATCGCGGGAGCGGCGGAGTTTTCACGGGCATGTCTACGCTGCTCCATTTCTCCATCGCAGTATACTGCGGCGCCTTACACCGCGGTGATGTGCAACTCCTGATAGCCGGACTCGAATTCTGCCAGGAAATCCGCCGGGCGCGATACTTGCAGAGCCTCCAGCAGTTCTTCCGTGATGGTGTGCTCGTGGTTCCAGTCGAAAATCGAAATCTTGTGCGAATCGGCCAGCAGGCTGGCGCATTTCACCACGGCCCCCAGCGTCAGCGGTTCGGTGAACTCAAACGTGTTCGACTGGCAGAAGGTGGTGGCGTGCTGCACCGGCGGGGGAAAATTCCAGCGTCCCAACAGCTCGCTGCCGAGTTCGAAATGCGAGAAGCCGAAAACGGACTTCTCATGCCGGACCAGATCGAAGTCGCTCGCCGCTTCCGCCAGAATCGCTTTGAACTGCTGCGGAAACGCCGAGGCGATCAGCAGGAGTCCCGCTTCATGCATCAGCCCGGCCATGAAAGCCCACTCCGGATAGAACGCCGGTACGGATCGCGCGAGCAGATCGGCCAGGATCGCCGTCGCCAGCGAATGCGCGTTGAATCGCGTATAGGACCATCCACCGGTGACGTGAACTTTGCGAAACGCGCGCGTCACCGACAAACCCAGCAGCATGTTGCGGGTCTTGGGAATCCCCAGTCGCGCGATCGCCAGGCGCACCGACGCCACTTTCCCCGTGCGCGTGTACATCACCGAATTCGCCACGGAAAGGATGCTGCTCGCGATGACCACGTCCTGCTCGACGGCGCCCGCAAGCTGCGCGACAGAGACGTCATCTCCTTGAGCCAGCAGCGAAAGAGCGCGCTGCAGCGCCGCCGAAAGCATCGGCAGATCGTTGGCGGCCCGCAGCGCGGCGGAGCGAAAATGGTCGACAGCCAGCACAGGATTACCTAGCTATATCGCACTGAATGGGAAAAAGTTTAGGGAATTTGGTGGACGGCATGGGATTCGAACCCACGACCCCCGCGTTGCGAACGCGGTGCTCTCCCAACTGAGCTAGCCGCCCATTCGAGGTCTACGATTGTCAATATAACACGTGGCGGTTGCGCCGTCACTCTAAGCGGAACGCTCAGGATGGATCCGCACAGCGCGACAAGCTTTCGTCCGAAAGAAAACTTACACTGAATTTGTGCCCCATCCCATGGAGCAGATCGGACCGTACCGGATCCTGGCCAAGCTCGGCGAGGGAGGCATGGGCGTCGTCTATACCGCCGAGGATCAGCGGCTGCATCGCACGGTGGCGCTCAAGGTGATTCGCGAGTCCGGCGATCACCCGACCGCGAAACAACGGTTCCTGCGCGAAGCGCGCGCCGCCGCGAGTATCGATCATCCGAATATCTGCCGCATCTACGACATCGGCGAATGCGACGGCGATCCGTTCATGGTGATGGAGCTGCTCGAAGGCGAAGCGCTGGCTTCGCGCCTCTTGCGCGGCCCGCTGCCGCTCGATCAGGCCATCGACGCGGTGCTGAAAATTCTGTCCGCGCTGAGCGCGCTGCATGGGCGCGCGCTGCTCCATCGCGATCTCAAGCCCTCGAACATCTTTCTTTCCACTCACGGCGTCAAGCTGCTGGATTTCGGGCTCGCCAAGGCCGTCGCCGGGCGTCAGGATGAAACGCCTCACGATGAAACATTAACCGACGCCGAGCTGACGCAGCCCGGCATGATCGTCGGTACGCCGCGCTATGCATCGCCCGAACAGATTGCCGGCAAGCCTCTCGACGGACGCTCCGATCTGTATTCCGCCGGCGCCGTTCTGTTCGAAATGCTTTCGGGCAAACCGGCGTTCTCCGGCTCTTCCGCGATCGAAATTTTTCATTCGATCCTGTATGAATCGCCGGCGGCGCTCACCGGCTCGGCGGCGATCAGCGCCGCGGATCGCATTGTGCAACGCGCGCTGGCCAAGAATCCGGAAGAGCGTTACGCCGACGCCGGCGCCATGGCCGCCGAGCTCCAGACCGTGCTGCGCCTGGAGCACTCGGGGTCGAGAGTGGAAACCCGCGCGATCAAGCGGCTCATCATACTGCCCTTCAAGCCGCTTCGTCCCGACGCCGAGACGGATTTTCTGGCGTTCAGTCTGCCCGACGCGATCGGGGCCGCGCTGGCGGGCTTAAGCTCGCTGGTGGTTCGTTCGACGCTCGCCGCCGCGCGCTATGCGGCCGGCGCGCCGGACCTGAAGGAGATCGCCAAAGAAGCCGATGTCGACGTCGTACTGACGGGAACTCTGCTTCGCGCGGGCAGCCAGCTTCGCCTGGCGACGCAGCTTGTCGAGGCGCCCACCGGCACGCTGCTCTGGTCGCGATCGCTTCAAGTCGAGCTGCGCGATATTTTCCAGCTACAGGACACGCTGGTTGGTTCGGTGGTGGAGTCGCTCGCGTTGCCGCTCACCGCGGGCGAGCGGAAACTGCTGACCCATGACGCTCCGGCGAACGCGTCGGCGTATGAGCTCTACCTCCGTGCCAACGAACTCGGCCGCCAGAGGAAATTCAGCGAGGCGGCGCAGTTGCTTCAACAATGCGTTCAGGTGGATCCACACTATGCGCCGGCCTGGGCTCGCCTGGGGCGCTCGCTCTGGCTGACTCAGAAATACAGCAGCAGTTCGCGGGAAGCCCAAAACGAGGCCGATCAGGCCATGCGGCGCGCGCTGGAGTTGAATCCCGATCTGCCCATCGCGCACAACCTCTACGCGATGATCGAAGTCGAACAAGGCCGGGCGGACCATGCCATGGTCCGGCTGCTGCGCCGTGCGAGGGGGAGCAATAACGATCCGGAGTTGTTCGCGGCGTTGTCACACGCGTGCCGTTATTGCGGATTGCTGGCGGAATCGGTCGCCGCGCACGAGCGGGCGCGCCGCTTCGATCCGCACATCCCGACGACGGTCACGCAAACGTACTTGCTTTCCACCGACTACCAGCGGGCTCTCGAAACCAGCGACGACGGGTTCGGTTACACCCGGGCGATTTGTCTCGCCATGTTGAACCGCACGGCGGAGGCCGTCGAACTGTTGCGAAAACACCAGAGCCAATTCACGTGGCGGCTGGGCAAGCTTCACCTGGTTTCTTTTCGCGCCTGCCTCGAAGGCAATCGCGAAGAGAGCACCGCCGCCGCGGACGAGCTGCTGGGCGGCCCGTTCAGCGATCCCGAGGGCTGGTACGGCCTGGCTCGCATCATGGCGCGTCTTTCGGAGACGGATCGCGCGCTGAAAGCCCTGCGGCGTTGCATTCACGAAGGCTTCTTTTGTCTGCCGGCGTTCCGCGCCGATCCATGGTTCGACACGATTCGCGAACATCCCGATTTCCAGGCAATTCTCGAATCCGCACGGCAGCGTTCGAGCGCGGCTCGGTCTCTTTTCGAGGCTGAAGGCGGAAATCGGCTCCTGGGCCTGCCAAGCTCAGAGTCGCCCGAAGCGTGATTTTCACAAATTACCTCTTGCCCTGAGCGTCAAATCGAAGGAAACTGAAATTTACAATGGCAACAGTACTCACTAACGGCGCTCCTGTGCGCGAACCTGCCGATCGCTGGACCACCGCGGAGGCCGCCGACCTCTACGACGTTGCCAGTTGGGGCAAAGGCTACTTCTCTGTCGGCGCGAACGGACACTTGTGGGTGCATCCCAACAAGGACGCCACGCGCGCCATCGATCTGAAGGAACTGGTCGACAATCTTCAGCTTCGCGGCATCGCGCTGCCCATCCTGATTCGCTTCGGGCAGATTTTGCAGCATCGGCTGGGTGAAATGCATGCTGCGTTTCAAAACGCGATCGCCGAGCACAACTATAAAGGGACCTACTGTTGCGTCTACCCGATCAAGGTCAACCAGCAGCGCCAGGTGGTCGAGGAAGTTTTCGAATACGGCCGCCCGTTCAAGTTCGGGCTCGAAGCCGGCTCGAAGCCGGAGCTGCTCGCCGTGCTGGCGATCGCAGATAACGAGACGCCGATCATCTGCAACGGGTTCAAAGACGACGAATACATCGAGATGGTGATGCTTGCGGCCAAGATCGGACGCAACATCATGCCGGTGGTCGAGAAATACACGGAGCTGGACCTGATCCTGAAACATTCCGCGCGCGTCGGCGTGCGGCCGAAGATCGGGCTGCGCATCAAGCTTGCCAGCCGCGGGTCGGGACGCTGGAAGTCGTCGGGCGGGTATCGTTCCAAGTTCGGCCTCACCGTGACCGAAGCGCTGCGGGCGCTCGATCAGTTGAAAGCCCTCGGCATGGAGGATTGCCTCCAGCTTCTGCACTTCCATCTGGGCAGCCAGATCACGAACATCCGCCAGATCAAGGGCGCGGTGATGGAAGCGATTCGCGTCTATGTCGAAATGAAGCGCGCCGGCGCCGGGCTACAGTTCATGGACGTCGGCGGCGGACTCGGCATCGATTACGACGGCTCGCAGACCGATTTCGAATCGAGCGTGAATTACACGCTGCAGGAATACGCCAACGACGTCGTTTATCACATCCAGAGCGTGTGCGACGAAGCGGAGGTCCCGCACCCCACCATCGTTTCCGAAAGCGGCCGCGCCGTCGCCGCGTATCACAGCGCGCTGGTGTTCAACGTTCTCGGCGTGACCGGCTTCGGCGACGCCGAAACCTCGCCCGATGTCCCCGACGATGCCGAGCAGCCGCTCATCGACCTGCGTGAAACGCTACGCGGGCTCTCCAATAAAAATCTGCTCGAAAGTTTCCACGACGCGCAGCAGGCGCTCGATTCGGCGCTGAACCTGTTCAGCCTCGGCTATCTGCCGCTGCAGCAGCGCAGCCTCGCCGAAAGCATCTACTGGGTGATCTGCCGCCGCATCCAGAAGCTTGCCAAGGAACTCGACTACTATCCTGAAGAGCTGGAAGGCCTCGACAGTCTGCTGTCGGATACTTACTTCTGCAACTTCTCACTCTTCCAGAGCCTCCCTGATAGCTGGGCCGTGAAGCAGCTTTTCCCGATCATGCCGATCCATCGCCTGGAAGAAGAGCCTTATCGCCACGGCATCCTCGGCGACATTTCGTGCGACTCCGACGGTAAGGTCGACGCCTTCATCGATCGCCGCGACGTAAAGAAGACTCTTCCGCTGCACACCTTCACCGGTGATTCCTACGTGCTCGGTGCGTTCTTAGTCGGCGCTTATCAGGAAATCCTCGGCGATCTGCACAATCTTTTCGGCGATACAAACGCGGTCCACGTGAGCCTGGACGAAAAGGGCGCGGTGGTGATCGAAGCGCTCATCAAGGGCGACACCGTCCGCGAAGTGCTCGACTACGTCCAGTTCCAGTCGAAGGAACTGCTCGAACAATTCCGCAAAGACGTCGAATGCGCGGTGCGCGAGGGACGCATCGGGTATGAAGAATCCGGCTCGCTTCTTCGTTTCTACGAAGAAGGGCTCAACGGCTACACCTACCTCGAGCAATAGAGGGAACCCACGACAACCCTGGCCGTGGGGCCGGGGTTCTCAGGCCGCAACGTCCTGATATCATCGTGGGCGTGCAAGCCGTATTCGCGACCATCCCGCTCATCGCCGCGATAGTCGCCGTTTATTTCCTGACCCGGGTCGTCGACCGGCTCGTCCGACGCAAGATGCCTCCGACTCTTCGCACCGTAATTCTCCTTTTTCTGACCCCGGTTCTCCTCGATTCGCTCGGGCGATGGATTATTGGATGGGCATGCCGTTCCGGGTGTGACCTTTGACGACTCAGCTCGTCACTTAGGACAAACATGCACCTCGCAGCTTTCCTCGCAATCGTCTTTCTCGCCGCCGATTGGCCCGGTTGGCGAGGCTCCCAGCACGACGCCCTCGTTACTGAAGAACCCAAAAATTTCGCCGAAAAACTCAACCTGAAATGGAAAATCGAAATCGGTGAAGGACACTCCTCGCCGATCTTCGCCGGAGGCAGCGTCTACGCGTTCGCCCGCAAGAGCGATCAGGAGACGGTCTACTCCATCGACCCCGCAACCGGAAAAATCCGCTGGCAGCAGCAATATGCGGCGCCGTACAAGATGAACAGCGCGGCGACCGGCCACGGACCTGGTCCGAAATCGACATCGGTCTACGCCGCCGGAAAACTCTACACTTTCGGCATCAGCGGGATTCTTTCCGCCTTCGACGCCGAAACCGGAAAGCCGCTGTGGCGTCACCAAGCCTCGAAAAATCAGGCCGACACCGCCCCCACCTTTGGCACGGCCACCTCGCCGATTTTCGACCGCGGCCTGCTGATCGTCCACATCGGCGGCGAAAAAACGGGCGCGATCACGGCGTTCGATCCTGCAAACGGCGCCGTGAAATGGTCGTGGAACGGCGATTCGCCGGCTTACGCGACACCGATCGTCGTCGAACTCGGGGGCGTGCGTCAGGTGGTCACGCAGTCGCGGCAGAATATTGTTTCGCTCGAAGAATCGACTGGAAAGCTGCTCTGGAAAATTCCGTTCACCACATCGTATGAACAAAATATCGTGACGCCTGTTGTGTATAAAGACACGCTGATCTTCTCGGGACTCGATAAGGGTGTATTCGCGGTCCGCGTCGCGAACAATACTCCGCAGACCATCTGGCAAACCAAGGACGCCTCGATGTACATGAACTCCCCGGTGGTGGTCGGCGATCTGCTGTTCGGTTTCTCGCATCTCAAAAAAGGCCAGATCTTCTGCCTCGACGCGAGCACCGGGAAAACGCTCTGGACCGGTTCGCCGCGCGGAGGCGATAACGCCGCGATGCTCGCCAGCGCGACGACGCTGTACTCGCTCACGCCCGATGCAAAACTCCTGATCGCGCGCCCGACCGCTAAGGGGCTGAACGAAATTCGTCAATACGAAGTCGCCGACAGCGCCACCTGGGCGCACCCTGTGATCCTCGCCGACGGATTCCTCATCAAAGACCTGAAATCGCTCGCCCGCTGGTCGACGCAGTAGACGTCCGCCGCACACCGCCCTGACGATCGCATACACTATCTACAATTCAGCGGTCGCGCGAGGTGCCTTCTGTTTTCAACTTCGATATTTTGGCCGTGGTTCGTCGGTCTGGTCGTTCTTGCGATCGGACTTCTGGCCGCCAAGGAGACGATTTCGGCCGCGCGCGGGGTCGATAAAATCATCGCGCTGGGCCCTCCCGTCTTCGCGGCCTCCATCGGCGCGTTCGGCGCCGAGCATTTTTCCAATTTTCGCGGCATCGTCACCGTTGTCCCCGCGTGGATGCCCGGACGCGCATTCTGGGCCGGTTTCGTCGGCATCTGCTTGCTGCTGGCGGGCCTGAGCATCGCAACGAAAATTCGTGCGCGCGCCGCGGCGATGCTCGCTGGGATCATGTTCACCGGCTTCGTTACGATGATCCACGTGCCAAACGTCGTCGCGAGTCCGCATACCAGGCTCTTGTGGGCCGTCGCGTTGCGCGATCTTTCCTTTGCGGGCGGCGCGTTCGCGCTGGCTGCCCGCGGAAATTTTCTGCGCATCGTCACCCGTATCTTCGTCGGCGTGCCGCTGGCCGTGTTCGCGATTCACTACATGCTGCACCCCACGCTCGCGCCGGGCGTGCCGCTGGCGAAACAAACTCCGGAGTGGTTCCCCATCCGCCCGTTCTGCGGCTACTTAACCGCCGCGGCGCTTGCGGTCGGCGGCCTATGCCTGCTCCTCGCGCCCGGCAAACTCACGCGGACGTCTCTCGCCTTGCTCGGGGCTCTGGTCATCATTTTCGTCGCGATACTGTATCTGCCGATCTTCCTCACTGCGAACCCCGCCGGACTGATGGAGGGATTCAACTATGTCGCCGACACCACTCTCTTCGCCGGCACGATCCTGTCGGCAGCTTCCATGAGAAGCGACAAACATTGATTCCTCTGCACTAAGGCGCGACGCAAATTCCGGCGCCGTCGAACGACGCCGACCCTCCGATATTGATCGTCAGGTTCGACTGATAAACCCCACCGCACGGCTCCAGCGGCACCGGAGGCGCAGGAATCGTCACGTTGATCTGATAAAGCCCGACGAATCCAGGCGCGAAATACGCGGTCACCTTGCGAGCCGGAACCCGCGAGCCTCCGGTATCCGTCGCCGACGGCATGCTTGGCCCCGCATTCGATCGAAAATCGAAATCGACATTAACGCTCGTCGTCAACGCAGGACTCGGATTCGCCTCGCCGGTCTTCACCGTCCCCGACGACGGTAGCCCGAGGCCGACCGCCCAGACCGAGACCGTCTCACCAGGATGCGAGGGATTCTTGCTCGTCACCGCCGAACCATCCGCGTGAAGAACAGAGGGGAGATCGTTGGGGAGGAACCCGGCGCTCGCTTTGAGTTCCAGACTGTCACCACTGCGGATGATATGAATTGCGTCCGGATTCGCGAACAGCCGTAGCGCGGCCCCTCGACCCGGATTCGAGGCTCCAGACAAAAGCAGATTCACCCCACCCGCCGGGAACGGAATCTCACAGGGGATTTGAATCGTCGCTGCGGGCTCGGTGAATTGGACAAGCGCTCCGGTATTCAGGCTGTACGCGACGACGGCCTGAAACACCTCAAGAATCGGTGCGTCGTAGGTTAGTACGCTGAAATTGGAAGCCAACACTCCCACTTGAGCCGAAATTCCTGCCAGCGTCAAGGGCAGAGGGAGTGATCCCGCCGTCGCTGAGTTGGATGACGAATCGATGTTTGTGTAAATCGTCAACAATTGACACGGCGCGACGAACGTGAGCGCTGGGCCACGGTATCCGGCCCCACCCACGATCGGATAAGTTGCCTGAGCCATCACCGGAACCCAAGTAAACACGAATAGAGCGCGAATCATGACTAATAACCTCACTGTGAGGTGCAAATCCCGGCCCCATCGAACGACGCCGACCCGCCGATATTGATCGTCAGATTCGACTGATACACTCCGCCGCACGCTTCGAGCGGCACAGGCGGCGTCGGAAGGGTCACGTTGATCTGATACAGCCCGACAAATCCCGGTGCGAAATACGCAGTGACCGGTTTTGCCGGAACCCGCGAGCCTCCCGTATTCGTTGCCGACGGCATGCTCGGCCCCGCATTCGATCGAAAATCGAAATCGACATAGACCGTCGTCGTCAACGCCGGACTCGGATTCGCCTCCCCGGTTTTCACTGTTCCGGAAGAAGGCAACCCGAGCCCGACAGCCCAGATCACGATTGTTTCCCCGGCCCGCGCCGGATTGTTCATCGCGACCACAGAACCGTCGGCGTGGGTCACGACGGGCGGCTGGAACGTCGCAACCACTCCATAACCCCCTTTTGCGTCGACCGGACTCACCACGGTATCGCCAAGTCTCAAAATGTGTACGGCGTCGCTCTGTAAGACGAGTGAGATCGCCGGACCGAAACCAGCCTGCGGGTTGTCCGTAATTCCGAGTAACACCCTCGACTGGCTCGTCGCCGCCCCGAGGGGAGGCGTCAGCTCATACGGAATTTGTACCGTGACCGCGTTCACAGTAGGGCCCTGGGGAGTGACCCCAAGCGTGCCATACGCAGCGAGTTGGATCGGAAAAACGGAAAGAATCGGAACTGCGAGAGGGCTAGGGACCGTAGTCGTGCCAATCACACTGGCGCCTGCTTGGAGTCCAGCGAGAGAACCAGACAGCGGAAGCCGAGCAGCCTGTACTGGAGGTCCGCTCAGATTGCCGGCGTTGACCTCAACGGTTACGACCTGCCCAGGCGCAACCAGAAGCGGGGCAGGCTGTTTATAGTCGGTCCCAATGGCTACGGGATTTTGCGAAAATGCAAGAGGCGCGATAGTAAGAGCCGCAAACGTTGCAATCAGAGGCCGGCTCTTCATCGAGGATGGGTGCATAAACATTATGATTTGTGCCATGTTGGGCTACTTGGTCGGCCACAAGACGGCATGGGTTCTCGGCGTGTGCCGGAGGACCTCATCCGCTGACATAGAACCAACGAAAGCCACATTGCTCCCTATCGGAACCTTTCGGAAGGTGAGTCCTGAAACCGGAGTCAATCCCGCCTCCGGATCCTGAACAAAATTTTGCAGCAGTTCCGTAAATACGTTCGACGGGGACGCAATAAAA
Organism: Terriglobia bacterium; assembly: GCA_020073325.1. Classification (GTDB taxonomy): domain Bacteria; phylum Acidobacteriota; class Terriglobia; order Bryobacterales; family Bryobacteraceae; genus Palsa-187. The sequence goes on along the minus strand of JAIQFJ010000112.1, from coordinate 1,620 downwards.
GGCAGACTAGCGCCGGTAAATTTATTCATAGCGGGATGAATATAGTCGCCGGCGCTAAAGCAGTTGTACAAACCGATCGCTTGGCAATGATTAGATCCGAGAGTCAAAGACGGGAAGAACGCCCATGTCGTCGGATCTATGCCACCGACGGGGACTCCTGTCACAAAACTAAAACCCGAAGTGCCATATGCTGCAATCTGCTCTACGCGCGGGCTGGGGGGCGAGTTGCTGGAGTAAGTGAGCGCGGAGATCCACAAGTCGCCATTAGAGGATGTTGTAATGCCACCCATAAACAGATCGAGCGAATAGTTCATCGTGCTACATCCCGCAGTCTGGGTGCAAAAGATATAATTATTCACCGTCGGGCTGCCTGTGAGCGAATATGGGCAGAGAACAGCCCATCCTGCCGACGTGGCCGCCGCATCGATGAAAGGACCGTACCCGATGACCCCACACTGGCCATTATTCGGGCTTCCAGCGTAGGAGTTGCAGTACAAAGTCCCGCTTGGCGAGTTCGTGCTTGGCGCGGTGTAGGTCATCAGATTTTGCGATAAAAACCAGGACGAGCCGCTCCATTGGTAGACTCGCAGTGTCGCGGGTGAGATCGGGGAATTGGGGTCGGTGCCTGGCAGAAAGGCATAGAATGTGTTGCCTACCGCAACGATCCGTCCGAAGTTTACGCCCGTCCCACTACCGTCGACAAAAACGGGAGTGGATGACCATGTTGCACCGCCATCCGGTGAAAAGATCGTTGCAAAGCCATTCGGCGCGCCCGACGAGTTAACAGTGTTGAAGCCAATGCCAATGAGACCATTAGGGGCAACCGCGACCGAAGGAAAATCAGCCGACGTACCGGCTAATGGTAGCGTTGGCGGATTCCAGAACTGCCCTGTGTAATCGGTCGAAGTCTGAAACAAGAGCTGAAGCGAGACGGTGCCGCCGATTAGGTCAAGCCCAACGAGGATATAGCGCCCCGTATTCGGATCGGTGGTGACGAACAGGTTCCCGGCCGCGCGACCCGAGATATTGTGTGAAATGGCCGTCGTCCACGCTGTTCCATTCCACGCACTCGTCCAGCCATTGTCTGGAAGTCCGGCGCCAGGCTGGCCAAGAGTCGGGAATTCCGACCAACTCGTCAACCACGATGAACCGCCGCCCGCAGGACTGCTTAACGAAGAAGACGAGTCAACGTGATATTGATTACGCCCCGCAGCACTGTTCACTTGATTTGACGAAATCAAGCTGACCGCTCCGCCACTCGCCAATAGGAGCGCGGTCGCCAATGCTAATCCAAATCCAATCGCAACTACGCGAAAAGCGGGACGCTCCAAAATCATCTTTAAGTAGCTCAACATGAGCACACACTCCTCCTGTGTATGGTCATCGTGAAACCTCAGGGACGCAGAATCGAAAAGCTCGAATCGCATCGACTCGGAGCCCGTTCGTAACGCTTCGTCAGGAATGTACCACGGAGTACTGGTACGGGAAGCAAATACGCAATTATCTCGCTGATAAATTACGGGAAATATTTCTTGACAGAAATTATTTCGGTTCTATTTTGTAAAAATATACGGACTCATGGTATATGCCATCGGACTAGAGCAGACCTTCGCTGCGAAG
>JAIQFJ010000558.1 GCA_020073325.1 Terriglobia bacterium | reverse complement strand
ACCTGGTTCCGCGGGCCGCTGCGCGAGCTTCTCTGGGACAGCCTCACCGCGCGGGATTTCCTCGACCGCGGCATCGTTTCGCGCCCGTTTCTCGACACGCTGCTGACCGAGCACCACGCGGGCCGGCGGGATAATTCACAATGGTTATGGCTGCTCCTGATGCTCGAAATGTGGTTCCGCGAATTTGATCCCGCACGCTGCCCGGCATCGTCCAACGTGGTTCAATTTACCTCATGACGGTCGCTTCGTCCGAGCACGCGTCGCCGCGCGGCAGGCGTTTCGTCGTCAATATTCTGTGGAATTGGATGGGCGTCGCCGCCGCACTGGTCGGCGGGCTGCTCATTTCACCGTATCTCATCCGAAAGCTCGGACCGGAAGCGTACGGCGTCTGGGTCTTGTCCTTCGCGCTGGTCGAAAACTACAGCCTTCTCGACCTGGGCTTCCGATCGGCCACCGTGAAATACGTGGCTCATTACTGGGCCACCGGCGAAACCGAGCGCGTGAACGAAATCCTCAATACCGTGATCGCATTCGCGGCTATCGGATCCAGTCTGGTGCTGTCGGTGATCTTTGTCGCTTCGCGCTACGTCGACCGTTTCTTCAACGTCTCCCCCACGCTGGCGCCCTCCTTCCGGACTCTCGTCCTGCTGGTCTCCACCAGTTGGTGCCTGGGGTTCGTGTTCAATAATTTCGCCGCGTCGCTCGAAGCGGTCCAACGCTTCGACCTGTACAGCCAGATCTCCGTCGCCGTGACCGTTGTCCGCGTCGGCGGTACAGCGATTCTGCTGTATGTGGGAGCAGGACTGGTGGAAATCGGCATTCTCGTCATCACCTCCCAGATTCTGGGCTACGCGTTCTTCTTCCTTTCCTTTCGCGCAATTTTTCCGCAGCTTCATCTCTCTCCGCGCTTCGCCACCCTGGCCACGCTGCGAAAAATGGGAAGCTTCGGGATCCACACGTTCCTGGTCAATATCTCGACTATGATTCTGGCGCAGAGTCCCGCGCTGCTGATCGGGCATTTCCTGAATGCCGCCTTCGTCGGATATTACGCCGCACCCAACCGGCTCCTGCAGTACAGCGGAGAGGCCGTGGGACGCGTCGGCATCATCACCAACGCCAACACGGCGGAGCTTCAGGCGCGCGGCGATACACGCGCGCTTCCACAACTGGCGATCTTCACCAATCGCTATTGCGTGACGCTCTTCATGCCGATCGCGATCATGCTGTTCGTCTTCGGCCGACCGCTGTTCGACATCTGGATTCCGTCGATCGCAGCCTTCAGCGCGCCGCTGCTGCCCATCATGCTCACCGGGTATGTGATCGGGGTGATCGGCCAGTTCAGCTCCTGGATGCTGCTGCAAGGGCTGGGGCGCCATCAACGCTACGCGATTGGAATGATCTTCGAAGCCGCACTCTGCGTGACCGGCGCCACTCTTGCCGTTCCCCGCTTCGGAATTACCGGCGTCGCGGTGGTGACGTCGAGCCTCATGATCCTCAATCGCGGATTGTTCACGCCGTGGCTGGTGAGCCGCGAGCTGCGTTTCTCCTTTACACGATTCGTCGGGTCCACCTACGGCTGGCCGGCGATCGCGGGCATTCCGGCTTTCGCCGTCGCGATGCTGCTGCGGGGATCGGTGCTGCCCGGCCACTCCTGGGGCCAGCTCGCGGCGGCCGCTTCCATCGTGGCAGCAGTTTACTTGAGTGTGGCCTTCTTCGCTTGCGTGCCGGCCGAACATCGCGATCTGCTTCGCTCCTGGCTGGTACAAAGGCTCAGCCGCCTCCGCACCGCGTGATGCGCAGCGCGAGGGAAATCCGGGATCGCTTGTGGCAGGAATCCGTCAACCTGCTGATCTGGAAGTTCCCGCCGCGACTCTCTGCAGGCAACCTGCCTGCTTCGCCACTGCCGCTGCTGCCGCCGCCGTCGGCCGTCGCCGCCCAGCTCGCTTCGAGCTCTTTCCCGGAGGAGCTCCGCGGCTACGCACAAAAGATCCTGCGGCATCGCTTCCCGCTGCTCGGCCTCGAAATCGAAACGGGTCCTGAAATCCGCTGGCGGCGCGATTCTGTGAACGGAGTGGAGACGGACTGCCGCTATTTCCGCCTGATCCCCTATCTCGACACCACCCGCGCCGGCGATCACAAGATCATCTGGGAGCTGAACCGCCACCAGCACCTGGTCCTGCTGGCACAGCTTCACCTGTTCGATGGCGATCCGGAATTGCTCGCCGAAATCTGGCGGCAACTGGAAAGCTGGCTCGACGCGAATCCTTTTCAGCGCGGCATCAACTGGACCAGCGCTCTCGAAGTCGCCTTCCGCGCGTTTTCCTGGATCTGGATTTATCACCTGGCCGGAAACGAAATGCCCGCGCCGCTGCGCGCACGATTTCTGGAATCGCTGCAAGCCCACGGACGTCATCTGGAGGTCAATCTTTCGTTCTATTTCTCCCCGAACACGCATCTGTTGGGAGAAGCCGTCGTGCTGCACGCGCTGGGCGTTCTGTTTCCCGGATTCCCGCGGTCGACGCGCTGGCGCGATCTCGGCGCGCGAGTGGTCGCCGAACAACTGGACCGTCAGGTCCGCGACGACGGCGCGCATTTCGAGCAGTCGGCCTACTATCACGTCTATGCGCTCGACATGTTCTTATTCCACGGCATCCTGGCCGGCGCAGGCGAGCCCTATCGCGAAAAGATCGCCCGGATGGCCGATTTCCTCGCCGCCGTGCAGGGGCCCTCGCGCGAGCTGCCCTTCATCGGCGATGACGACGGCGGCAGGTTTTTCCATCCGTTCGGTGCGCGCGCGCATTTCGGACGCGCGACGCTCGCCACATGCGCCGCCTGGCTCGGCCGCGCGGACTGGACCTACCAACGCGAGGATCTCTTTTCGCAAGCCGCCTGGTGGCTGGGCCCAACGGAGGGTTCCGCGACGGCAGGCTGCTCATCGAAGCTTTTCCGCGAGACGGGCCTCGCCGTCATGACCGCCGGGGACCGGCACATCCTGATCGACGCCGGCCCGTTCGGCCCCTGGGGATCGGGCCACAGCCATTCCGACACGCTCAGCATCGTGGCTCGCGCGGGAGATCACCAAATCCTGATCGATCCCGGTACGTATACTTACGTCGGCGATCCGGTCGAACGCAACTGGTTCCGCGGATCCGCCGCGCACAATACCGTGCGGATCGACGGCCTGGATCAGGCGACGCCCGTGAATCCGTTTCGCTGGCAGGATCAGCCCGCGGTTTCCATCCGCGAATGGCGCAGTTCCGGGCAGGAGGATTTTCTCGACGCGCAATGTGTCTCGCAC
>JAIQFJ010000111.1 GCA_020073325.1 Terriglobia bacterium | reverse complement strand
GACGAGTCTGTGTGAAAATGATCGCCGTCGGCCGCTTCCTGCGGTCGCGGTTCCTTAAACGGCTGATTCAGCGGGATGCCGGCAATGAACCGCGACCGCAGGAAGCGGCGAACGTTCAGTTTTCACACAGACTCTGACTGGCGGGGCTTGCCTGGTCCAGCCATTTCGACAGCACCCCCGCGAAGACCGGCGCAGGCTGCACGGCCGCCCCACGAATATTCGTGTGCCGCGCGGGGACGCGCGATTCACGCGGACTCCCACTGGCTGGGGCGAACGTCCGGCAGCTTGACAGGCCCACATCGCAGCCCTTCCCCTTGACATTCTAGGCGGAGGCCCGTATGCTTTCCCTGGAATGTCTACAAAACGCCTCGAACTCCTTCAAGGCACCCTCGATCTCCTGATCCTGCGGACGCTTGTGATGGGCCGGGCGCACGGCCACGCCATCGCGAAGTCGATCGAGCGCACTTCGGATGACGTGCTGCAGGTGGAGCAAGGCTCACTCTATCCGGCTCTGCACCGGCTGATCAAGCGTGGCTGGATCACATCGGAAGAAGGGTCTTCCGAAAATAACCGCCGCGCGAAATTCTACAAACTGACCGCGAAGGGACGCAAACAGCTTCACGTCCAAACCGGGAAGTGGGAAAAATTCTCGGGGGCGATGGGGCGGGTGCTGAAGGCGGTGAAGCCGTGAACCTGGATGACGAGATCCGCGATTTTATCGAGCGGGAGACCGAGGAAAATATCGCCCAGGGGATGGATTCCGAAATGGCTCGTTCGGCGGCGCGGCGGAAATTCGGGAACATTTCGCGGGTGAAGGAAGACACGCGGGCGGTGTGGAGGCGCGTCTGGATCGAGCAGATCTGGCAGGACGCGCGCTACGCGGCGAGGACGATGCTGCGCGCGCCGTGGTTCTCGGCGTCGGTGGTGGCGACGCTGGCGGTCGCGATCGGGCTGAATACGGCGGTGTTCAGCGTGGTGAATGCGGTGCTGCTGCGGGGGCTCGCGTATCCGGAGGCCGAACGGCTGGTGTGGATCAACTCCTATGAGCCGAACCTGAAACGTGATTTCACGCTGTTGCCCGATTATGTCGCGTGGCGGAAGGAGGCGCGCTCGTTCGAGGCGATCACGGCGTTCAGTCCTCAGCAGGCGGCAATTCAGACACCGGGCGGAGCGGTGCAAATGAACGGGCTCGAAACGGGCGGCGATTTTTGGAGGATCGTGAATCCGAGTCCGGCGCTGGGGCGCGTGTTCGGGGCGGACGAGCAGAACGCGATCGTGCTGACGTGGGATTTTTTCGAGCGGGAATTCGCGGGCGATCGGGCAATTGTCGGATCGGCGGTGCGGGTGGACGGGAAACCGGTGACGGTCACGGGCGTTCTGGCCGAGGATTTCCGGTTTCAATTTCCGACCTGGTGGGGAGCAGGGCGGATCGATGCATACACGTCGTTCACACCGGCGGAATTGCAAGGGCGCGCGGGAGCGGTGGTGGCGCGGCTGAAGCCGGGCGTGCCGATGGCGCGGGGGCTCGCAGAAGTGCAGGTGATCGAGCAGAGGCAGGTGGCGTTGGGGACGATGCGGAGACCGTTCACGACGAACGTGTACGCGACGCCGCTGGCGGAGAAGTTGACGGGCACGGCACGGCGCGGACTGGTGATTCTGTCTGTTTCCGGCATCTTCGTGCTGCTGATCGCGGCGGCGAATATCGCGAATCTTCTGCTGGCGCGGGCGAGCGCGCGGCAGAGAGAACTGGCGATCCGCGTGGCGGTGGGCGGAGGGCGGATGAGAATCGCGCGGCAGCTTGGCGTCGAGAACCTGGTGTTCGCGATGGTCGCGGGAGCCGTGGGGCTCGCGATGGCGAGATGGACGATCGCGCTGTTTGTACGAATCGCACCGGACGCCGTCCCGAGACTGCGCGAGGCGAACATCGACGGACGCGTCCTGGTTTTTACGCTGCTGGTAGCGGTGGCGGCCTCGATTCTGTTCAGCATCGCGGCGGCGATTTCGGTGTGGCGAAACGATCTGCACACGCGGCTGAAGGATGGATCGCGAGGATCGCTGGGCCTGGCGGGCATGCGGCTCCGGCAGATTCTGGTGGCGGCCGAGCTTGCACTGGCGATCGTGCTGGTGGCGGCGGCCGGCCTGATGCTGAAGAGCGACTGGAGAATGAATCAGCGTCCCGCGGGCTTTTCGCCGGACCAGATTCTGACGCTGACGGTGCGGCCGACGCCGGGCGATCACGGAGTTTTCTTCGGCGAACTGCTGCGCCGCGTGCAGCGGCTTCCGGGCGTGCGCTCGGCGGGGATCTCGACGTGGCTTCTCTTCGGCGCGGCGCGATTTCCGGTCGACCAGGAGAATCATGTCGTGCGGATCAATGCTTCGTCGCCGGATTATCCGCGAGCGATGGGGATGCGGCTGGAGCAAGGGCGCTGGCTGGCGGAGGGCGACGATCGCGCGGTACTGATGAATGAGAGCATGGCGCGCGAGGCGTTCGGGGATCGCGACCCGGTGGGGCAGCAGGTCAAGATTCCCAATGCCGTGACGGTGGTGGGAGTAGTCGCGGACTTGCGGTACAGCAAGCTGGATGCGGCTCCGGCTCCCGAAATTTATGCTCCTTTCGCGGCGGTGCCCGGCAGAATTCCGTCGGTGACATTCGCGATTTCGAGTGCGAATCCGGCGTCGCTCGGGGGAGCGGTGCGCAAGACGCTGGCGGAGCTGGATCCGTCGCAGGCGGCTTACGATGTGAAGACGCTTGAAACGTCGCTGGCGGAGTCGATCACGACGAGGAGGTTCAACCTGCTGCTGCTCGGCGTGTTCGCGGCGGTGGCGCTGCTGCTGGCGATGGTCGGGGTTTACGGGGTGATCGCATACTCGGTGTCGGAGCGGACGCGCGAGATCGGCGTGCGGATGGCGCTGGGGGCGAGAGCAGGAAAAGTGGTCGGGATGGTGGTTACGGAGGGGCTGCGAGTCTCGCTCGCGGGGATTACCGTGGGGATCGCCGCAGCGTTCGGGCTGACGCGGATTCTGGCGAATCTGCTCTATGAAGTCAGGCCGGACGATCCGTGGATCTTCGGAGCGGTGGCCGGCGCGCTGCTGATGACGACTCTGGCGGCTTGCGCGGTTCCGGCGCGGAGAGCCTCGAAGGTGGATCCCGTGGTCGCGCTGCGGTGCGACTGATTATTCTTTGGTTCGGCGGCGCATTCCGGCGCGAGCCTCGGCGTCCATCTCGCGCTCTCGCTCCGATTCGCGTTTGTCGTGGAGTTTCTTGCCTTTGCCGACCGCGATCTCTACTTTGACGCGACCTTCTTTGAGGTAAAGCTTGGTCGGCACCAGCGTCAGGCCTTTTTCGCGCGTCGTCGCCAGCAGTTTTGTGATCTCCTGGCGATGCAGCAGCAGCTTGCGCTTTCGGGTCGGCTCGTGATTCATGATGTTGCCGTGGCTGTACTGGCCGATGTGCGCGTTGACCAGCCAAGCCTCGTTGCCGGTGACCTCGGCGTAGGCGTCTTTGAGCTGGATTTTGCCGTCGCGGGCGGATTTGACCTCGGTTCCGGTCAGGACCAGGCCGGCCTCCATGCGGTCGGAAAGATAATAATGATGGCCCGCGCCGCGGTTATCGCTCAGGATCTTAATTTTGTTCTCCACGCTCATAACCATAACGGCGTCAATACCTTCGAGAGGCTCGCTGCCCAGTTTAGCACGCGCGCCTGCCGGTGAGCTGTAAAACGATGAATCGTAAATACTTACGGGGTTTCGCGGCGCTCTGCGCGATGGTCTTTTTCTGTGCGCTGGCGCTTCAGGCCAAGAGCAAGGCCGACAAGCTGTTCGATCAGGGCCAGACGGCGGAGCAGAAACAGGATTGGGATGCCGCGCTGGAGTTCTATCTTCAGGCGCTCGACATCAAGGCGAACGACCCGCAGTACATGATCGCGATGCGCCGCGCGCGGATGCAGGCGGGCGCCAAGCACATCACGGCGGCGGTCAAGATGCGCTCGGAAGGAAAACTGGACGAGGCGCTGGGCGAATTTCAGAAAGCTCTCATCACCGACCCCTCGTCGGCGATCGCGATTCAGGAGATCCGCCGCACGCAGCAGATGATCGAGGCGGCTCGAAAAAATCCCAATCAGACGCCCGAGGAACGCGGGATGACGCCGGCACAGCGCGTGCGCCGCGAATCGGAACTGCGCCTGGAGTCGATCCAGGGTCCGCCGGAGCTGCGGCCCGTGCTGCGCTCGCTCGGTCCGCTGAAGATGAACAATCAGCCGCCGAAGGTTCTCTTTGAGACCGTCGGGAAGCTGGCCGGCGTGAACGTGCTGTTCGATTCGCAGTATAGCCCGCCCTCGCGCGGCTTCAACGTCGAGTTGGGCGCGACTTCTCCGGAGCAGGCTTTCGACTATCTTGCCGTGCTGACGCACACGTTCTGGAAACCGGTCGCCGCCAATGCGATTTTCGTGACCGAAGACAACCCGACCAAGCATCGCGACTACGACGACGAAGTGGTCAAGACGTTTTACATCACCAACGCGACCTCGCCGCAGGAATTTCAGGAAATCGCGACCGCGGTCCGCACCGTGGCGGATATCCGCCGCGTGTTTACCTACAACGCGCAGAAGGCTCTGATCGTACGCGCGCCGGTGGATGCGATGGCGCTGGCCGAAAAACTGGTGCACGATCTGGACAAGCCGAAATCCGAAGTGGTGATCGACGTGGTCGTGATGCAGGCCAACAGCTCGCGCACTCGCGACCTGGCGGCGAGCATCGTCAATTCCAGCGGCACCCCCGGACTGAACGTGCCCTTCGTTTTTTCGCCCAGAAATCCGGTGGTGATCAACGGCGGATCGAACGGCGCTTCCGGAGCCACCGGTGATACGGGCGCGACCGGAGCCAGCGGAGCCATCGGCTCGCTGGTCGCGCTGAACGGCCTGTCGCATATCTCGACCAACGATTTTTCGACGTCGCTGCCGGGCGCTCTGCTGAACCTGATGATGAGCGACAACCGCAACAAGATCCTCAACTCGCCCACGCTGCGCGTCTCCGACGGCATGAAGGCGGAGTTGAAGGTCGGCCAGAGGATTCCCTACGCCACCGGAAGTTTTCAGCCGGGCGTGGGAGCGGTCGGCGTCAGCCCCCTGGTCTCGACGCAGTTCAACTACATCGATACGGGCGTGAATATTTCGATCACGCCGCAGGTGCACTCGAATTCGGAAGTGACGCTGCATATTGAAGTGGATATTTCAAGCGTCGCGCAATACGTGAACCTGGGCGGACTTTCGCAGCCGGTCATCGGGCAGAACAAAAATACCGCGGATCTTCGCATGCGCGAAGGCGAAGTGAATATTCTGGGCGGACTTTCGCAGCTTCAGGATTCGAAATCGGTGAACGGGATCCCGGGGCTGGTCGACATGCCGGTGCTCGGCAATGTTCTGTTCGGCGGCCAGCACACGGACAAGGAACGCGGCGAATTGATGATCGCGATCATTCCGCATATCGTCCGCACACCGGACTACTCCGCGGAAAACCTGCGCGGGATCTACGCCGGCACCGACCAGACCGTGCGGCTGTCCTATGCTCCGCGGGCCGATGTCGCCGCACCGGCGGCGGCCGAGGCGCCGAAACCCGTGGCGGCGGCGCCGTCCGCGCCCGCTCCTGCCGCATCGACGGCTCCGGGCGAAGCCAAGATCGGATTCTCTCCCGCTTCGATTCAGACTCCGGTGAGCTATCCGCTGGTCGTCACCGTAACGGTGGACGGCGCCAGCGACCTGTTCAGCGCGGCGCCCCTGAAGATCAAGTTCGATCCGACCAAGCTGCGGCTGAACGATGCCGGTCCCGGCGAGATTTTCACGCGGGACGGAGCGCGGGTGAACTCGGTCAAAGATATTCGCAACGACGCGGGTGAGGCGACCATCACCATCGCGAGACTGCCGGGCTCCCCCGGAGTGTCCGGCTCGGGCGCGATCGCGGTGCTGAATTTCGTCGCGGTCGGAAAAGGCCAAAGCACGATTACGGTGGTCGATACGACGCTGAAAAATTCCCAGGGCGGATCGATTCCGATGACCGCAGGCTCGATTCCGGTGACGGTACAGTAGAAGTATGAGGAGGAAAAACCAGCGCGGCTTGACCTTGGTCGAGTTGATCGTGGCCTTCACGATCATGGCGCTGCTCACCTCCATGTCGGTGCCGCTGGTGCGCTATCGCGTCCGGCGCGACCGGGAGCACGATCTGAATTATGCCCTGCGCCAGATCCGCAAAGCGATCGACGACTATAAGGACGCGGCGATTCAGGGCAAGATCGAGGTGAAGCTGGGATCGGAAGGATATCCCGAGTCGCTCGATCAGTTGGTGGAAGGCGTGAAGCTGCTGCAATCGGCGGAAGGAAAGAAAGTCAAGTTTCTGCGCAAAATCCCGCTGGATCCGATGACCAACAGCTATGACTGGGGGAAACGGAGCACGCAGGACGATCCGAAGTCGCAGAGTTGGGGCGGTCAAAATGTTTTCGACGTGTACACAAAGAGTACGGAGCGCGCGAGAGATGGAACGCTATACTCCGACTGGTAAAGAGCGCCCAAGCGCACAGGGCGATTTGCGCCCGTCGTGCGCGCTCAAGAAAGGCTATACGCTCATCGAGCTGATGATCGTCATGGCGATCATCTCCGTGCTGGTGTCGATCGCCGTTCCGCTGTATCAGAAGGCTCTTCTGCGGACCAAGGAAAGCCTGCTGAAGAACAACCTGTTCACCATGCGCACGGTGATCGACGAGTACACGTTCGACAAGAAAAAGGCTCCGCAGACGTTGCAGGACTTGGTCAGCGAAGGCTACCTGCGCGCGGTTCCGGTGGATCCAATCACGGGAAGCGACCAGACCTGGCGCGTCGTGATGGAAGACGCGCTCAGCTCGATCGACCAGACGCAACCCGGCATTTGGGATGTCCACAGCGGATCGGATCAGAAGAGTCTCGAAGGCACGCCCTACGCGGAGTGGTGACGTCATATGGCGTCGCGCCGAGTCCCGGCGCTGAGTCACTTCGCGCAGGGCTCTATCCAATTCATTGAGAACAGGCAAGTTCTCCGCGGATTGACACGTGCACCTTTCCGCCGCGGAGGTTGCCATGAAAGTATTCGCACTGGCGGTTCTGCTCGGCTCAGCGATGTTGCCGGCGGTCGGCGATTCGAAAGAAACCGAAAAATCCGGTCCGGCGTGGGATTCGTCGACGGTGGTGGACGTGACGGGAACAGTCACGGAAGTCCGCGAGGTTGCCAAAGGCAACCCGATCGAGGGCGTGAATCTCACGGTGAAAGTGAAAGGCGATGAGCTGAAGATCTACATCGCGCCGACCCAATTCGTCGAAATGTTCGAAGTGAAATTCACCAAAGGCGACGAGGTGAAGGTGATCGGGTCGAAGGTGAAATATGAGGGCGAGGACCTGATCCTGTCGCGCGAAGTGCAGGTGAAGCACACGACCTTGGCCGTCCGCGACAAAAACGGCGTGCCGTTCTGGAAATATTTCTTGAAGACGGTCCCCACAGGTCTGTGAGTCGTGCGCGGGCAAATGTTAGACTGAGGATCTGAGCGCAGTGCCCAGATCCCCGGTCGTCTAATGGTAGGACAGCGGCCTTTGGAGCCGTGAATCGTGGTTCGAATCCATGCCGGGGAGCCACTACATTTCTGCCCCAACTCCAAGCGTCTGTTTCGGGCTCTACGCCAACAATGGGGGCCAACCCGCTCCCGAGCTGATCAAGAACAGAGGGCTCTACGCCAACAATGGGGGCCAACCCGCTCCCGAGCTGATCAAGAACAGAGTACCTTAACCCGCATCCGGTAGTTTTGAAAGTTCCGAAACCCATACGCCTGCCTCGACAGGAGTTCCATCTTGGTGTGGAATCCTTCGGTGATTCCGTTGTTCCTGGTGAACCTCCACATCGCTGCGATCTCCTGGGACCAGGACTGCAGAGTTTGTCCCAGCGTGACCAGTTGAGCCAGCTTCGCTTGGCGCAGTTCCGAGATCGCTCGCAGCAGCCGCGGGATCAACCGGGCACACTGCTTGCGTGTGCGGTGTTTCTTCAGCAGCAGATAACACAGCCGCTGTTTGAAGCGATAGATCAGCTCCAGCGCCGGGCGCTCGGCGAGATAGGCGCTGAGCCGAACGAACTGCTCCGGTTTGAGGTTGTGGCGATGCCGGCGCATGAGCGAAAGCAATCCACGGTTCTTAGAACCGACGCCATCGAGTTCGCGCCAGCAGTTGAGGAAGTGATGATTCACCAGCCGGATGACGTGGAAGCGATCGGCCACGATCAGCGCATTTGGAAAATGTTTGCGAATCAAGGCGCGGTACACCGAGGCCAGGTCGATGCACACCACGCGCACCGAAGATTTTCCTTCCAAGGCCTGAAAATAGGCCTCCAGCGACGCTTCGCTGCGTCCCAGCACGACATCGTAGACGCGGTGATTTTTCAGATCGCAGAACGTGGTCGCATAGCCGTGGCGGCGCGAAAAGAAGTGCTCATCGATGCCGAGCACGGCCGGGCACAGCGCATTGGTTCTCTCCGAGGCGAGCCGTTTCAGTACGTGTTGGAACCAGCGTTCGACGGTCGCGCTGCCGATCCCTTCGCGCTGGCCGAGCCGCCGTCGACTGATCCCGTCCCAGTGCCGGAAAAAGATCATGCTGCGGAATCTTTCGGTGGCTCGCTGCCACTTGAGGATCCCGGGGAACTGCTGGCGGAATCCGCGGCCGCAGGCTTGGCACAGCCACTTTCGCGCTTCTAAGATCAGCCAGACGTGCCGCATTCCCCAGCTTTCATGCCGTAGGTGGCGCTGATAGCGGCCTTTGCTGCGAAGCTCCTCGCTGCTGCAATCCGGGCACGCGATGGCTCCGCTGTAGCGAGCAGAAATCCGCACTGCTCCACCGCGGTGTTCGATGCTGACGATCTCATAGTTCGCCAGCCCGATCACGGCTTCTGAGTCCATGGAAACATCCTCCTTAGCTTATGTTTCAGCTAAAGAGTCGGCTCACTGCCCCCGTTTTCGATGAAGAGCCTCAAAACATTGCTGTTAGGCGCAATCACGCGGTCGTTGTTCTGACGACCATCCTTCCTGTCATTGTCCGGTTTTTGTCCGCATTGCATCGTTTAGTCCTGCCGGATTGGTCGTGTGTGCCGTAGGGTGGTGCGCAATTCTGCGGCTTCGTGCGGGTGGTGTTGCTTGAGGTATGCGACGCGCCCGCTTGCCCTGCTGTACTGTCGCTGGTAGTGTGCGGTGCTGCGTTGTTCAGGCGGGACGTTGCTGAGGGTGTTGACTGCCGAGCGGATGGCTGCTCGCTGCTGACGGGTGAGTGACGTTTTTGTGTTCACGACGAGTTTGGTTGTTACCATGCGCGTTGCGGCATTGGCGATTGTTTGTTTCTTGCGGTTGAGGCGGAGCCTCTTACGGAGGCACATGGCGCGTATCGCGGCGATGCAGGTCGTCTTTTCGTGCGTGGTCATTGGTCGATGGCTGGAGCAAGTGATGTCGTCGGTAAGGCGCGTGTAGCGTATGTTGTTTGCGTGCAGTTGCGCGGCAAGTTGCCATTCTTCTTCCCAGAACACGAGGTTTGCGAGGAGGTTGCTTGTCTTGGTCCCTTGGGGTAGTGCTCCTTCTTTCGTCGTGAGCTTCGTGAGGCAGGTGGCGACACTTGGTGGACAGCGGAAGAAGCGGTGCCAGATGTCGAAAACGATTGCGTGACTGACGCTGGGAAAGAACTGCGTGATGTCGAGCGTAATAATGGTTTTTTGGTTGGTGTGGAGTCGGGCGTTAGCGGCTTGCCCTCGTGGTGATGCTTTGTCTTTGATGCTTCCTTGCAGGTATTCGGGATAGGTCACCTTATTGAGGATGAGACATTGGATGCGTGCTTGGGCGCTATTGAGGGGGCCGAGTGCGTCGAAGCACAGCCGAGTGGTGCCGTCTTTTTTCTTTTCTCGTTTCCCAATGCGGTAGAGCTTGTCGGCGTTCTGGGCGAGGTGCGCGAGTTCTTGCGTGGTGAGTTTGAGCATGCGCGCCAGCGTCGTGATGGAGCCGATGGGGTGCTCGCTAAAAGAGGTTTTGGGTGGTTGGCAGACTGAGCAGTTCGAGTGCGGCACGCGAGAGCTTTTCCTTGAGTTCTTGGTTTATCCCAGTGAGTTCTTTTTCGTCAGCGGCAAGAAAGATGAGGACGTTGAGCGGCATGCCGAGGGCGTTTGCGATCGCCTGCATGGCGCTCATGGAGGGGTCGCGCTGGTTGCGTTCAAGCATGGAAAGATGCGATCTTGCGATCCCCGTTCGTGTGCCGAGCTGTGCCAATGTCCAACCCTTTTGTGACCGGCATAGCTTAATTGCCCTTCCGACGTTCACCAAGACTTCTCCTTATGTTTTTGTAAAAGTAGTTTGCTGTACGCTTACGCACGAAAACGGGTAACAATGTCCGCGATGCCATTGAGGCACATGAGGATCTCGCCGATAACGACGAGTCCTTCGCCAGCCGCTTGCGCGAGCCGCCACGGAGTCCCTTCGTCTTCCGCTGTGCAATGCTCGATTTTGGTAATTACCTCTTCGAGCGCTGCCATCATACGAGGATCAGCATCATTCTGCATGCAGCGCCGAACGTCTTTCAACGTCTCGGCGCACTTTAACAGGTTAGTCATTAGACGGCGCTCCTTTAGCGCCAGTCGACAACGCCTCCGGGGCCGTCTATGGAAATGGCTGATCCAACAAACTACCGATACACTGCGCCCAAAAACCAGTCGAAATTACAGCAACTGCTTACCAGCTATGGGAGGAACGTCGCAACGAAATGGCTTCGTAACAGGCGGCGTACCGGCCCGCCGTGCTTGCTTTCCCTTGCGTCGTCGAAAGGCCCAAAACTACTGAGCCGCCCCCAGGGAAACACGGCTTGCGTTCCCAGAGAGCTTCTTGCTTCAGCCCCAGATAATGAACAATCCCTTGTCAAAGAGCAACTAACCGAATCGGTTAGCCACTCACAGTATGACCCAGATCGCCCTCGCTGTCAACACAAAAAATCACTCATAGTGAACTCTCCGCCGAAGTATGCCCTACTAATTGGCTATTTACGATTCGCGTGCGGATATGTCTGGTGCCAACTGGCTCGTCAGATTCTTTTTTGTGAACCAGGATCGGGTGGTGCTGCGTGCAGGTAGTGGTCAAGTCGTTTGGTGGCGTTGCCCGCCCACGCAAAGCTGACGGCCCGGGCCGTGACGCGGAAGCATTCGTGGATCTTCTGATCGCGGAGGCAGATCGTTCTGAAACGCTGTAACGATAGACACACCTCGCCTTGAAATCTGGACCTTTTCCCCGGATCTCCCTCACCGTTCCCGTGGCCTACGGCTTCGTTTCGATGGCTCTGGTGTGGATATGCGCCTCCGAGCCGGCTCCCGATGAGGCGATGGTCAGAGTCGCGATGGTTTTTCCCCTGTCCGTAAACGCCTGGATTGTGCCGCCGGTGTCGGCCGGCGTGAACAGCACGTTGAATTTTGCCCGCTGAAGCCGGGTGCGGTAGAACGCGAGCAGCTTCTGGGGAGGATCGTCGCTGGTGAAGCTCAGGTCGCCTTCGGTGACATCGCCGCGGGTCGAAGAAGTCGCGTCGTGATGAAGCGCGCCGGGGTAAACCGGCATCCACACCGAGCCGACGGTGATGCTCGCAGACCGCTGCTCGAGTTCCACCTCGCTGCGGTCGGCGTTGGGCCAGTAGCGATGATAGACGAAGACCGCAAGAATGGTGACGGCAATCACCAACGCGTAGCTGACTCCTGCAAGAATCCAGATGTTCGGGAGCTTGCTCAGCGGAGTCGCCTCGGGAGTAGAGGCGCGGTTGGGGGACATCTGAACCCCTATTCTAGCGCGCCCCGGGATCCCGCCGCCGGATCGCCATCATCTCACGGTCGGGTACTTGATCCCGAGCTGTTCCAGATAGGTGTCGTACTTTTCGGGATTGTAGTAATACTTGCGCATCTCGTCGCGATACTTCGCCATGGTCGCCTGGTTGAGCCAGATCGCGGGCTTGTCGTCGGGACGCAGGAAGCTCTGGTACTTCACGTCCTTGGTCTGGACATTCTTGAAGTAATCCCACGCCTTGGTGACCAATTCGGGATGCAGCAAAATGTCGAGCACGGTCATGGCCTGCACCTTCGCGCCCGCGACCACGCCTTTGTGTGCGATCGGCGTCGCCATGGAAATCGCGTTGGCCCAGTTGTGGCCGGGACCCGCCTGAATGTTCGACGGGAAGCGCAGGACGACAGTCGGGACGTTCCAGGAAATGTCGCCGATATCGTCCTAGCCGCCTCCCATGGGACCGATATTGTTTTCACCCTCGGGCTCCTCACGCGGCGGACGCATCACCGATAGCTTCTTCGCCATGCCGACCACCGGCACCTTCAGCTCCTTTTGCAGCGACGTCGCCAGCTTCTCGTCCGCCTCCGACCATTGCGGCAGCCCGACCTTCTTGATGTTCTCGTACATATCCTCGGCGACCGGCTGATTGCCGAACGGCGACCACGCGCTGCCGAGCAGGCGCGAAGTGTACGTCGTATCGGTCATCAGCGTTGCGGCGATCGCCATGTTGTCGGCGATGCGCCACAGATCCATCACGTGCGGATGATCGGCCTCGCGCAGGTAATACCAGACGGTCGCGTTGGGCGGCACGACGTTCGGCTGATCGCCGCCGTTGGTGATCACGTAATGCGAACGCTGGGCGAGCCGCAGATGCTCGCGGCGGAAATTCCAGCCGACGTCCATCAGTTCGACGGCATCGAGCGCGCTCTTGCCACGCCACGGCGCACCGGCCGCGTGCGCGCTTTCGCCCTTGAACATGTACTCGATCGAAATCATCGCGTTGCTGCCCGACGGGCCGTAGCTTACGCCGAGATTCGTGCCGACGTGCGTGAACAGGCAAATGTCGACGTCTTTAAATAATCCGGCGCGGACGTAATGCGCCTTGGTGCCGTCCTCTTCTTCGGCGACGCCGGGCCACAGGCGCAGGGTGCCTTGCAGATGCTCGCGCTCCATGACTTTTTTCACGGCGATCGCGGCGAGAATATTCAGCGGCACACCGGAATTGTGTCCTTCGCCATGCCCCGGCGCGCCTTCGATGATCGGGTCATGCCAGGCGACCGCGGGCTTGTTCGACGCCTGCGGAATATCGTCGATGTCGGAGCCGAGCGAAATGACCGGCTTGCCCTGCCCCCAGCTCGCGACCCACGCCGTCGGAATGCCGGCAACGCCGCGCTCGATTTTGAAGCCTTCTTTTTCGAGGATCGCCGTCAGATACTTCGACGTTTCGAACTCCTGGAAACCAAGCTCGGCGAAGCTGAAGACGCTATCGACCATCACCTGCGCCTGCTTCTTCATCCCGTCGATCTGGCCGGCGAGATCGGCCTTCATGCCGGCCTCACGCTCAGCGGAGACTTTGTTCTGCGCAACCGCCATCACCGGAACGAGCAGCGCGACTCCCCACAACCGTTTCATCATGATCATCCAGTCTTGTCCATGCCGCATCGATTGGTCAAGCGGGCCGCGAATCAATTACTTCGCGTTTCGATGGAGCACGCTTTCGCGCATCGCGGAATTATCTTGTGCGCAGAGAGCCGGGTCGCTGCTATCGGTGGCCCGGATGCACCGACGGAGATGCCTAGGGAACTTCTCTGAACGTCCGAACGATAGCCGAGGCGACGTCTCACGTCAAAGCGTCCCCCGTGGCACCGGGGCTTAAACAGGCCACTTTAGGAGAGCTCTCCGAACATTGTTCTTTGAAAAACGCTCCGACTGATCGCGAAGCTACTGACCCAACGGGACCGACAGAATCGTCGTGAACGCATTGCCATTGAACCGCAACCCGAACGAGCCGAAGGTGAGCCCCGCGGCCGAAAACACGATCGATCCCGCGATTCCCGCCGTCGAATTCCACACGCTCGGCAACGCAAACGCGACGTGTCCGTTCGGCGGCAGCGAAAACAGCTGCGTGTCGATCTCTTTCCCCAGCCGGTCGCGAATATGGGCCGTCAGCGTTACCGAAACGCTCTCGCGATTCCCGATCGCGATCCCGGTCGAATAAGCGGTATTGTCGAAAATCAGCGCAAAGTCCCCGGTGATCGCATCCGCCATGGGAATCGACGCTTCCTGATCCTGCCCGTTGGGAACATGCTGCGTGAAGATCGTGGTTCCCGCCACCAGGCTCACCGGACTGTTCGGTTGAGCGGCAACCGCCCATCCGGTGGACGTGTCGCTCGCCGTTCCCGCCGTCACCATCGTCACCGTCTGTCCCGGTCCGATATCGAATGCCAGGAACGCGTAGTTCCCCGCCGCAAAATCGGCACTCGCCGCGATCGGGACCGACCATGTCTCGCCGGAGTTTCCCAGGAACTGCATCTGCATGTGCGCCTTCTGAGTCCCCAGGTTTACAAACTTGAACGTCGTCTTCCAGAATCCGCCGTCAGCGATGTGCGGGATCACAATCACTGGATCGACGCTCTGGGCCGTCGCAGAAAAAAAAGGCGCGCAGAAAAGTGTCAACAACGCATAGCGCATTTTGTTTAAAGAGCCTCCGATTCTCTCATACCGCGGTCCTTACTCCTCACGCAGAACTTCGAGCGGCTTCTGCCGCAGGATACGCACACTCGCCAGCCATCCCGACAAATTCGCCAGCAGCGCCGTCGCGATAATCCCCAGCGCAATCGGCTTTATGTCGAACTGAAAATGCGCATTCAGCAGCCGCTTCATCACCAGGCTCGTGAACAGCGCCGCCAAAATTCCTCCCATGACGCCCGCCACCAGCCCCAGCGTTAAAAATTCCACCGAAAAAATCCGGCCGACCTGGGCTCGCGTCGCGCCGATCGTCTTCAAGATCACCACTTCCCGCACGCGACGAAACCTTGTCCCCGCGACGCTCGCCGCTAAAATAATCGCGCCCGCGAGAATCGCGAAGCCCGATAAAAACCGGATCACCAGTGCGATCTGATCGATCACCTGCTGGACGATTTCCAAAGCGTCGGCGATGTTCACCACCGTCACCGTCGGCATTTTGTCGAACGCCGCGCGCTGGAATTGCGGCACCAGCGCAGCCTTGATGCGCACGCCGCCGTCGTACGACACCGGCAATCCTGCCAAGGCGGGAGGATTGAAGACGAACGAACTGGTGGGCAGGAATCGCTTCTGCTCCCACTCATGCAGCGCGACCACGCGCGCCAGAATCGTGCGTCCGCTCGATTGCAGTTCGATCCAGTCGCCCAGCTTCACGTTGAATCGCTTGGCGGCTTCGATCTGCACGGAAACGACGGGCTGCGCGCCGGGCTGCAGCGCGTCTTGCTTCCACCACGAGCCGTCGACCACCCGGATGTAATCGGGTTGCAAGCCTTCCCACAGCACCGTCGGAGTCGCGCGGGCCCGCGGCGGAAGGGGCTCGCCGTTGATCGAAACGATCCGGGTCGAAATGCGCGGCACAAATTCGGGCGAGCCTTCGACACCGTCCGTATGCGCCAGGATCTGCTTCAGCGGCTCGACCTGCGCCTGTGTCACGCCGACTAAAAACACGTTCGGCGCGCCCGGTGGAGCGGTCTCGATGATCTGCCCGACCAGCGATTCCTGCACCAGGTATACCGTCAGCGTGAACATCACGCCGAGCCCCAGCGCGATCAGGATCGCCTGCGCCTGATTGCCCTGGCGATACAGATTCGCCATACCCTGCCGCACCAGCGACGGAATGCGCCACGGCGAGCGGTCCAGAAATCCGCGCACGCCTTTCAACAGCGCCCATGACACGATGGCCAGCGCGACTAAACTTGCCGATAATCCTCCCGCGAAATATCCGCCGACTTTCGGCGATCCCGCGAGCCACGCCGCGATCGCGCCGATGCCGATCAGGATCGCTCCGCCGGCCGCGATCGCAGCGCGAGCCTCCTTCATCCGCTTCCCCCACGATTGCCGCGCATCCGCCATGTTGCGCCGCAGGATCATCGCGGGGCGAATTTTGCGGATGGCCAGTAGCGGCGGCAGCGTGAACAACAGCGTCGCCAGCACGCCCACCGCAATGCCCTGCCCCGCGGCTTCCAGGTGCCATCCCATCGCCCCGCCGACGTCGAAGTATTTTTTGATCAGCAGCGGGAACACCTGTTCCACCCCGCGTCCTACTGCGACTCCAGCCAACCCGCCCGCCAAGCCCAGCAGCAGCGTCTGGATCAAATAAATGCGGATAATTTCGCCCGACCTCGCGCCCAGCGACTTCATCACCGCGATATTGTCCATCTTCTGCTGCAGGTGCGCGTGCATCGCCATCGCCACCCCCAGCGCACCCACGATCATCGCAATCAGGCTGACCAGACTTAAGAACGTGGTCGAGCGGTCCAGGCCGCGCATGATGATCGGATTCGACTCGCGGAAATCCGCGATCAGCGCTTCGGGCAGAGCTTCGCGCAATGCGCCGCGCACCTCCGCCACCGGCGGCGACAGCGGACTCATCTTGAACAGATAGCGATACGCTCCACGGCTGCCGAATCCCATCAGGCCCGTACGCTCGAACGCCGCGCGCGACATCATCATGCGCAAG
>JAIQFJ010000110.1 GCA_020073325.1 Terriglobia bacterium | reverse complement strand
GGCGGCGAGAAGAAGCGCAACGAGATCTTCCAGATGGCGGTGCTGGAGCCGCGCCTGGCGATCCTCGACGAAACGGACTCGGGTCTCGACATCGACGCGCTGAAGATCGTCGCCAACGGCGTCAACGCGCTCCGCAGCCCGGAGCGGTCGACCATCGTCGTCACCCACTACCAGCGGCTGCTGAACTACATCGTGCCCGACTACGTGCACGTCCTCTCGGAAGGCCGCATCGTCAAGTCCGGCGGGAAGGAGCTCGCGCTCGAGCTGGAAGAGAAGGGTTACGGTTGGATCGACCAGGAGGAAGTGCGCCAGTAGGTTCCGGCCTTCAGGCCGGGACAGCGGATGGAGCCTGTATCTCTATGCCCGTAACCGACGTCAATCCGTACGTGATCCAGTTCAAGCGGTTCAACGACCTGCGCACGGCGGGGCCCGCCTGGTTGCGAGCGATCCGTGAGCACGCGTTCGCGCGCTTCACGACGCTCGGCTTCCCGACGGCGAGGCAGGAGGAGTGGCGTTTCACCAACGTCTCGCCGATTGCCGAACGTGCGTTCCAGGTGGCGGTCGCGGGCGCAGGCGTGCGAGGCGGGCAGGTTGCACCGTTCGGTCTCGCGGCTGCCGACGCCGTCGAGATCGTGTTCGTGAACGGCCGGTTCGCGCCTGGCCTGTCCACACTCCAGGCGCTGCCGCCGGGCGTGTCGGTTCGCAGCCTGGCGGACGTCCTCACGGCGGATTCCGAGCGCGTCGCCGCGCACCTGGCGCGGCACGCCGCGTTCGACAACGAGCCGTTCGCCGCGCTGAACACCGCCTTCGCGTCCGACGGCGCGGTGGTCGAAGCCTCGCCGAACGCCGTCGTGACGCGTCCCATCCACATTCTGTTCGTGGCGGCGTCCGGCGGGGAGGTGTCGTATCCGCGTGTCCTGGTGCGCGCCGGCCGGAACAGCCAGATGCAGCTGGTGGAGAGCCACATCGCCCCGGACGGCTCCCCAACGCGTCTGGGCCACCCTGGAGCCCCCTCGTTCACCAACGCGGTGAGCGAGATCGTTCTCGATGACGGGGCGGTCGTCGATTATTACCGGGTTCAGCGCGAGGCGACGGACAGCTTTCATGTGTCGACCACTCAGGTCACGCTGTCTCACAGCAGCACGTTCTCGTCGCACACCTTCTCGTTCGGCGGCGCCATCGTCCGCAACGACATCAACGCGCTGCTGGCTGGGGAAGGGGGCGACTGCACGCTGAACGGGCTCTACCTGGCCGGCGGCACGCAGCTCGTCGACAACCACACGGTGATCGATCACGCGCAGCCGCACTGCGGCAGCCACGAGGTCTACAAAGGGATCCTCGGCGGCCGCGCGCGTGCCGTGTTCAACGGCAAGATCCTCGTGCGGCCGGACGCGCAGAAGACGGACGCGAAGCAGACCAACAAGAACCTGGTCCTTTCCGAAGACGCGACCATCAACACCAAGCCGCAGCTCGAAATTTTCGCCGACGATGTGAAGTGCACGCACGGCGCCACCGTCGGGCAGCTTGACGCGGAGTCGATGTTCTATCTGCGCTCGCGCGGGATCGATGCCGGCCAGGCGCGCGCCATGCTGATCGACGCCTTCGCGCACGAAGTCATCGACGGCATTAAAGAACAAAAATTCCGCGAGTATGTAGGGCAATTGGTATGACCACTGCTACGAAAGTGTTCGACGTCGCGGCGATCCGCCAGGACTTTCCGATCCTGCATCAGGAAATCCACGGGCATCCGCTGGTGTATCTCGATAATGCCGCGAGCGCGCAGAAGCCGCGCCAGGTGATCGATGCGATCAGCCGTTTCTACCAGACCGATTATTCGAACATCCATCGCGGCGTTCACGCGCTGAGCGAACGGTCCACCAAGCGCTACGAAGAAGCGCGCATCAAGGTCCAGAAATTCATCAACGCGCCCAGCGCGCGCGAAATTATTTTCGTTCGCGGGACGACGGAAGCCATCAACATGGTCGCCCAGACGTATGGGCGCAAGAACATCGGCCGCGGCGACGAAATCCTGATCACGGCTTTGGAGCACCACTCGAACATCGTTCCGTGGCAGATGCTGTGCGAAGAAACCGGCGCGAAGCTGCGTGTGATTCCGGTGGACGATCGCGGTGACGTCAGCAATTTCGACGTTCACGCGAACACGAAGCTGATCGCGGTGGCGCATATTTCCAACGTCCTCGGCACCGTGCTGCCGATTCGCGAAATCGTACGTCGCGCGAACGGCGTCCCGGTGCTGGTCGACGGCGCGCAGGCCGTGCCTCACATGAAGGTGGACGTCGAAGCGCTCGGCTGCGATTTCTACTGCTTTTCCAGCCACAAGCTGTTCGGTCCCACCGGCCTCGGCGTGCTGTACGGAAAAACAGCGCTGCTCGAGAAGATGCCGCCGTATCAGGGCGGCGGCGACATGATCGCCTCGGTGACGTTCGAAAAGACCACCTACAATACGCTGCCCTTCAAGTTCGAAGCGGGGACGCCCGATATCGCCGGCGTGGTCGGGCTCGGCGCGGCCATCGACTACGTCGAACAGATCGGTATCGAGAACATCGAGGTGTATGAAGCCGAGCTGCTCGAATACGCCACGCGGGAGTTGTCGCAGGTGAAAGGTCTGCGCATCGTGGGCACCGCGAATCACAAGGCCGGCGTCATTTCGTTCGTCCTCGAAGGAATTCATCCGCACGACGTCGGCACGATTCTCGATCGCCAGGGCATTGCCGTGCGCACCGGCCATCATTGCGCGCAGCCGCTGATGGACCGCTTCGGCGTTCCCGCCACGACGCGCGCGTCGCTTGCGTTCTACAACACCAAAGAGGAGATCGACGCGCTGGTTCGCGGCCTCGCCAAGGTGAAGGAGATTTTCGATTGATCGACGATCTGTATCAGGAAATCATTCTCGATCACTCGAAGAAGCCGCGAAATTTCGGCCATCTCGATGCGTCGAGCGCGCACGCCGAGGGCTTCAATCCTCTTTGCGGCGATCGGCTGACGCTCGAAATTCTGCTCGAAGGCGACGTCGTCAAGGATGCCCGCTTCGTCGGCGCCGGCTGCGCGATCTCGGTGGCGTCGGCATCGCTGATGACCGAGACGCTGAAGGGCAAGACGCGCGCGGAAGCGGAAAAATTGTTCGAACGGTTTCACCAGCTCCTGACCAACGACGCGGCGAACGCCGATGATTTGGGCAAGCTTGCCGTTTTCTCGGGCGTCCGCGAATATCCGGCGCGCGTAAAATGCGCGACCCTCGCCTGGCACACTTTGAAAGCTGCGCTTGAAAATTCCGACGAAGAGGTCTCAACCGAATGAAGGAACTCGAAGGCGCGATCGTCTACGCTCTCAAGACGGTATTCGATCCGGAGATCCCGGTCAATATTTACGATCTCGGTTTGATCTATGGAATCGACGTCGACGATGCCGGCGCGGCGCACATCAAAATGACGCTGACGGCGCCGAGTTGTCCGGTCGCAGGGATTTTGCCGGGACAAGTCGAGGCGAAAGTCCGCGAGGTTCCGGGCGTCACCGACGTCAAGCTCGAACTGGTCTGGGATCCGCCCTGGGACCGGTCGATGATGTCCGACGTGGCGAAGCTCGAGCTGGGATTCGATCTGGGATTTGACGTCATCAACGTAACGAACTTCAAATGAAACTCACGGCCCACGAAGAATACGGATTCCGCTGCCTGGTCCAGATCGGGCGGCGCGGACCGGTGACGATTCCCGAAATCAGCGAGGCTGAAGGGATTTCGCAGGCTTACGCCGCGAAGCTCCTGCGCACCTTGCGGCAGAGCGGCTTCATTGCCAGCGTCCGCGGAAAAGAGGGCGGCTATTCTCTGGCGCGGCCCGCGGAACGGATCGTTGTCGGCGAAGTGCTGGCGGCGCTCGGCGGGAAGATGTTCGATACGGCGTTTTGCGAAACGCACTCGGGCCAGGCGCATGTTTGCGCGCATACGTCGGATTGCTCGCTGCGCGCTTTGTGGAGACGGGTGCAGGTCGCGCTCGATGAAGTCCTCGGCAAAACGACGCTGCAGGATCTGCTGCGCAACGAAGAACAAATGACCGGCTGGTTCGACTTGCCGCAGCCTGCCGCAAGCCTGCCTCAGCGCCGATAGGGCGCAGCGCCACACATCTCTCAATCGGTCGCGATCCAGCCGTCGACGATCTTGATGATCCGGTGCCCATAGGCCGCATTGGCCTCGGAATGCGTCACCTGGATGATGGTCGTGCCGCCCTCATTCAGGCGCTTGAAAACTTCCATGATTTCCTTCGCCTGACTGGAATGCAGATTACCCGTCGGCTCGTCGGCCAGGATCACCTTCGGAGCCGCGATGATCGCGCGCGCGATCGCAACAAGCTGCTGCTGCCCGCCCGAGAGCTGGTTGGGAAAAAGATCCTTCTTGCCCACCATCTGGAACTTGTCGAGCGTGTCGCAAACAATCGAATCGCGCTCAGCCTTCTTCACGTTGCGGTACGACAGGGGAATGTCGAGATTCTCGTACACGGTCAGCGAATCGAGCAGATGGTAGCTCTGGAACACGAAGCCGAAATATTTCTTGTACAGCTCGTCGCGATCCTTCTTCTTGAGCTTGTGGATCGGATGGTCGAGGAAGGTGTACTCGCCGGTCCAGGCGCTGTCGTGCATGCCGATCAGGTGCAGCAGCGTCGACTTGCCGGCGCCCGAGGGTCCCATGATGGAGACGAACTCGCCTTCTTTGATGTCGATGTTCACGCGCCGCAGCACGAAGGTCTTCGTGGGGCCGTGTTCGAAGTATTTTTCGATGTTGCGCAGCGTAATCATACGGAAAGCCTAGGATAACTCACACTCAATGGACGTTCGCCACGCGCCCTTCGTTTGCCGGCTTGTTACAATGCGCGTGATGCGATTCTTATTACTCCCCTCTGTCCTGCTGGTCGGGGCGGCTTCGGTGTGGGCGCAGGTGCCGGCGGTGACCGGAAAAATCCAGACGGCGTTTACACAGCGCTACATCGACTACGTAGTCGGCACAGGCAGGCTGGCCGAGCCGGGCAAGGTTTACATCGTACACTACACCGGATATCTGAAGGACGGCACGAAGTTCGACTCGACCAAAGATCGCGGCAAACCGTTCGGCTTCGAGCAGGGCAAGAAACAGGTGATCGCCGGATGGGAAGCCGGATTTGAGGGCATGCACGTCGGCGGGAAGCGCCGGCTGATGATCCCCTATCAACTCGGCTACGGGATCAACGGGCGCGGCAAAATCCCTCCCAAGGCGGAACTGATTTTCGACATCGAGCTGATCGACGTCCGCGACTCGATGCCGCGGTAGCTGCCTTCACGGGGTCTCGCCCACGACGAATTTGCACCAGTCTTCCAGCGGCGCCCGATCGGCTTGCATGCGATTCGCCGCGGCGTCTGGATCTCCGGATCCAATCGCCATACCGCAGAACAGCATCAACTCTTCGGGCGATTTCAAGAAATCACGCACCGTCCGGTGATAGCGCGACCAGCACTCCTGTGCGCACGAATCAAGGCCGGCCTCGCGCACCAGCAGCATCACGGTTTGCAGAAACATGCCCAGATCGGACCACTGCGGCGAACCCATTTCGCGATCGATAAAACAAAACAGCGCCAGAGGAGCGCCGAAGAATCGATAATTGTTCGCGAACAACCGCTGCCGCCCGGCCTTGTCTTCGCGCGCAATGCCGACGGCGGTGGAATAATCGACGGCGTTCTTGAACCGGTAATCGCGATACGGAGCTTTCAAAGGCTGCGGATAGACGTGATATTCGAGCGGCAAATCACCCTCAGGACATTCGATGATCCGCCGCTGCATGAGAGCTTTGAAATCGTCGAGCGGCTCGCCCGCAAGGACGTACAGTTTCCAGGGCTGAACGTTTCCGCCGGAAGGCGCGCGCGAGGCTTTCCTTAAAATTTCCGCGATCAGCGGCATCGGGACCGGCGTATCGAGAAACGCACGCACCGACCGTCGTGAGAGAACCGCTTCCGTGACCGTCATTTGGTGATCGTGAACGAATCCAGCACGTCGCCCTTTTCTGAAATCTGGCGGAACTTCGCCGTGCGGCCGTCGATCTCCGCTGTCGTCAGCGAATGCACATTCGACTTGAACTTCATCGTGAACTCCAGCCATGACGATGGATCGTCGGTCTGCGGCGGATCGTACAAATCCGCTCCTCCGGCGCCGGTCACCAGATAGATGATGCCCTTGGGCCGCGTATTCTTGTCGCCGTCGAAGGACTTATCGAGCGTCCACGTCCCGCCCACCTGCTTCAGCGGAAACGACGGCGCCTCGGCGCGAAACGTCAGCGGATAGGTGCGCTGGTAGTTGTGGACGTGGCCCGCGATGACGACATCGACGCCGCCCGCTTCGAAAACGTCGCTCAATACGCGCGCCTGTTGCTCGTTGCGATGCGCCTTCGACGAATTGAATCCAGGATGATGGAAGCCCACGAATTTCCAGGTCGCCTTGGTCGCAGCGAGATCGTCGGCGATCCATTTGCGCAGCCGCGGATCGGTCCATTCGGCGTAAGGATTCGTATCGAGAATCAGCCAGTGCGAATTTCCGTAGTCGAATGAAAAATTCGACATACGCGGGAAATTGTCGGCTGCAGCATCGCGAAAAGCGGCCTGATCGTCGTCGGGACCTTTAAGCTCGCCGAAGCTCGAATGCAGCGGCCCGTTGAGGGGCTGCGCCCAGAAGTAGTAATACGCCAGCGCGTCAGGAGTCATCGTGAGGTCGCGACCGAGCGCGTCATGATTTCCCGGCGCCGCAATGAACAGGATCGAGCGCATCAGGGGCGAATCGTCGCTGTTGTAGTAAGGGAAAAATTTCTGGCGATATTCGGCGATGCGGCCGCGTGTATAAACAATATCGCCGGGGATGAACACGAAATCGGGATTCTGCTTCAGCGTCTGCTCGGCAATCGCCTTTTGCGAATCCGTCGCCGCGCCGCTATCGCCGAACGCGACGAATCGAAACGCCTGCGCCGCCGACTTGCGCGCGCGGCCCTTGGCTTCGAACACCGGCTTTCCGCCGCGCAGCACGCGATATTCGAACTCCGCGCCGGGGACCAGCCCGGTCAGCGTCGCGCGCCAGACCAGGTGCGGCTCGATTCCCTGCACCGCGATTTTGCGGCTCGACGGCGCGGCCATCTTTCGCCACAGCGGCGTCTTCACTTTGCCCAGCGGACGCTTCAGCTCCACCGACCAGTCCGCCGGCTCGTCGGGCGTTTGCCACAACAGCGCCATGGTTTCCGATTGTTGAAGATTGCGCGCGTCGCCGAGCTGTAAGTAAGGCTCGGCGATAAAGGGTCCGGCGGCGCGGAGCGAAAAGCTGAGGAGAAGAAGAGACGCAAGGCGCATCTCTAAAGTCTATTTGGGACGACCAGGCCTTTGGGGAGCCGGGCAGCAGCCCGCCGTGCATGGTCGCGGTTCGACGACGGCCAGCTCGGCGATCATGCGGATCATCGCCGGATGCGTCTCCACCGTTTTGGCCCGCGCCATCCTGACGCCGATCGCGTCGCACACGGCGCGAGCTTCGGTATCAAGGTCGTACAGCACTTCCATGTGATCGGACAAAAATCCGATCGGTGCGATCACGACGTCGGAGCGGATCTGGCGCAGCGTGTCGCAAATATCGGGCTCAAGCCAGGGCTGCCCCGGCGCGCCGCTGCGGCTCTGATAGACCAGCCTCCATTGGTCGCGCCCGACGTTTTTCGCCACCGCCGCGCAAGCCGCTTCGAGCTGCCGGACATACGGACTGGTCTGCGCCATGGTGCACGGAATCGAATGCGCGGTGAACAGAAGCCCGGCTTCGGGCAGCTCGGCGATCGCGGCGCGGACCCGATCGGTCATCGCTTCGAGGAACAGCGGATGGTCGGGAAACGGGCGAATCTTATCGATCCGCGGAGCGTTCTCAACTTCGCCCAACGCGCGATCGAGGTCTTCGATATATTGACGGCACCCCGAATAGGAGCCGAACGCCGACGTCGCAAACGCGATGGCGCGGCGGACGCCGTCGTCGCGCATCTGGCGAACGGTATCGGCAAGAAACGGATGCCAGTTGCGATTGCCCCAATAAACCGGAATCGGCAGCGCATTTTTCAGCGCCGCCATCAGTTCGCGGTTCTGATCGTTGATCGGGCTGCGGCCCTCGAAATGGTAGTAATGCTCGGCTACTTCAAGCATCCGTTCGCGCGGCACGTTGCGTCCGCGGAGGACGTTTTCCAGAAACGGAATGACGTCTTCATGTTTTTCCGGACCGCCGAAGGAAACCAATAACAGGGCATCGTACACACCTTTATTGTATGGGCTTGAACTGGAGCTATGATTGATATCAATGTCGCGCAGACGGCTGTGGGTTGCCCTCGCGATCGGATCGGGGGCGGCTGCGATTTTCGGAGGAGTAACGCTGTGGCGTGCCCGCGGCGTGCTGAACGACGTTCGCGCGCGCGTGGCGGCCGAATCGGTGATCCGCTTCACGGCTCGATCTGTCGATCCGGTGATTCCCGCCGGACTCGAATCGATCGGCGCGCCGGCGGTGTTCGCCGATGCGGCGTTTTTCCAGGGACATCTTTTTATCGCGGGTCCCATCGGGCTCGCCGAATACGACAATGCAGGAGCCTTCGTCGCGCGCTATCGCGTCGGCGCGGAGCTGCCGCCGGCCCCGCTGACCGCGCTTGCGGTCGGGCTTGCGGGCGATTCGCGCACGCAGGAATTGTGGATCGGCACGTCGGGCGAGGGCCTGCTCGCCTTCGATGGCCGCGCCTTCCGCCAGATCCGGGCCGAGGATTCGAAGTACCGCAAAATCACGGCGCTGGTCGCGGCGGATACGGGCCGCATTCTGATCGGCACGGAAAAATCGGGCGTCCTGGTCTATGACGGCCGTGAAATGCGGTTGTTCCATTCTTCGCTGGCCGACGCCAAGGTGACCGCGCTCGCGGGAAACGATGCGACTCTGTGGGTGGGCACCATCGATCGCGGCTTGCTGCATTGGAACGCGGGCGCGCTCGGCGTGATCGATGAAGCGCTTCCCGACAAACAGATTCTGTCGATCGCGATGGATAGCGACACGGTCTATGCCGGCACC
This sequence comes from Terriglobia bacterium, assembly GCA_020073325.1. Taxonomy (GTDB): domain Bacteria; phylum Acidobacteriota; class Terriglobia; order Bryobacterales; family Bryobacteraceae; genus Palsa-187. The sequence continues at coordinate 7,460 of JAIQFJ010000110.1, read as the reverse complement.
AGTCTCGGTGTCGCCGAGATTCACGCGGGCCGGGTCGAGCGCACCGTCGCGCCCGGATATTTCGCGCAGAGCCTTCTGGCGGCCGATGGCAAACTTTGGATCGGGACGCTGGACGAAGGCATGGTGGAACTGGCGAATCCGCGCCGTGGGCCGGTGTGCGGCGGCTGCTCGATCCGAAAAATCCTGCGCGTCGATGGCGATGTGTTGGCGCTCGCGGAAGATTCGCTGTGGCGCGGGCAGCAGGAAATTTTAAAGCGCGACGATGCGGCGCTGGTCGATCGCAACATCGCGGCGCTCGCGATGGATGGGAGCGGACGGCTCTGGGTCGGCTATTTCGATCGAGGCCTGCAGATCCTGGGCGGGCCGTCGTTTGAAGACGATCATCTTTTTTGCGTGAATCGCATCGCGCATGATCTATCGCGCGGCGTTTCCGCGGTGGCGACGGCGAACGGGCTGGTGATGTTCGACGCGTCCACGGCACGCCGCCGGGTGATCACGCATGACGATGGGCTGATCGCGAATCAGGTGACCGACGTCGTGCTGCGGCCGGATGGATCCGCGATCGCTGCGACGCCGGCGGGCGTGAGTTTCATCGACGCATCGGGGATCAGCAGTATTTATGCGTTTCAGGGGCTGGTCAACAATCACGTTTACGCACTGGCGTCGGACGGCGCGCGGACGCTGGCAGGAACGCTCGGCGGACTCTCCGTGTTGGATGGCCCGATCGTCAAGGCGAGCTATACGACGGCGAATTCCGGGCTGAAGCACAACTGGATTACGTCGATTGCGCGGGTCGGCAATGAGTGGTTCGTCGGAACCTACGGCGCGGGCGTGCTGAAGATGGACGTGCTCGGGCACTGGCAGACGTTCGAAGATTTGCGCGGAACGCTGGAGGTGAATCCGAATGCGATGGTCGTGACGGATCGCGCGGTTTATGCAGGGACGCTTGACCGCGGTATCGCCGTGTACAGCTCCGGCCGCTGGAATTTCTGGACCGCGGGATTACCCTCGCGCAATGTGACGGCGCTGGAGGCTCGTGGAGGCGTTCTGTATGTCGGCACCGATAACGGCCTCGTAAAGATCCCGGAAGCGACGGTGTCGCGATGAAATTTTCGTTGCCAGCTCTGAAGACCAGCCGGCCGGGCGGCCGGCTCGCCGCTTTGGCAAGCGGCCCCACAGGGGTTTCAGTCAAGCTTGCGGTTTGCGTCTTGGCGTGCACGGGGCTCGTGTTCGCCGACGCCGGTGTGCTGATTCCTTCCACCGCGAAGCAGCCGAATCCGCAAGTGTTGTCTCTCGACGAGATGACCATCGACGTCGTCATCGACAACGGTCACGCGAAGGTCAACATCCGGCAGATTTTCGGTAGCCATGCGGGCACCCCGCTGGAGGGAAATTACATCTTCGCTCTGCCCGGCCGCGCGATGATTTCGGATTTTGCGATCTGGGACGATGTCACACGCATTCCGGGCGTGATCCTCGAACGCAAGCGGGCGGAAGAGATCTATAACGACATCCGCATGCAGGCGCTCGATCCCGGCCTGCTGCAGATAGGCGAGCGCGATGCCGACGAAGCGCGCCGCAGCTCGATCTTCAGCGCTCGCGTCGTGCCGATTCCGGCGTACGGGACCAAGCGTCTCGAAATCGAGTATCAGGAACGATTGCCGGTGGAACAGGGCGAAGCTTTTTTCGCGATCCCCCTGCGGCCGGACGTGTATCGCGCGCAGACGGCGGGCCGTCTGACGATCCATTTTCAAATGACCAGCGCGCATCCGCTGCGCGACTTTCAGATCGTCAGCAAGGCGTACCCTCTCCAGATCGCGGAGCGCTCGGCGAAGTCGGTGAAAGCGTCGTTCGATGCGCGGAATGTCCTGCTGAGTGAGGATTTGTCGATCAAATATGCGCTCGACGCCTCGAAGAGCGCGCTGGAGATCGAAACGTATCGCGATGGAAACGATCCCGGATTTTTCGAGGCGTCGGCGTTGATGGCATTGCCTGCCACCGGCGCCCCGGTTGCGCCGCGCACGATTGTTGCGCTGTTCGATGCGTCACTTTCCATGCAGTGGGAAAAACTGGAACGGAGTTTTCGCGCGCTCGAATCACTGCTGCGGTCGCTGAAGCCGGCGGATCAGTTCAACCTGCTGGTGTTCAATGAAAAAGTGCTGCCGTTCACCGCGTCGCCGTCGGAAGCGTCGCCTGAAAATATCGAGAAAGCGCTCGCGTTTCTCAAAGCGCAGCAGTTGCGAGGCGGGACGAACGTGCAGGCGGCGCTCGATGCGGCGCTCGGGCAAACGTTTGCGAACGATCCGTATATCGTCGCGATTGGCGATTTCGGAGCCACGCGCGGGATCATTCAGAACGGCAAGCTCGCCGAGTGGTATGCGGCGAAATGGAAGACGTCGAAACAGCCACGCACATATGTTTTCGCCGTCGGCGACGACGCGAATCTGCCGCTCGGAAAGATGCTGGCACGCAACAACGGCGTGTTCTAATCGGTGCGGTCGACGGAGCCGATCGATTTCAAACTGAATGCGTTTCTTTCGAAGATCGGGCGGCGGCCGGTGGACAACCTTTCGCTGCAAATCACCTCTGCGTCGAACTTCGATCTCGTTTATCCACTGGAAGAAAGCGTGTTTCCGGGGTCGGTGCAGACGTGGGCCGGGCAATATAAGAAGCCGGGAGGGCAAGCTACGTTCACGGTTCAACAAATGCGCGCGACGGCGACGCTTCCGGCGCAGTCGACCGACCATCCGAATCTGCCGCGCGAGTGGGCAAAGGCCCGGGTGGATGCGCTGCTTGAAAAGATCGAGCGCGAAGGTGAAGACCAGGCGTCGATCGACGAAATCATAAGGCTGTCGCGGAAATATAAATTCGTGACGCCGTACACGTCGTTTCTGGCGGCTCCGCGCGCGCTGTTGCGGCCTCGTCTGATTCGTCCGGGCGATCCGGTGCTGCGCGTGAAGACGGATGAATCGATCGCGTCAGTGGTCGCGATGTTTCCGTTCGGGCTGGTGAAGAAGCTGAAATATCTGGACGACGAAGATACGTGGCAGACGCGGTTTCTGGCTCCCAAAGATATGGCGGACGGGACGTATCAGGTCCGACTGATGTTGCGCGACAAGCAGGGCCGCGTGTTTCGCGAATCGAAGACGTTCGTGATCGCCAGCCAGCCTCCCATGGTGCGGGTGAAGCTGGAGCGCAAACAGTTCCATCGCGGCGAAGTGATGAAGCTTCACGTGAGCGCGTCGGATACGACGCGGACGATTGTGGCGCGCATGTACGGCGCGGCTCCGGCCTATCTGCGGTGGAATGCCGAGATGGGATCGAACGCCGGCGAAATGGTGGTTCCGGCCTCGCTGGCGGCGGGGAAATACAAGCTGACGGTGACGGCGGAAGATTTCGCGCACAACATCGGGACGGGGGAGGTGGAAGTTGAGATTCTCCCTTAAGGTCTGGCCTAAGTTCCGGGAGTTGGCCGCTCCCTATGGTCGCGGTTCCAATGTGAACCGCGACCGAAGGAAGCGGTGGATGCTTCTGGCGGCGGGAGCATTGGTGATCTACGCCTTTGCGCTGCGTGCGGAGCTGCCTTCGTGGATCGAAAATATCGACGCTGCGAGCCGGTTCGAAAATGTTTTCTTCAAGACCGTGCTGCTGCCGGGCGGTGCGGTGCCGGTGCGAAGGCCGCCGAAGGACACGACGGCTGATCTGACCAAGCTGATCGCGACGTCGCCAAATGATGCGGAGTTGTATTCTCTTCGGGCGCTCGAAGCGGAGCAGAATCTCGACTTCGCGACGGCTGAAGCGGACTGGAAAAAGTACATCGAGACGGCGAAGGACAAGGGCGAGGCGCGGCTGGCGCTTTCGGATTTCTATCATCGACGGCTGGAGCCGGTGAAGGAATTTGAAGCGCTGACATTTGCGGCTCGCGAATACGCGCCGGATTCGGAAAAGCTGATGCCTGTGCTCAAGCAGCGGCCGTCGCGGACCTATGAACGGCTGCTGAAGCTCGTCGACGATCAGCAGCTCGATCCGGAATGGGCGTTCACGCAGTGGGGGCAGTGGATCCTGCGCTATCCCGATCAGCCGTCGCTCTACGTCCGCTATTTCCACTTCGCGCTGAATCATCAGCGGGCGGATTTCGCGACGCAGGTGATCGCGAGTTATCAGAAAGCGTTTCCCAAGGACGAGGAATTTCCGATTGAGGCGCGCGCGGAAGTCGCGGCGAAGTCGGGCTCGACAGCGGCGGCCGTGGCGGAATACGAGCGTAGTTTTCGTCCGCTGTGGCCGGCGCCGCTGGTGACGAAATATTTCGAGCTGCTGAAATCGACGGGTGGATTGCGCGCGTATCTGGAGCGCGCGCGGGCGGCTTCGGCGGCGAATCCGGCGGATCTTTCGGCGGCGGCTCGGCTGTTCTATTACTGGCAGCAACAGAACAATCCTTCGGCGGCGGCGCGAGTGCTGATCGAGTTCCGCCAGCGCAAGACATCCTTCACGGCCGATGAGCTGGCAACGCTCGGGAATTTGTTTGAGAGCGTCCACGATTACGACGACGCGGCGCAGAGTTTTTACGCTCTCTACAAAATGGGCGGCGCGACGGAAGAATCGGCGCTCGGGTCGCTGGCGCGATTGCTGTTCAGCGCGCCGGAGCAGCCGATCCACTTCGGCTCCGGCAATCTGGCGATGTATCGCGACGTGGCGACGATGGATCCGCATCCGGGATTTTTGAACGGCGTGTTGTCGCTGGTGCTGAACGGGTCCGATGCGTCGAATCGATACGCGATGGAGGAGCAGTACGCCTCGGCCTACTTTCGCCGGATGAAAGCCGCGGAGCTGGTGGCGCTGTTCGAATCGAAGTTTCCGAATTCGGCCGATCGAGCGGAATTGCGCGAGCGCGTGATCGAGGCGTATTCGATTTATGGCTCGAACGAAGGGGTGATTCGCGCGGGGTCGAAATTTCTGACCGATTTTCCGGCCGCCGCGAATCGGGTGTCAGTGGCGTTGCGCGTGGCCGACGCATATGCACGGACGAATCAGACACAGCAGGAGTTCGCGACGTACGACGCGCTGCTGACGGAGTTGGCGAAGCGCGCGGACAACGTTCCGCTGGGAGCGTTGGGCAAGCCTGAGGAACTGCGATCGCCGGATTATGCGCGGGTGCTCGACCGGTATGTCGCGCGGCTGGTCGCGTTGCAGCGGGTTCGCGATGCGCTGGCGCTGTATCGTCGCGAGATCGACCGGAATCCGAAGGATCCGGGGCTGTACGACACGCTCGCGGCGTTTCTCGATCAGAACAAATTGGGCGTGGAGATCGAGCAGGTTTATCAACGCGCGATCGCGCAATTTCCGGATCGTACGTGGGAACACAAGCTGGCTCGCTGGTATTTACGCCAGAAGCGGACGGCCGATGCGACGCGGCTGACGCGGGACGTGGTCAAGATTTTTTCCGGAACCGAATTGGACGCCTATTTTCGCGACGTCGTGACGTCGGCGGCGCCGATCGGGCCGGCATTGAATCTGCAATTGAATCTTTATGCGCATCAGCGATTCCCGCATCATCTGAGCTTCGTAAGGAACCTACTGAACGCGTATTCGACGCAAGCGACGCGCGACGATTCGGCTTACGAAGCGCTGTTGCGGCGACACTGGAGCGACGCGGAAGATCTGCGGATGCGGTTGTTCGAAAGATTGTCGCGGACGCGACGGCTCGACGCGGAACTGGCGTTGGTGCGGACTTCGAATCCCGCTTCGGCGCTGGAACAAAACCCGGCGGCGGAGCGGATGCTTGCCGAAGGAGAAGCCTGGCGCGGACATTTCGAGACGGCCGCTCCGCTGATGGTCGCGATGGAAGTGAATTATCCCGCGGATCGCGTCATCGGGAGAAGGGCTGCGGCGGTGGAGAGGTCTCTGGATGCGATCGATGCGAGCATCGGCGTCGAGGAGAAGCTGGCGAAGGCCGATCCGCTGGATCATGGCCCGCTGACTCGCATCGGCGAGATGGAGGCGGATCGCGAAAAGTTCGATCGTGCCTCGGCGAGTTGGGAAAAGATCGAGAAGATCGTTCCGGCGCGCGCGGATTCGTATCTCGAAACCGCGACCATTTTCTGGGATTACTACCGCTACGAGGACGCACTGCGGGTGATTGGCGAGGCTCGGACGAAGCTGCGGAATCCCTCGCTGTTCGCGTATGAGGCGGGGGCGATTCGAGAGAATCAGCGGTCCTACGATTTCGCGGTGCGGGAGTATGCCAAGGGCGCGATCGCGAATCCCGGGTCGAACGCCGAGCGGCGATTGTTGCTGCTGGCGCGGCGTCCCGCGTTGCGCAACGATATCGAGCAGTTGACTGCGAATCTGGTTTCGGCGCGCAATCCGGAGGTAGGCGCCTACCGGCTGCGGACTGCGCTGCTTCGGAATCAGAATCGCCGCGACGATCTGGAGAAAACGCTGCTTGACGTCGCCAGTCGAGCCAATACGCCGGAGTTATTGTCGCTGATCGAAAACGACGCGCGCGTGGATGGATTCCCGAAGGTGCAGCAGGCGGCGATCGAGCGGCAGATCGCGGTGGCGACCGATCCGGTGGAGAAGATGCGGCTGCGGCTGGGGCTCGCGCGGTTCTTCGAAGGACAGGGACAAACGGCGCAGGGTGCGCAGGTCGTCGACACGCTGTATCGCGAGAATCCGGCGATTCTGGGCGTGGTTCGCGCGGCGGTGGATTTTTATTGGCGGAACAAGAACTCGAAGCGTGCGGTGGATGTGCTGGAGGAATCGGCGGGGCGGGCGCAGGCGGAATATCGGCGGCAGTTCACGCTGGAAGCCGCGCGGAAGGCGACGGAAGCGGCCGATTATGCGCGGGCTCGCGGATTCGCGGCGAAGCTGCTGGCGGAGGCTCCGTCGAACGCGGAGTACATTGCGCTGATGGCGGATACGTATGCCCGGCAGGGCGACGATCGCGGGCTGCGGACATTCTACGACGCGAAGATTCGTGAGGTTCGCGATCCTGAGCAAATTGCATCCATGAGACGCGCGCTGATTCCGGTCATGACGCGGTCGAAGGATTTTACGGGCGCGGTGGATCAGTACATCGAAGTCCTGAGGCGCTATCCCGAAGACGAAGCGGTGGCGCGCGAGGCCGCGGCGTATGCGTCGTCGAACGGCTTGGGGGCGCGGCTGCGGGACTATTTCACGAAAGCGGTGAACGATTCGCCCAAGGATTATCGCTGGCCGATGGTGGTGGCGCGGATCGAAACGCAGATGGAAGATTTTCCGGCGGCGATCGATTTCTATACGCGCGCGGCGTCGGTGCGGCCGGATCGCACGGATTTTCTGGAGTCGCGGCTGAATCTGGAAATGCGACTGCTCCGCTTCGATGCAGCGGGCGCGACGGCGGAGAAGCTGTACGAGTTGTCGTATCGGAATTCTGTGTGGATGCACAAGCTGGCCGAGATTCGGGCGCGGCAGGGGCGGAC
>JAIQFJ010000557.1 GCA_020073325.1 Terriglobia bacterium | reverse complement strand
ACGATCAATTGGCGCACGATGCGCAGGCGGCTGGCGCCCATGGCGGCGCGGATCGCCATCTCGCGGGCCCGGGACGTCGACTTCGCCAGCAGCAGGTTCGCCATGTTCGCGCAGGCGATCAGCAGCACCACGCCGACCGCGCCCAGCAGAATATAAAGCGTCAGGCGAATGTTGCCGACCAGCGCGTCGCGCATGCGGTCCACCACGACGCTCTTATTGACGTTGGTGTTCGGATAAAGCTGTTCGAGCCGCGCCGCCAGCGAGACCATTTGCGCCTGCGCCTGTTCCAGCGACACATCCGGCTTCAAGCGTCCGATTGCGCGATAATTGTGCGCGCTGCGATCCGAATTTTTCACGGAGGCGGCGCTCAGCGGCATCCACAGGTCGTTCTTGCCGGGAAATTCGAAACCGGGCGGAAGGACGCCGACGATGGTCAGCGGCTTTCCGTAAATGCGCACTTCCTTGCCAATCGCACTGGTGTTGCCGGCGAAATGCTGTTGCCAGAAGCCGGCGCTGATCACCACTCGATTCGGCTTTTCCTCGGCCTTCTCCTCGGCGCTGAACAGGCGCCCGGCGACCGGCTCAGTCTGAAAGACGTCGAAAAACTCGGGTCCCACCATCGCCACCGCGCCATAATCCGACGCGTTTCCCACCTGCACCGCGGTCTTGTCGTTTTCATAGAAAGACATGGCGGCAAAGGCCGTGGTCTGATCGTGCCAGTCGGTGAAGTCGGGGCCGGAGACGGTCGAACCGACGGAGCCCGTCTTTTTCCAGAAATTGCGGATCGCCACGATGCGGTCCGGGTCGCGATACGCCAGCGGTTTCAGCAGCACCGAATTGACCACGCTGAAGACTGCGGTGTTCGCGCCGATCCCCAATGCCATCACGATGACGGCAAGCAGCGTGAATCCCGGATTGTTGCGCAGCGAGCGAAGCGCGAATTTCAGATCCATGGGCCGGGAGTTGGCACGCGACGTTCCATGGCTAAGTTACAGATTACAGGGTTGTTGCCAAAGGTTAGGCTGTCCGGTTCTGGGACGAGCCGCCCGAAAAAGCGAGAAGGGGAACAAACCTCGTTCCCCTTCGCCGCGTCGATCAGGTTTAACTCTGGAATCGTGACTTCTTGGTCCCCTTCGAATCGGGGACCTTCAGAATAGCATGTACGGTCCGTAAGTTGCATCGCCAATCGCATGAACACAACGGAGATGCTCGAAAAAATCGGCGAATCGCTGGGGTCGACGGCGACGGTCAAATCCGTGTTCGGCGAACCGATTCACGCTGAAGGCAAGACGGTTGTGCCGGTTGCAAAGGTCGCCTATGGCTTCGGCGCGGGCGGCGGGCACGGACCCGGCAGACCGGAAGGTACCCCGGAGGGTGGAGGTGGGGGAGGCGGCGTGCGCGCTTTTCCAGCGGGAGCGCTCGAGATCACGGGGGATAAGACGCGATTTGTGCCCTTTACGGACCTTCGCTGGCTGGCGGGCGCATTCGCGGCCGGGGTTCTACTCGGCGGGTTCTTTCTCCGGCGGAGGTGAAGATGAAACCAGTAGTGGTGGTCTACGGGACGCGTGAGGGACACACGCGCCGGATCGCGGAGCGCGTCGCGGACGATTTCTCCGCGCGCGGCGTCAAGGCGGATCTGATCGACGCGCGTAAGCTTCCTGAGAATTTCTCGTTAGAGAATTACTCCGCGGCGATTGTGGCGGCATCGGTGCATCGCCAGCAGCACGAGGGCGAAATCGTCGATTTCGTCAAACGGCGTCTCGATGAACTGCAGCGCATCCCGAGCATATTTCTTTCGGTGAGCCTGACGCAGGCCAGCGTCGAAGATCCGGCCGCCCCGATGGCGCGCCGAGCGCAAGCCTCCGCCGACGTGCAACGCATGATCGACCGGTTCCTGGCCGAAACCGGATGGCTGCCGTCGAAAGTGAAGCCGGTGGCGGGCGCGCTGATGTATTCGAAATACAACTTCATCCTGCGCTTCATCATGAAGCGGATCGCCGCGAGCGCCGGCGGCAGCACCGACACGTCACGCGATCATATTTACACGAACTGGGCGTCGCTCGATCAGATGGCGGAAGAATTTCTCCCGGCGATCGCTACAGTTCAATCCAGCCCTGTGCAGGCACGGTGACCGGCGGCAGCCCGTTCATCGACAGCGCGACACGGAATCGCTGGCCGGCCAGCGGTGCGCGAAGCTCGATGATACGGCCCGCGGCGATTTGTGTCTCCACGGGACCGCTTTCAAACTCGATCGCGATTCCCGCTTCTGCCGCGCCATCGATCCGCACATAGAGATTCGTCCCGTCGGTGCCGTAGTAGAGATCGTGCAGCGGCGGTGCGCCTCCGTGCATCGCGCCGGAGCGCAGATCGGGACGATAGTGTCCCGCTCCCAGCCACTCGAAGTAAGAAGTCACCTCGCCGTCGAGCGTCGCGTGAATCGGGTTGGCCGGCCGCTCATGCAACTCGCCTTCCTGCGACTTGAGAATCGGCCGCGCCAGCGCTTCGGGCGGCGTGAGGCTCAGCGCGCGATACACGTTGGTCAGATGGTCGCGATAGAGCTGGTCGAACTCGGCGCGATTGTCGGAGCCATGTTCGGGACCATACCACCAGTTCCAGTCGCTGCCTTCGGCGATCTGCAATTCCTCGTAAGCGAGCTTGCGCATGTCTTCAGGAACATCGCCGGCTTCGTCGTAGGCGCGCCGTGCATCGAGCAGCAGCTCCCAGGCCTGGTTGTCTTCCTCGGCGCCGATCCAGATATCGAAATTCGCGTTGATCCACGATCCTGGAAAAATATCGCCCAGCGGATGCGCGCTGAATTTCGCGAGCGCTTCGGAAACGGTGAGCGCCTCGAGATCGGGCGACTCCGCGATGCGGCGATACAGCTCGCGCAGGAACGGGCGGCCGTTGGCGTCATACCATTCCCACGCATTTTCGCCGTCGAGAATGATGGGCACCAGCGCGTCGCGACCGCCGGCGTTGTTGCGGATCTGCGTCAAAAAATGTTCGGCGGCGTCCGCGGCCGGCGACCGCTGATAGCTGAAGCCGATCAGATCGCTGAGGAAATGATCGCGGAACAGCAGCTTCATCGAGCGCCCGTGCTGATGCCACTCGTAGGGCTGATAGGTCACCTCCGGCCACGCGTCGCGATTCAGGGTTCGCGCCAGCACGCCGTTATCGCTGGCGGCCCATTGGAATCCGCAATCCGCGGCGAGGCCGAGCGCTTCATCCGATACCGATCCTTCCGAGGGCCACAATACTGTCGGTTCCACGCCCAGCTTGTGGCGCAGATACGATTTCGCGCGGCAGAGCTGCTC
>JAIQFJ010000556.1 GCA_020073325.1 Terriglobia bacterium | reverse complement strand
GGTGATCCGGTTCGTCGCCGAGCGGAACCGGGTAATCCTGGAGGGTGCAGCCGCCTGTGCGGTGGCGGCGGCGGTGTCAGGACGGGTGAAGGGCCAGAAGATCGTCGCAATCGCGTCGGGCGGAAATATCGATTTTGGAATTTTGAGCGAGATCTTGAATGGGCGGCGATGAGGGACTACTCGCAAGCGAATCGGTCCAAGCGTGCTAGCGGCTGGCGCGAAAGCTGGCGGATCGAGGCGGGCTGATCTGTGCCTCGAACGGACAAGACTGGTCACGAGCCCGGTCGCGACCTTTTCACACAGACTCTCACTGGCCGGGGCAATGGCGGGGGTTCTGCGGCTATGCTGGTAGTGACATGTCCAAACAATATTCCGCACCGCCCGCGATGGCGATCGACACGAATAAGAAGTACACCGCGACTTTCAACACGTCGCGCGGGGAAATCGTTTGCGAGCTGTTCACCAAGGACGCTCCCAATACGGTGAACAATTTTGTTTTTCTCGCACGCGAGAAGTTCTACGACGGGACCGTCTTTCACCGCGTCATCGCCGACTTCATGATTCAGGGCGGCGATCCGACCGGCACCGGCCGCGGCGGACCGGGCTATCGTTTTGAGGACGAGACCAAGGGCAATCCGCACAAGCACCAGGTGGGCTCGCTCTCCATGGCCAACGCCGGCCCGAACACCAACGGCAGCCAGTTTTTCATCACGCATGTCGTGACCAACTGGCTGGACGGGAAGCACACGGTGTTCGGCAAAGTAACCAAGGGTCAGGACATCGTCAACGCGGTCCAGCAGGGCGACACGCTGAATAGCGTCACGATTTCCGAAGCGTAAAACACGCGCGCGATTCTAAGCCAGCCCGAGCGGACGGTTCGCTTTCGTCGCTTCGTCGTGAAAGCGAACCAGCTCTTCAAACTCGGGCAACACGTTCGTCGCGCCGAACGTTTCCATGAACCGGCAGGTCGCGAACGGAGCCGACTTCGCTTCGTATCCCGCCACCCAGCGATCCTGTTTGGCCTGATCGGACGGAGTCTCGAACGGAAATTCGACCGGCGGATTCGAATACTCAATGCGAAAGGGCTTCGGCGTCAGGCGCGCGCGAAACGATTCCTGCATGCGGCATAGCCGCATGTAGAGAGGGTCCGCGCGAAACTCGCCGAGCAGCGCCTCGGTCTCATCGGACCCGGCTTTGAACGGCGCGTTCGTGACGATCAGGCGATAGCCGGCAGCCGTTTCATAGAATCGAGCCGAAAGATTATGGCTCTCCGCCACGCCGCGCATCCACGCGACGGCCGGATCGATCGGCGCAGGCTCGGGCGCTTTGGGCTTGCCGAACAGGGAGGAAAACAGTCCGCCGCTACTCGCCGGTTTGGGGCTCTCTTTGCGATCGACATCGACGAACATCAAGTGATCGGTATTGAGAACCAGCGCGCCGTAGACATTGCGCGTCACGATGGCCCCGGCTAATTCGCGGATCACGGGCTCTGGCAACGGACGATCGCCGTAAGGATACCGGTGCGCCTTTCCGAATCCGCCCGCGACCCGTTCGGCGACGCGGCGCGCGATTTCGCGAGCCTTGGCGCGGGCCGCATCGATCGATTCGTCCGACCAGCCTCGCGCAGTGACGCGCACATCGCCGAATTCGTCGTCGGCACGAGTCCAGAAGCGGGCAATTTTCATGGATTACAGTGTACTTCGAACGTTTACCAGTTCATCGCGAGCCGCGTGAACGTACGCACGCACACGCCCGACGGACCCTTCGCCATGAACGGCTTCGCATCGTCGAGCCATGCCGTGCCCGCGATATCGAGATGCACCCACGGCGTATCGCCCGCGAATTCCTTCAGGAACCACGCCGCGCTGATCGCTCCGCCCCAACGGCCGCCGATGTTAGCGAGATCGGCAAACGCGCTCTTCAGCAGATCCTTATAATCCTCGTCGAGCGGCATGTGCCACATCTTCTCGCCTTCCGCGCGAGCCGCCGCCATCACCTTGCCGAGCATCGCTTCGTTGTTCGTAAATGCGCCGATGTTCACGTTGCCCAGAGCGACCACGATCGCTCCGGTCAGCGTCGCCGCGTCCACCATGTGCGTCACGCCGAGGCGCTTGGCATACGTGATCGCGTCGATCAGGATCAGCCGGCCTTCGGCGTCGGTGTTCAGCACCTCGACCGTTTTTCCATCCAGCGATTTGACGATATCGCCCGGCCGCTGCGCGCGGCTGCCCACCATATTCTCGACCGTCGGCACGAATGCGGTGACCGGAATCGACGGCTTCAACTGCGCGATCGCGCGCATCGCGCCGAGTACGGCGGCCGCGCCCGCCATGTCGTACTTCATCTTCTCCATGCCGTCAGCGGGCTTGATCGAAACACCGCCGGTGTCGAACGTCACGCCTTTTCCGATCAACGCAAGGTGATCGCCCGACTTCGGGGCTGTGGCCGGCTTGTAGCGCACGATCACCAGCGCCGGAGGCTCCGCGCTTCCCTGCGCGACGCCGAGCAGCGCGCCCATGCCGAGTTGCTTCATGCGGTCCTGATCGAGCACCTCGCATTCGAGCCCGGATTCGGCCGCCATGGCACAGGCGCGGTCGGCGAGCAGCGTGGGCGTCAGGCGATTGGCCGGCTCGTTCACCAGCGCGCGCGTGAAATTTTGCGACTCCGCTAGAATCCTTCCGCGTTCGAACGCCTTGTCGAGTTCCGCGCCGTTGGTCGGCGAAACGACGTGGAACGCGTCGAGCGACTTGCCCTGGTTCGCGGTCTTATATTGATCGGGCTCGAAATTTCCGAGGATCGCGCCTTCGACGGCGGCCTCCGGGTCGAGCCCATTGAGCCACCACGCGAGCGTCTTCACGCCCTTCTGTTTCACCGCGCGTGTGACGGCGGCGACGGCTTTGCGCAGATCGAACGACTCGCGCTTCCCTCCCCCGACCGCGACCAGCCGCTTCGCCTTGAGTCCCTGCGGTTGATGCAGCACCGCGGTTTCGTCGGTCTTGCCGGAAAATTCGCCGGACGTTTTCAGTTCGTCGAGCCACGCGGCGGCGAACTTCAATTCGGCCGGCGCGGCGTCGTCTTCGAACAGCACTACGGCGACCGCGTCGGCTTCGATCTTGTCGAAAGGCTGGTAGAGGAGCTTCGTTTCCATGAAGTTTTATCTTAACCGGGTGGAGCCCCCGCCATGACGAGTCTGTGTGAAAATGATCGGCGTCGGCCGCTTCCTGCGGTCGCGGTTCCTTAAACGGCTGATTCAGCGGGATGCCGGCAATGAACCGCGACCGCAGGAAGCGGCGAACGTTCAGTTTTCACACAGACTCTGACTGGCGGGGCTT
>JAIQFJ010000555.1 GCA_020073325.1 Terriglobia bacterium | reverse complement strand
CAACGCCGCGAATGATTCCGGCTTCGAAGGCCTGCCCTTCTTCGACGAGCTCGTCCACGCTCTCGGGCCCGGCCTCGGCTTCGTCGCGCAATCCCTGGTTATCGCCCGACTGGCCCGCCGAACCCGGGCCGATCTCTCTTTTTTTGTCGTGTCTGCCCATGCCCCAATCTTAGTCCAGGAGCGAGTGCCCTGCGGTGGGTAGTGCGCTAAATCTCTACTCCTTGCCCCGGCCTCACGGCTGCGGCTGCACGCACAACAGTCGTGCCCGTGAGGGCGGGGTCTCGCGGGGACCGAGGTTCAGCGCACGACTCGCGGGTTTCAACGAGCCCGCAGGGCAAAATGAGGCGACTTACTTCTTGTTGACCGAATCCTTCGGCCCCGCCCAGCCGCTGATCTGGAGGTTGTAGCCGTCCGGATCGCTGACGTGGAAGCTCGAATAGCCGGGGATTCCGCCGCCGGTGTCGGGCTTGGTGGTGTCCTTCATCAATTTGCGGCGCAGCAGTTCTTCGCGAACCTGGTCCGTGTCCCAGTTGTAGATGCGATAGGCGATGTGATCCACCAGCGACGTCACCGGCGGACGGCCATTCGCCGACGGAGCGGGCGCGGCTGCCGGAGGCGCTTCCTGGCCGTCGCGCGGACGGAAATGGTTGCGCGCCAGCAGCATCGAATCGCCGAAATACAACTCGCACTGGGTCTTGCCGTTGTCGTTCTTCACTTCCATGCCCATCAGGTCGGCATAGAAATCGCGGGTCACGCGATAGTCCTTCACCTGGTAGGAAATGTGGTCCAGCGAGACCGTCTTGAACGGGCTGTGCGAAGCCGCGGCCGACGCACTGGGAGCCGGCGTCTGCGCATAGGCGGTCGCCGCAGCGGCTCCTCCGCCGACCGTCGCGGCGGCGATCAGGCTGTGAATGAGCTGGCGCCGGTTGGTCAGCCCGTCTTCAAAATCTTTGAGAATTTTCGTGATGAGATTGTCCATGGTGATGGTTCTGCCTCCCAGATATACTACGACATTGGATCGCCTCCCCTATCGCGCCACCCAGCAAGCTTCCGCCTACGAAGCGATCGCGCGGCTTCCCGTCACCATTCTTCTAGACAACGTTCGGAGCCTCTACAACGTCGGTGCATTCTTCCGCACCGCCGACGGAGCTGGAATCGAAAAATTGCTATTGTGCGGAATCACCGGACGTCCTCCGAAAAACGAGATCAGCAAGACCGCACTGGGCGCGGAGGAGACGGTCGCGTGGGACCATTCCTGGGAAGCGGCGCCGCTTGTCCAGGACATGCGGGGGCGTGGCTTCGAGATCGCCGCGATCGAGACCAGCGTCCGCAGCGTCGATCTGTTCGACTGGCACCCGAGCT
Organism: Terriglobia bacterium; assembly: GCA_020073325.1. Lineage (GTDB taxonomy): Bacteria > Acidobacteriota > Terriglobia > Bryobacterales > Bryobacteraceae > Palsa-187. The sequence continues at coordinate 1,971 of JAIQFJ010000555.1, read as the reverse complement.
TCCCCGTGTGCGTCCTGTTTGGCCACGAAGTCGATGGCCTTCGTCCCGAACTTGCGGAAATGGCCGACACGCACGTGCGGATCCCGATGCTCGGCTTGAAACACTCCTTGAACGTCGCCACCGCGGGCGGGATCGTCATTTACGAACTATTACGGAAGTACCGCGGACTGATGAAAGATGAGAGGATATTTCTATGACTTCACCGCGACTCCTGATTGCCATCGCGCTCCTTGCCGCGCCTGCATGGCCGCAGGACAAGACGCTCTTTCCGCCGGTCCGCGCGATGCACCAGATGATCGGTGCAGGCAACAGCATGGAAGTCGAGGCGGGCTATCGCATGCTCGAAAAGGGCGGAAACGCAGTGGACGCGGGCGTCGCGGCGATCCTGACGGCGACCGTGACGGAGCAGGACCACATCGGCCTGGGCGGCGAAGTTCCGATGCTCATCAAGATGAACGGAAAGCCGGTGATCGCCATCAGCGGCGTGGGCGTCGCGCCGGCCAAGGCGACGGTTGATTTTTATTCGCATCGCAAAGCCGAACCGTGGGAAGACGCGCGCGAACTGGCGCCGATCCCGTCGATGGGTCCGCGGGCCGCGATCACGCCGGGAATTCCCGACGGTGTTCTGCTGGCGCTCGAAAAATACGGCACGATGACCTTCGCCGAGGTCGCCGAGCCGGCCATCGGATATGCCGAAGCGTTCCCTGCGACCGAAATTTTTTCGCAATATCTCTCGAACACCAGCCGCATCCTGCCGTTCTGGCCGACGTCGCAGAAATTCTTCTTCCCCAACGGATCGGTGCCGAAACCCGGTGAAGTGGTCCACATGCCGGACCTGGCGCGCACGTTGAAGGAGATGGTAGCGGCAGAAAAGAAGGCGCACGGGAATCGTGCGGCGAAGATCCACGCGGTACACGATCTTTTCTACAAGGGCGATATCGCCAAGAGAATCGTCGCGTTCAACGAATCGGTGGGCGGGCTGATCGGCGCCGGTGACCTGGCGAATTTCCACGCCGAGACGGACCAGCCGCGCGAAACGACGTATCGCGGGTACACCGTCCACAAACCCGGCTTCTGGACGCAGGGTCCGGTGATGCTCGAAGCGCTGAATATTCTGGAAGGCTACGACCTGAAAGCCATGGGTCACAACAGCCCGCAGTATCTGCACACGGTGCTCGAAGCGGTGAAGCTGGCCTTTGCCGATCGCGACCGCTTCTACGGCGATCCCAAATTCAGCAAGATTCCGGAAGAAACGCTGCTATCGAAGTCGTACGCGGCGGAGCGTCGCAAACTGATCGATCCGGCGCATGCGTCCATGGAGAGCCGTCCCGGCAATCTGAATGCATCGGCTCCGGCGACCGGCGGGCATGGTCCGGCGGCGAACAACGACACCACCTGCGTCGACGTGATCGATGCCAAGGGCAACGGATTTTCCGCCACGCCGAGCGGCGCGTGGCTGCCGTCGGTGATCGCGGGCGACACGGGAATCGCGGAATCGGAGCGGCTGGAGTCGTTCGTGCTGACGCCGGGTCATGCGAACCAGCTCGCTCCCGGGAAGCGTCCGCGAGTGACGCTGAGCCCAATGGTGATCACTAAGGACGGCCAGCTCTACATCACCATGTCGACTCCGGGCGGCGACAATCAGGATCAGGCGCTACTGCAGGTTCTGCTGAACATCCTGGAGTTCGGCATGACGCCGCAGCAGGCCGTGGAGGCTCCACGATTCCAGACCGAGCATTTCTACGCCTCGTTCGGATCCCATCAATTCACGCCGGGCCGCGTCGCTCTGGAAGGACGCATTCCCGCCGCGACCGCGCGGAAGATGGAGCAGATGGGCCACAAAGTTGAGATGGCGGGAGACTACAGCAACGCGTCGGCTCCGGTGGTCATCCTGATGAAGGACGGCGCGCTCCACGGAGGAGCGGATTTGCGCCGCGGCCGCTACATTTTCGGAAACTAGTAAGCTGTCCC
>JAIQFJ010000109.1 GCA_020073325.1 Terriglobia bacterium | reverse complement strand
GCTGACGCGCGCGGCTCCTCCTTTGGGACCGGGTGATGCGGGCGCATCCGTGATGGGTTAATGTACGTACTTATAGTGATGCGCAGCCCGCTCGGATTTTGGGTTTTCCTGCTCGCTCTCCAGGTTTCGGCCCAGAGCGTCGTCACCACGATTGTCGGCGTCGATCCGCAGTTCAACGGATCGGGCCAGCCGTCGGTGAACGTTTCGCTCGGGTATGTCAACGGAGTGGCGCTCGACTCGGCCGGCAATATTTATTTCACCGATCCGCTGGATCACCTGGTGCTGAAAGTCTCAAACGGCATCCTGACCGTCCTCGCAGGAAACGGTATCGCGGATTATTCAGGCGACGGCGGACCCGCCACGGCGGCTGCCATGGCAGCGACCGACGCACCGGAGCAGTATGTTCCGCTGATCGTCGCCCAGGTAAGCCTGGGTGGAATCGCCGTCGATGCTCAGGGCAACGTTTTCTTCGCGGACGGGCATCGCGTGCGCGAAATTACCACCGACGGGACGATCCACACCGTCGCGGGCGGCGGCACCAATACCAGCGGCAACACGATGCCTGCCACGAACGCACAACTTGGAATCATCAGCGGGATGGTTCTCGACTCCGCGGGTAATCTGTATTTTTCCGAAGCGAACCGCATCCGCAGGATGACGTCCGGGGGGACGCTCAGCACTTACGCGGGCACCGGAATCGCCGGTCATTCCGGCGACGGCGGCCAGGCGACCGCGGCGCAACTGTGGACGCCACTCGGTTTGGCGATGGATGCGCAGGGCAATCTGTACGTCGCCGACGGCTATGTTGGTTTCACCAGTCCGGTGATCCGCAGAATCACGCCGGCGGGCATCATTTCGACCATCGCGGGCGGTGGTTCCAAAGCTCCCGCGAACGGCCTCGCACCGCTCAGCGTGAATCTGCCGCAGATCGGCGGGCTGGCGGTCGATTCATCCGGCAATCTTTATCTTTACGGTCCGAACAGCGGGCTGCTGATGAAAATCTCGGGCACTGCGGGGAATCCTTTTTCCACCACGACGATTCTCAGCAGCCCGGTGATCGCGCCGTTCACTCCGAACGTTCCCGCGATCAACGCGTACATCGCCGGGCAGCGAATTTACGACAACAGCGGCATCGCCGTCGATCGGGCGGGCAATCTCTACGTCGCCGACAGCGCGGCCGGATATCTGGCCCGGATCAATCCGCAGGGGATCCTCAGCGTGGTCGCGGGAAATGGAAACTACGGCTTTTCGGGCGACGGAGGTCCCGCGGCCGGAGCCCGGATTCACGGTCCATCGAGCATGACGCAGACGCCCGACGGCACGGTCTATTTCGTCGACTCCCTCAATAATCGCGTGCGCGGAATTTCGCCCGCGGGGATCATCAACACGGTTTTGAGCGCCTCGAATTATCCGGCCATCGGGACTGCGGAATCCATACGCTCCGTCGTTTCCGATCCCGACGGGAATTTATATGTGCTGCTGGTGCATCGACTGATTCAGTTGGCTCCCGATGGGACGATCACGGTTCTGCTGAATCAGGCCGGCACTCCGGGTGACACCGGTGATGGCGGGCCGGCGCTGTTGGCGAAAATCCAGGACGGAGCGGCTCTCGCGCGGGACGCCGCCGGGAATCTTTATATTGTCGATTCGGTCGCGGGCCGCATTCGCGAGATTACGCTCGATCGGAAAATCCGCACGATCGCCGGAAACGGAACCAAGGCCTTCAGCGCGGACGGCGCGGTGGCCGCGAACGCATCGCTTTCGACGCCGTCGTCCATTCTGATCGATGGTCTCGGCGGGATTTACTTTTATGAGTTCCCGAATCCGGGAACGGCGGGCAATGGCCTGATCCGCTACATCACTCCGGCGGGAATTTTGAAGACGATTGCAGGCAACAGCAAGGGCGGATACACCGGGGACGGGGGACCCGCCACGCAGGCCGGGATTCGCCTGGTGCAGCGCAGCGGCATGCTGCTCGACAAATCGGGCAATCTTTTTTTCACCGATGGCTTCAACAACGTGGTGCGCGTGATCTCGCCCGATGGAATCGTCAATACCTATGCCGGAAACGGAGTATCGGCCAATGCCGGCGACGGCGGCGCGCCCACGGACGCCAGCTTCATCATTCCGCAAGCGCTGCTGATGGACGCCAGAGGCGACATGCTGATCGCCGATGCGGCCGCCAATCGCATCCGCGCGGTTCTGGTCGCGCCGCCGCCGATTACGGTTTTGCCCAAAGCATTGAATTTCTCCGCTTCGGCCGGCGGCGAGGTCACAGCGCCGAAATATCTCAACATTACGAGCCCGGTCAGCGGCCTCGCGTTCGCCGCTGAAATTTCGTCGACGGTCGACTGGCTGGTCGTCGGCGCGGCCGGTGGCGCGACACCGCAGTTGATCGACGTGCGGATCGATCCCACCAGCCTCGCGCCGGGGACTTATAAAGCAGCCATCCTCATCGCGTCGCCGCTCGGCAATCCGGCGAATACCAGTGTTCCGGTGACGGTCACGGTGGGTCCGGCGAAGCAGCCGGCGCTCGCCGTCGACAGGACCGGGCTCTCCTTCACGTTTCCCAAAAATCCGAATCTCTCGGAGACTCAATTGCTTCGCGTTTCGAATTCCGGCAGCGGTCCGCTGGCGTTTACCGCGACCGCGCAAACTGCGAACGGCGGGGACTGGCTTACTGTGAATCCGTCGTCGGCCAACGCGACGCCTCAGAAACCGGCGAATGTTTCGGTCACTGCCGATTCCACCGCGCTCCCCGTCGGAACGTATATCGGCGCGGTCATCATCGCCAGTTCGACCACGGGCACCAGCAGCACGGTTCGCGTCACGATGACCGTGAGTGCGTTCGACCAGGCGATTCAGTTGTCGCACCCGGGACTTTCCTTCACCGCGGTCGCCGGCGGAGGCGTCATCCCGCCCGCGACCTTCAAAGTGAATAACGTCGGCCGCGGAACCATGAACTTCACCGTGTCGACCCGGACGCTATCCGGAGGACCGTGGCTCTCGGCGACTCCCTCGGCCGGCGCGGCCACGCCGTCCGTCTCTCCCGTTGTGATCGCGGCGGCCGACCCGACCGGACTCGCGCCCGGTTTCTATTACGGACAGGTTCGCATCGACGCGCCGGATGCCGCGAACACGCCGCACCTGGCGACCATCGCGCTGCATGTGCTGCCCATCGGGTCCGACCCCGGCCCCGCGATGGTGCCCGCCGAGATCGTGTTCCGGACGACGCAGGGGGCCGAGCCTCCCGGGTCCGCGCAGATTTTCGTCTATAACGTGTCGGCGACGCCGCAATCGTATGTCTCGCGGGTCTTGTCGTCCTCGCCGAATAACAATTTCGATTTCACACCGCAAAGCGGGACGCTCTCGCCCGATCAGCCGACCCGAATCGTGATTCAGCCGCTTTCGAGCGGACTCACCGCGGGCGTCTATGAAGCCGAACTCACGCTGCAATTCTCCGACGGAGTCATCACCCGTGTGAGGATTCGAACGATCGTCGCGCCGCCCGCCGCGACTTCCTCGGCGCGACTGCAGCCGCGCGACGCAACATGCTCGCCGTCGCAGCTCGTCCCGGTGATCACCGTGCTGGGACAATCCTTCAGCGTTCCCGCGGCGTGGCCGGTCGCACTGGAGACGACGGTCGCCGACGATTGCGGCAACACGCTCGGCGCCGGAAGCGTGACGGCGTCGTTTTCGAACGGCGACCCTCCGCTGAGCCTTCAGTTGAACGCGGCGGATGGCACCTGGAGCAACACGTGGGTCGCGGGCAACACTTCGGGTCCCGTCACCGTGACGGTCACGGCGAACGATCTGCCCGGGCGCCTCAGCGGAACGCGCGCGGTCACCGGCGCTCTGGGCGATCCGGCTCCGGCGCCGGTGGTGGTGGCGGTGGTGAACTCGGCGAGCTTCGTGCAGAATTCCCCTCTTTCGCCGGGCTCGGTCATTTCGCTCGGCGGAACGAATCTTTCAAACGGAACCGCGCAGGCGCAGTCGATCCCGCTAGGCACGACGCTGGCGGGCGCGTCGGTCGTCATGGGGAGCTACATTCTTCCGATGTATTATTCCTCCACCGGATTGATCAACGCAGTCGCGCCGCAGCAGATCACCGTGAACACCAGCCATCAGATCGTGGTGACGCACGGCACGACGATTTCCGTGCCGGTCTCCGTCGACATCGGCCCGGCCGATCCCGCGATTTTTCCGTATCCATTGCCCGGAGATCCGCCGGCGCAGGGAGCGATCGTCAATCCGGTGAATTATGTGGTCGCGCAGCCGGGCACGCCGGTTGCCGCCGGAGATCCGCTCGCGATTTTCTGCACCGGCCTGGGCGCGGTCGATCAGCCGGTCGCCGATGGCGACGGCGCGCCGGTTTCGCCGCTGGCCCGCACTGTTGGAAATCCGACCGTCTCGATCGGCGGGCAGAACGCGCCCGTATTTTTCTCCGGACTCACTCCGGGATCGGTCGGGTTGTATCAGATCAACGTGACCGTGCCCGCGGGAATTACTCCCGGCAATCAGGTGCCGGTCACGATCACGATGAACGGCCGCACCAGTCCCGCCGCGACCATCTCTGTCAAGTAAGCGATGTGGCAGGCGTATCGGGGAGTTCGTTTTGCGAAGGGCGCGAAGATTAGATCACTTCTTCGGCAGCGGCTCTAACCCCTGACGCTGCGCCTCGTTGCGAATCTTGAGCGGCTCATGCCAGTAATCCGCTTTGGCATTCTTAAAAAATGCCTTCGGAATTCTCGCCATCACGACATTGGTGAAATCCACGGACTCGGCGATATTTATGTCCACCGCCAGGCTCGCAAAAGCCATCGCATCGGCGGGCGTAAGTCCCTTTTCGGTTTGCAGAAATTCGAGCGCATTGCGGAGCGCGCCGGCGGCGGCTTTGTTGTGATCCGTGCTGATGCCGATCAGGATGTAATGCGTCGGCGTCTCCGCGCGTGGAAATTTCAGGCCGTCTTTCTTGTGCACGATGAATTGCATCGTGACGGTGTTCGACTGTTCGAGCGCGGTGCCCGACACTTCGCCGTTCGCCTGCACCTGATGCGGATCGCCCGTGAAAAACTGCGCGCCGCGCTGGAAGACGGGAAAGAAAATACTGGCGCCTTCGCCCAGATCGTTGAGGTCGAGGTTGCCGCCCATCGGCCCCGGTGGACGTGAACCGACGTAGCCGAGCTGCGCCTCCTCGGGAATCGGCGAAACGTATTCGTCCGCCGGCGCCACCGCCATGACGCCCTGGAACGGCTTCAGCGGAATTTCGATCCCCGGCGCGAAGAGCGCGACGTCGCCGCGAATGCGGATCAGCTTCCGCGTGTCCTCCGCAAGATAACCGGGCAGCGCGCCCGCGGGGCTTTGCGTATTGTATCCCCACGGAACTCGCGCCTGAATCTTGACGACGCGAACCTCGAGCGTATCGCCCGGCTCGGCGCCTTCGACATAAATCGGACCGGTGAGAAGATGGCCGCTGCCCGTCTTGGTGTGCGTCGCGTAATCGAGTTTGTAGAAAACGTCGGTCGCGTCGGGCAGAACCTCGGACGCTGCAACGCCTTGTTGCGCCTGAAACTTCACCGGATCGAGTTCGCCGCTTGGCTGGCAGCGTCCCGCGGAAAAATCGCCTTGGGCCGGCGCGCAGTTCTGAAAACTGTTCAGCCCCTGGTGCGACAGCGTATCGATTTCGACGACCGCGCCACTGGGCACGGTGATCGCAGGCTTCGCGTTGCGCGGAAAAAATCCCCGATAGATCGTTTCGGGAGTCGACTTGAGGTGATAAGGAGTCTGCGCTTCGAGCACTCCGGCCGCAAGCGCGACGATGAGGACGAGGAACATCTCGCGATTATAGCGATCCCATTGGAGCCCCGGCCGGTTTTCTACGAGTCCCACACCGAGCCGCGACTGTTAAGGAGCGGGTGCTGCGGTTGTGCTTATTAACTCTTCGCCGTCTCGAGCGATCGCTCGATTGCAATCCGCACCAGTTGCCCGCGCGTCCGCACGCCCATCTTGTCGAACAAATGCTGCAGCGTGGCCTTCACCGAGCTTTGCGACACGCCCAGTTCGTAAGCCATCTCTTTGTTGGTGAATCCTTCGAAGACGCAGCGCAGGACTTGCTGTTCGCGCGGCGTCAACGGGACCGTCCCCGGTTTCGCCACGTCGCCACCGCGGGCCGGAGCAGCCATCTTCGGATCCATCCACGTGTCTCCGCGCGCGACCGCGCGAATCGCTTCCAGCAGCAGCTTGGGCGGATTGTGCTTCAGAAAGATTCCCGAAATCCCCAGCTTGCGCGAAACCGAAACATCCAGTGGACTCATCCCCGCGGTCACCATCAGGATTTTCCCGCGATAACCCGCCGCCAGCGCCGCCGCGATGAAGCGCGTGCCGGTGTCGTCTTCCAGATCGAAATCGAGCAGCACCAGATCGACTGCGGCGCGCGACAGCGCCGCCAGAGCCTCGGCGGGCGTGCCGCACTCGGCCACGGTTTCGAAATCGGGCTCGGAGATCAGCAGCCGCCGCAAGCCTTCGCGAAACAGGATGTGATCGTCAAGCAGTAAGAGTCGTATGGGTTTCATCTTCAGCCGGAGACGAATGCGGTTCCGGCGCCAGTTCCAAAATAAACGAACATCCTGCGCGCTGCGGATCGTGGCGCAGATCGCCGCGGAAGGATCGCATGAACGCGCGCGACAGATACAGCCCGAGCCCCGTCGCGTCCGCCCCCTTTTGCAACGGCTGAAAGATTTTCTGTCCCGGCGGAATCCCCGGGCCGCTGTCCGTGAACCGGATCGTGACGCGATCGGGCGCGGCGGACGCTTCAATCTCAATCGCCTTGCGATCCACCGATTCCAGCGCGCGCTGGCTGTTCTTCATCAGATTCAACAGCACCTGCAGCAGACTGTGCCGATCGGCCTGCACCAGCGGCAACTTCTCAGGGACCTTCCAATGCAGTTCGATATCCGACTCCTCACAAACCGGTTCCAGCACGATGCGCAGGTCCGTCAACACCTCGTTCAGATCCGCGCTCGAAGGCTCCGCCGCGCCGACGCTCTGCTTCAATTCGAGCGATGCGATTTTGCTGAGCGTTTCCACTAACGAGCCGAGCGCCTCAAAGTCCTGGTTGCCCTTGAGCGTGCCGCCGCGGACCAGATTTTCATGCATCATGCCGATCGCGCCGCACACGTTGCGAACTTCGTGCGACACGGCCGCGACCAGAATGCGCGACCCCGCCAGGAGCTGCTGCAGGCTCGCTTCTTCGCGCTCGCGAAGCTGTTCCGACGTATCCACCAGCAGCGCCGCAAGTCGCGGTCCCTGCGCCGTGCTGTAAGTGGAAAAGAACACGTCGGCGATGAACACCTCGCCGCTTTCTCTTTGTCCGCGCGTCTGCATCTCGGTGCGAAACATGCGAGCCGTTTCGTCCGCCGAAGGAATCGAGGCGAGCGCGGGAACATAGCGCGCGATGCTTTTTCCAGGAAGAAGCCCCGCGGTGACGCCGAGCAGCCGGTGCGCGGCCGGATTCGCCAGCAGAATTTCTCCCTGCGCGCTCATGGTGAGAATCGCCGCGGGGCTGCTCTCGATCAGAAACGCGAGTTGTTCCTCGGCCGCGCGCCGTCCCACGACGCTTTCCATTTCCCGCCGATAACTTCGCGTCACGCTCAGTGACAAAAGGCCGGTGGTGGCCAGCGTCATCATGATCAGGATGTCGCGCGGGACTTCCATATCCATCGGAAACGGATCGAGCTGATCGGACAGTCCCGTGCAAAGAAGAGCTGCGAGAATAACCTGCCACCAATTGAGAACGGTCCCCAGCAGCACCATCGGAAAAATGTAAAGGAACCCGAGTGTCGCGTTAATTTCGACGCGCCAGTCGGTCACCGCGATCGCTCCGAGCAGTAGTGTGGCGTAGGTCAGGGCGGTGCGGGGGCTCCATTGTAAGACTCGGGCGATCATTCACTTAGATCTCAACTCGATTCTACAGCGCGCCTCAGAAATAGCCAAAAGATAACTGGTTCCCTGGACGGAGAACCTGTACTTTAGAATCGGCACCCCATGAGAATCGCCCGCCGAGTCCTGTTTGCGGCCACGCTCGCACTGTCTTTGCGAGCCGCGGTGACGGGCCGGATCGCGGGCACGATTACCGACCCCAGCGGAGCCGCGATTCCCGGTGCCACCATCACCATCACGAACACGGCCCAGGGAATCTCGACCAAAACCACGGCTGACGAAAAGGGCGAATACGCATTTCCCAGCGTGCCCGTCGGCAGCTACGACATTCTTTTCGAACGAGCCGGCTTTCGTTCGGAAAAACGCACCGGACTGGTAATCGACGCCAATGCCGCGATCGCGCAGGACATGACGCTGCAACTGGCGCAACGCTCGGAGGAGATCACCGTCCGCGAAAATGCGACCGAAGTTCATGTCGAAACAGCCAGCACGCAAATGGGCGAAGTTGTTTCGGGCAAGGCGATGACGTCGGTCGCGCTGAACGGCCGGAGCTTTACGGATCTGCTCGCGCTGCAGCCCGGCATTGTCCCGATGACGACGCAATTGCCTGACTCGATCGTCATGGCCGGAGCATCGGTGGCGATCGCGCCTTCGGGAACACTCAACGCCGGCAATCAGTCGATCACCGGGCAGCGCGAAGACGCCAACGGATTCATGGTCAACGGCGGCGACGTGAAGGAGTTGATGAACGGCGGCACCACCATCGTTCCGAATCTCGATTCCATCGCCGAGTTCCGCATCCTGACCGACAATTTCGACGCTGAGTTCGGCAACTACAGCGGCGGCGTGATCAACGTCGTGACCAAGAGCGGAACGAATGAGCTGCACGGCAGCGGCTTCGAATTTCTGCGCAACACGTCGCTCGACGCGCGGAATTTCTTTTCGCCGGAACGCAGCTTTTATCGCCAGAATCAATTCGGAGGCACCGTAGGCGGCCCGATTCGCAAGAACAAGTTGTTCTTTTTCGGCGATTATCAGGCGACGCGGCAGAGCCAGGGCGTCGATACAGGTCTGATCCCGGTTCCGACGCTCGCCAATCGCGGTGGCAATCTTGTGGATCAGGCATCGTCGCTGACCGGCGACGTCAGCGGACCGTATCTGGCGAACATTCTTTCTCAAAAGCTCGGCTACAGCGTCAACGCGAATGAGCCTTACTATGTCTCGGGCTGCGCGAGCGTCGCGCAATGCGTTTTTCCGGGCGCAATCATTCCCAGAAACGCGTGGGCGGACCCGTCGAAGAACCTGCTGCCATACATCCCCGACCCGAACACCGGCGATTCGACTTTTTCGAGCGGCGCCTATGGAAAAACTCTGCGCGACGACAAAGGCAGTTTCCGTATCGACGCGAGCACGAACCGCGCCGGCCTCATCTCCGCGTACTATTTCATCGACGACTACAATCTGAACAATCCTTACCCCACCGGTCAGGGCGGCGCGAGCGTCCCCGGTTTCGCCGCGCTCAATCTGGGCCGTTCGCAGCTCGTCAATCTAGGCGACACGAAAACGTTCGGCCCCGCCGTGGTCAACGAACTTCGCCTGAGCTACATGCGCAGCGCGAACAACGTGGGGCAGCCATCGGGAGGCGTCGGCCCGAGCCTCGCGTCGCAAGGATTCGTCACCGGCCCCGGCACGCCGGGCATCGTTCCGTTGGCTCCGTCGATCGAAGGAATCGAGAATGTGATTTTTCCGTCGTTCGTGATGGGGACGCCGATTACGAATCTCCAGCAGGCGAACAATACGTACTCCGTGATCGACAATCTTTCGATCGTCCGCGGCGCGCACACGATCAAGGCCGGTGTTCAGGTCAGCTATGAGCAGGTGAACGTCAATCCGAATCCGACCTTCAACGGCTCTTTTCTGTTCACCGGCACCGAAACCGGATCGGAGTTCGCCGATTTTCTGATCGGCGTCGCCAGCAACTACAATCAGGCCGATTCGCAGGCTTATTACGCACGCCACAAGTACGCCGCCGGCTACGTGCAGGATAGCTGGCGCGCGCTGCCGAGCCTCACCATCAACTTCGGCGTCCGCTGGGACCTGATGCAGTATTGGTCGGAAAAATATAACCAGATCCCCGCGTTCAGCCTCGGACAACAGTCGCAGGTCTATCCGACGGCGCCCGTTGGGCTCGTCTATCCGACGGATAAAGGCGTGCCGAATACGCTGGTCCCGCAGCAAAACAAATTCGCGCCTCGCTTCGGCCTCGCCTATTCGCCGCGACGCTCTGACGGCCTGCTCGGACGGATCATCGGCGGTCCGGGCAAGACCAGCATCCGCGCCGGCTTCGGAATGTTTTACTCGGTCATCGAAGGAAACACGATCGCCATCGACGAGCCTCAGCCGCCCTACGGATTGAGCTACACCAGTCCCGCCCCACCGCTGTTCGCGACTCCTTTCATTTCTGCCGCCGACGGAGCCACGCACGTGCAGCCGTTCCCGCTGACGTTTCCGCCGCTGAACGCGTCGGTGAATCATCCGAATCCGAACATCGATTATTCCCCCTACATTCCTCAAGCGGGAATGACGTCGCCATACCGCGGCAACACGTATCCTTACAACGAAAATTATTTCTTCTCCATCGAGCGCGAGATTCATCAGAACACGGTCGTCTCGCTGAGCTATGTCGGATCGCAGGCGCATCATCTGCTTCTGGTCTATTCGGCGAATCCGGGAAATCCCTCGCTGTGCCTCGCGCTCAGCAATCCCAGCGCGGTGGCGCCCGGATCGCCCACCTGCGGATCCTTCGCCGAAGACGCGACTTACACCACCGCATCGGGCCAGGTGATCCACGGGACGCGCGGCCCGCTCGGGTCGAATTTCAGCAACGACGACTATGAGGGCAGCTTCGGCAACTCCTCGTACAACGCCTTCGAAGCAAGCCTGCGCCGTACCAGCGGACGGCTCGACTTGATGTTGTCGTACACCTACAGCAAGTCGCTTGATGAAGCGTCCAGCATTTCCGACGTGGTCGATCCGTTCAACTACCGGCGCACGCGCGCGCTCTCCGCGTTCGATCTGACGCATAACTTCGTCGCGACGTATCGATATCAGCTTCCCTTCGACAAAATCGGTTCGCGATGGCTGACCGCCGGCTGGACGATTACCGGAATCACGCGCGCGAGCACCGGTTTTCCCGTCACGCTGGCCGAACATGGCGACAACTCACTCCAGGGCAGCATTCCGAACGGCGTAAATAATCACAGCCTCGATCTGCCCGATTACACGCCCGGCAGCCTCAACCTGAATCACAATCCGCGCAACGGGCAGGAGTTTTTCAATACATCGCTGTTTTCCGAGAACGCTCTAGGGACCCCGGGGTCGGCGTCGCGGCGCTCGTTCTATGGCCCGGGATCTTTGAATTTCGATCTCGCTCTGTTGCGATCCTTTGCGTTGGACGAAAAAAGAGCGCTACAGTTTCGCTTCGAAACCTTCAACACCTTCAATCACGCGCAGTTCTTCGGACCCGCCGCCGTCAACGGCGATTTCGGAACGGGCACGTTCGGGCAAGTGGTCAGAGCCGCGTCGCCCAGACTGATCCAGGTCGCATTGAAGCTGACGTTCTGAGCGCGCGGACGGCGGTTACAAATGAATCGATTCCAGCGATTTCCACGCCTCTTCCCAGGTGAAGCGGTCCAGGTAGCGGCGCCTTCCGGATTCGCCCAACTTGCGGCGGCGATTCGGATCCTTCAACAGCGCGAGGATGGCGTCGGCAAATTCCGCTGCATTGTCGGCGATCTGCAAGTCCTCGCCCGACTGCGCGCCCAGGCCTTCCGCGCCGAGCGCGGTCGAGACGACGGCCCGTTCCGCGGCCCAGGCTTCGAGGATCTTGAAACGTGTCCCGCTTCCTGAAAGCAGCGGCACTACGCAGACTTTCGCTCGGGCGATTTCCTTCACGGCGTCCTCCACCGGACCCGTCAATCGGATGCGCTCATCTCCGGCGACGATCGCGGCGACCGCCTCCGGATTTCGTCCGATCAATCGCCATTCCGTTTTTTCGCGGATCCGCGGCCAGATGGCCGAGTGGAACCAGCGCACGGCCTCAATGTTCGGATGATATTCGAGGTTGCCGCTGAACGCGACGCAGTTTTCTTCCTCGACCTGGGGCCGCGGAATTTCGGGCAAGGCGTTGGGATAAACGTACACGCACGGATGGTCGATGCGCGCGCGGTCCTCTTCAGAGGCGACCAGCACCACGTCGTACCGCGGGATCCACTCGCGTTCGAGCGTTGCGTAAGCCGCGGCGAATCGCTTCAGCAGAATACCCTGGATGCCTCCAGTCGCCTGGGCGTGGGTGCGCGCCAGCTCGCTTTCGATATTGTGCAGATCGAGCACCAGCCGGTCGCAATGCGGGCGCAGCGCCGCGGCGTACGGCGCGCACCAGAAATGCTCGACGACGCCGACCGCGTAGCGGCGATCCAAAGGAAGCTGCGATTCGAATCCGGAATAGCGGTCGAGCAGCGGCGGCGCGCCGCGCAGGAATCGCCAGCCGTTGCGCCAGGCGCGCGCGGCGAACGTTTTCGAATGATGCGGCAGCGTGAAGCTCGCGACCCGAACGTCGTAGCGGCGCTTCAGATATTCGAGCAGCGACGCCGATCGCAATCCGCCGCCGCCCGCTCCCGCCAGCGGAGGTTCCGGACTCAAGAACAGCGCGCTATTTGCGGAAGACGCGGACGGCTGCGTCATACACCTCCCGCGTGCGTTCGGCCGTGCGATCCCAGGAAAACTCGCGGGCGCGGTCGAGCGCGCGCTGTTTCACCCCGGCAAAATTTTCGGGAACCGCCGCGATCGCCCGCAACGCTTCAGCCAGCGCGTGCGTGTCGGCAGCCTCCACATGAATCGCGGCGCCGCCGGTGAGTTCGAGGATCGCCGGATCTTTCGACGTCACCACGATGGCTCCGCATTGCATCGCTTCGAGCACCGGTAATCCGAATCCTTCGTAGAGCGATGGATAAACGACGGCGAGCGCGCCCGAATACAGCGCCGGCAGCTCCGCCTCGTCGACCGCGCCGCGCAGGTGCAGTCCCGGTTCCGCGGCGATTGGGGGAAAATCGGTGCGCTGCCGGCCGGCGATGACCAGATCGACCGCGTGCGTGCTCCGCACTTCGCGCCATGCCTCGATCAATCCCGGCAGATTCTTGCGAGGCTCCAAAGTTCCGACGAATAGGAAATAAGGCGACGGCGCATGCGACACGACCGGTCGAAAGTGCGCCGAGGCGGCCAGCGGCACGGCCACGACGCGATCGGGACTCAGCTTGAAGCGGTCGATCGCCGCGCGGCGGACGGCTTCGCTCGGCGTGATCACCATAGTGGCGAGCCCGGTGCGCAGCAGCAGCGCGGTTCGCCGCCGGATGCGTCCGGCATGCGGCTGCCAGCGGCGGTCGAGCCACGGCGAAAGATCGTGCACCGTCATCACACTGGGGCGTGAAGGTAAGTAGGGAACGGAAAAATCGGTCCCGTGAAACAGATCGATGCGGCGGCGCATCATTTCCTGTTGCAAACCCCACAGCCACCATTTTTTCTCGACCCGGTTTCGGGGCGGATCTCCGCGTCGCAAATTATGGGGAGCATCCGGCGGCATGTCGAACTTCTGATCGGAAAGCAGCCAGTGATCGTCGTTCGGGAATCGGCGGGCAAGGGCGCGCGCCAACTCCAGGGTGTAGCGCGCGACGCCTCCCGTCGATACAGTAAGCGGAGTCGCATCGAGAGCGATCGTCACGAGGCTAGTGTAGGATAAACATCGTGGGCGCCGAGAACCTCAATCCGCTGGACGAGTTAAAGAGTCTGGATCAACGCGTCGAGCAGGTTACCGACCTGAATGATCTGAAGCCGATTTTTGCGCGCGTTGACGAGATCGCCAAGCAATGCTCAGACGATTTCGAAGTGCAATTGGTCGCGGGAGACATCAAGCAGCACCTGGTGAATCGCGGCACGCGCCTTAAGGCGGAGCGAGCCGCGCAGCCCGCGGTGCAGCCTGCCGCACCCCCGCCTCCGGTATCCCAGCCTGTCGCACCGAAGCCTGTTGCACCCCAGCCCGTTGCACCCCAGCCTGCCGCGCCGCCGCCCCCTCCGCCCTTGCCGAATGCGCCGACGGTGAAGCTGACGCCCGGTGTCGCGCCGCCTGCGGTATCGCCCAACGCGCCGACGGTGAAACTGACTCCAGGCGCGGTCCCGCCGCCGCTGATCGCAAAGGATGCTCCACCGCCTTTGCCCGCGCAGGCTCCGCCTCCGCAACCGCCGACCGTGAAGTTGACGCCGGGGTCGACGCCGTCGCCGCTGGCGCCTCCCTCGGGACTGCAGCCGCCGCCAACGCCTGTCGCGGCGCCTCCAGTCGTGTCACCGCCGGCTCCCGCGGGACCGCCGCCGCTTCCGAAACCCGAGCCGCCCCTGGCCTCGCCGCCCACCGTGAAGCTTAGCCCGCAGGCTGCTCCTCCGCCGATCGCAAAGCCGCCCGAGGAAAAACCGCGGCTGATGTCGTCGGGACAATTTGCGCCGCCCAGGCCTGCCGCGCCGCCCGAGCCTCCCAAGGCTCCGGTGATTCCGCCCGTTTCGCCCCGTCCGACGCCGCCGGATTTTTCTTCGCCGCCGATTCCGCTGAATACGGGACAGCAGCCGCCGATGGCCGCGCCGCCTCGACCGCCCGAGCCGCCGGGTCCGCCGCCGCAACGGCCGCCCGCCGGAAGGCCGCCGGGCGGTCCGGTGAACTGGCGGCGTCCGCTGATTCTGGGGGCGGTGCTCGGCGCGATTGTATCGATCGCCCTGATCGCGGTTCTGGTGAATCAGGCTCGCAAACGAAACGCGCAGAAGGAAGAAGCGACCGTGCAGGTGGATGTCGCGACGACGCCTCCCGGCGCTTCGATCCGCGTCAACGGCGATACCAAGTGCACTTCGCCCTGCAAAGTTCCGCTCGTGCCGGGCAGCTACCAGATCATGGCGTTCCTCGACGGCTACGATCCGGCGACCGGTGCTGTGACGGTCGCGCTCGGCCAGCCGGCGTCGCTAAATCTGACGCTGGCCGCGCAGCCACAGACAGTCCGCGTGCTCACCGATCTCGAGGCCGGAAAAATCGCCTTCGACGATCAGCCTCCGGCGGATCTGCAGGAAGGGCAGTTCATTCTCGACAAAGTCGCGCCGGGGCCGCACACGGTTCGCGTGACCGGCAAGAACGGCACGGACGCGACGTTCACGTTCGACATCGCCGAGGCGAAGCCGCCCGCGGTGACCGGCACGGTGACGACGCACAATCTGCAAGCCGTGATCGTTTCGACGTTTGGCAGCCATGCGCGCGTGGTGACCAATTCGGGTCCCATGAAGCTCGCCGTGAACGGGCAGCCGGAAGGCGATGCAGGACCGGCCGGACTGGAATTGAAATCGTTCCAGCCGGGCGTCGACGAACTGATCGTCGGCGACGGCAAGGACGCGCGCAATATGAAGGAGAGCTTCGGTCCGCAGCCGATGCTCACGGCGTTTCTGAAATCGGACCTGAACATCGGCACGCTGATCGTATCGACCGGCGAAGACGATGTGAAGGTGTTCATCAACAACAAGGAATATCGGCGCAAAACGGCGCGCGGGCAGTTGCGCATTCCGACCATCGGCAATGTTTCGGTGCGCGTCGAGAAGCCCGGTTTCGACGGCGGACCGGTGCAGACCGCGGAAGTAAAAAAAGGCGCCGAGCTGCGGCTCGAATTCAAGATGAATGCGAAGCCCACGACGGCGTCGCTACAAATTTCCGGCGGAACACCGGGAGCCGAAGTTTTGATCGACCAGAAGAGCGTCGGCACGATCGGCGCGGACGGGACGCTGGCCTATAACGGCGTCGCGCCGGGCGATCATACGGTGGAAATCCGCCGCGATCAGTTCGCGCCGAAGCGTTTTCAGCGGAATTTCAAGGCCGGCCAGCCCGTGGCGGTCGGCGGCGCGGACGCGACGCTCGCGGCGGCGAACAATAACGGCACGGTGCGGATCGCGCGCAATCCGGCCGATATGCGCGTGACGTATCGCCGCGCCGACGATGCGCAGCCGAAGGAAATGAGCGGCAACCAGATCGAACTGCCTCCGGGGAGCTATGTGTTCTACGGAACGGCTCCCGGCTTCGCAACACGGACCGAGCGCGTACTGATCGGCGCGGGTGAAACACGCACGGTGGATCTGGCGTTGTCGAAATCGTCTCCCGTCGCTCCGACGCTCAAGCCCGGCGACATCAGCAATTTCGAAGAGGCCGGCGCATGGAAGAAAGACGGCGAGCTGTGGACGCACCGCGGCGGCGGATTTATCCCCTATGGCATGGGGCCCCGCGGCGTTTATACGTTCACCGTCGAGCTGCTGCACGGCGGCAACATGTTCAAGGGCGGCCGCATTCGCTGGGCGGTGCAGTACGTGGATGCGAAGAACTATCAGCTTTTCGAGCTCGACCGGAAAAATTTCTGGGCCGAGGTGATCGAGAAAGGCAAGAAGTTCGAGCGCTCTAAGACCCAGCACGATCTGGACAAGCAGAAGGCGTTCACGATTCAGATCGAGCTGACGCCGGATCACGTGGTCCACAAGATTAAGAATCCGAGTGGCGACTGGATCACGCTCGATTCGTTCGCCGAGCCGGGACGCAAGTTTACGGAAGGAAAGTTCGGATTCCTGATTCAAGGCAACGACGAGATCGGAATTTCGGATTTTTCGTTCCAGCCGAAATGACGTGGGGCCGGCAGCCATGCCGGCAAGCCGGTCGTGAGACCGGCTGGTTT
>JAIQFJ010000108.1 GCA_020073325.1 Terriglobia bacterium | reverse complement strand
CAGCACGCCGTTTCGTCAAAGCCGGCAACTTCTATTGGAACGCCGGTATGTTCTTCTGGCGCGCCTCCGTTTTGCTGGATGCTTTACGCGAGTTTCAGCCTAAAACCGCCAGCCTTCTCGCGAGCCTCCCCGCTTTCGATTCGCGGCAGTTCAAGTCGCGCCTCGCAAAGACGTTCCCTTTGTGCGAGAACATTTCGATCGACTACGCAGTGCTGGAACGCGCTTCGAATGTCGCCGGGATTGCGGCGGGAGACATCGGCTGGAACGACGTTGGCAGCTGGAACGCTGTGTACGAGCTGCACCGGCGCGACGACGAGGGCAACGCTCTGCGCGCCGACGTGCTGATCGAGGCGAGCAGCGGGAACTATGTCGACGCCGGAAAAAAACTGATCGCGCTGCTGGGCGTGAAGGATCTGATCATCGTGGATACGCCCGATGCGCTGCTGATCGCGGATCGAAGCCGCGCGCAGCAGGTGGGAGAACTGGTCAAGCGGCTGGAAAAATCCGGCCGCGAGGATTTGCTGTAATCGCGCCGACGGGTTACTGCAGCGTCATCGAGAAGACGATACCGCTCATCTTGCCGACGCTCGGATTTTGCGCGCCGTTCGGGAACGGATTGCTGGTGGAAAATCCCGTGGCCCAGATGGTGCCCGAAGGGTCGATGTCGATGCTGTAAATCACCTGCGAGCCCGCGCTGGTGAAATAGCTCGAATAGACCAGCTGCTGCGGGCTGGACGGAGGCTGGTTCGGATCGATCACCGCGATGAAGCCGTCCGGACCGGCGCCGGTGGAAGCCGGGCTGATCGCGTTCGAGCTGATCGGGAAATCGAGCGACAGAGTGTAGCCGGCCAGTACATAGCGGCCCGCGGCATCGCGATCCAAGTCAAGAGCGACGTCGCCGCCGCTTCCGCCGAAATAGGTCGAATAGACCAGTCCCTCGACCAGCGGCGTGGTCGCTTTCAAATCCAGAATCGTGAGAAACGCGGTACCGACGCAGCCCAGGCTGTCGCACGCGCCCTTGAAATTGGTCTGATAGGCTCCTTGCGAAGTGGGGAAGTCCGGTGAGAGGGTCAGGCCGGCCAGCGCGACGTGGCCGTTCGGCTCCACGACGATCTTCTTGATGTCATCTTCGAATGTGCCGCCGAGATAGGTCGAATAGGAGATCGTCCCGAGGGCTGGATTCAGCACGGTGAGAAACCCGTCGCCGTCGCCCACTCCGTTTCCATTTCCGTAGAACGGCTTAAACGAGATCGGCGTGGTCGGAAAATCGTTGGAGTAAGTCAGGCCGGCGACGTAGATGCTGCCCGCGGCGTCCACTGCGATCGCGTGAGGCAGATCCTGCCCGGATCCGCCCAGGTATGTGCTGAACACCAGCGACGCGCTGCCGCTCTGCGTGGGGTCGTATTCGGAAACAAACGCGTCATAGCCGGCGACGCGCCCGGATTGCGTCGGCAACACGGTGGGGAAATCGTCAGAGGTGGTGAATCCGGTGACGTAGACTTTCCCGTTGGCGATCGCGATCGCGTCGCTTTCCTCGAAATTCGCGCCGCCGATGAAGGTGGAATAAGTCAGGCCCGCGGTTCCCGCCTGTGACGGGTCGAGAATGCTCATGAAGCCGTGCGAGTTGCTGGTGATCGTGCCGAGGTAGGCATTGCTGGTGACGGGAAAGCCGCCGGAATTGGTCGATCCCGTGAGGTAGATCACACCGTTGGTGTCTACCGTCATGGCCTTCACGGCTTCCACCGCGGAGCCGCCCAGGTACGTGCAGTAGACAATCGCGCCCGATCCCAGGGACGGATTCAGTTTCATGATCCACAGGTCCTGATTGGTGTAGTTCGTCGATTGATACGCGTCGGCGGTGATCGGAAAGTCGAGCGACCAGGTGTTGCCCGCCAGATAAATATTGCCGGAGTTGTCGTGCGCGATCGCGAGGCCGACGTCGGTGCCTGAGCCGTACAGGAACGCGGAATAAGTAACGGAAGGATCGACCACCAGGGCGCGGGTGCGGTCATAGTCGCCGAGTTCGACGCGCACGTCGCCGTTTTTCGCCAGCCGGTAGCTCGACGCGATCGAAACAATTTCGCCCGAGGCGCGGCGCTGATAAACGACGGGCTTGCGCTGCAGGATCTGGCCGTCACCGAGCGTCAGGACGATTTCGCCGCGTTGATTGAGCTCGACGCGGTCGGCTCCGGCGAAGCGCATGCGGATGGCGGACGGATTCGCGCCCGGGGCGATTTCGAAATCGTACTCCAGTTCGCCGCCGTTGCCGTAATAAACGACGTCGACGCCGGGATAAACTCCGGTGCGTCGCAATTTGCGGAACGCCGCGACGCTTTCGTAGCTCTTGCCGATGAAATAATTCGAGGCGACCTGCGGATCGGCCCCGGCGAGCTTCGCATGGCGACTGGAGCCCGGAAACGTCAGACCGACCGTGCGATCGCCCAGGCGCAGCGTCGCGCCGCGATCGTCGAATCGAATCGCTTGATTCAGTCCGCGCGCGACCCAGCCGCCCGAATGAGGCTCGAATCGAATGGGCGCAGCTTCAAAAATCCTGGCCGGCGAACCTGCAAACGCACAGACCGAGAGTAAGATGGCGAGAACAAACCGCATGAGCTTGAGACGTAACTCCTGAAGGCTGAGGTTTCAGCCGATCTTTTCTATTAAAGCACTATTTTGCAGGTAGTTGGCGACGGATGCAGAGATCGTAGACGGCTCCGCCCAAAAGTCCGCCGACGAGGGGGCCCACAATGGGGACCCAAAATGTCGCGGCGCCGTCGGTCAAGCCGTTGTTTTTGAACCCGGCGAAGACGGTGAACAGGCGCGGTCCGAAGTCGCGCGCCGGGTTGATCGCGTAGCCGTGCATGCCGCCGAACGCCATGCCGATCGCGACGACGACCAGACCGACCATCAGCGGCGTCATGTTCGATCCGGGCGGGCTGTTGCGCTCGTCAGTGATCGCGAAAATCAGCAGCAGGAGAAGCGCGGTGCCCAGGGTCTGATCCAGCAGGCCCGCCATCGGCTGGCCGGGGAACGCGGGAAACGTCGTGAAGATGCCCGCGGTTTTTTCGAGTCCCGGGTCCACCGTGAGAAATTGCGGCCGGTAGTTCCAGAAGACGATCGCGGCGGCGACGAAAGCTCCGGCGATTTGCACGATGCAGTAGGGGATCACTTTCGCCCAGGAGAATCCACGAAAGACGGCCAGCGTGATGGTCACGGCGGGATTGAGATGCGCGCCGGTGATTTTTCCGGCGATGTAGATTCCCATGGTGACGCCAAGTCCCCAGGCGAGGGTGATGTTGGTATAGCCGCCTTTATCGAACAAAACGGCCATGGCAACAACGCCGTTGCCGAACAGGATCAGCACGAGGGTCCCGAAGAACTCGGCGATGAGTTCCGATGACAGGCCTTTGGTCATCTGTACAGGATAAACAACTCAGTGCGTCATCGCGTAAACGATATAGTTGATCCCGATGCGAATGCCGAGCGCTGAGAATTTTTCGAGGTAGCGCGGATCGTCGGCCCACTCCCAGGAATCGCCGATGTCCGAGTTGGGCGTCATGGCGACCATCAGGCGGCCTTTATCGTCGTAGATTCCCTTCCATGCTGCGGGACAGCCGTCGCATTTCCACGTCACGCCGGTCGAAAGATAGCGCGCGCCGGGGACCTGGTAGCGATCATTGAGATCGAAGACGGCGTGAAAGATCGGATCGCGATCGTCGATGTCGACCACTTCGCGATCGGGAAAGACGCGCGACATGCTTTGCATGAAGGTGGCCCAGTCCTGCTCGCCCCAGAAATCGTCGCACATGAAAAATCCGCCGCGCAGGAGATAATCGCGAAGCTTCGCGGCCTGCGCATCGGTGAGGCTCCAGCGGCCGGTTTGCACGGCGTAAAGCCACGGCCAGTTGTAGACGTCATCGCCGTCGTCGAGATTGACGGGCTGTTCGACGGAGCGAACCTGAATGCGCGTCAGGCGGCGAATGGCCTGCGCGAAGTGGCGATCGGCGCGGGGGTAATCCTGAGTCCACATGGAGAAGCCGCGAGTCCAGTCGCCATTGCCGTAGGAGCCGTAGCCTCGGAATCGGCCGCGGACTTGCGGATACATGAGGCGTGCGAAGGCGAATTCCGTTTTTTCGTTCCAATCGGGCGGGAGAGGAAAATCGTCGTATTCGACGCCGGGATATTGCCGGAACGGCTTCTGAAATGCGAGGACGCCGGCTGCGGCGACGAGGATGAGAGCGAGGCCTCGCATAGCCGCAGCTTAACGCAGATGAACGCCGATGGAAACTCGGTCTTAGTAGAGCCCGAGTTTTCTGCCGATCCGAAACCAGTACGACTTGCCGAAGCGCTGCATTTGCGCGTTGTGCTTCGCGCGCAGATTGCGCCATTGTTCGAGGATGTCGCGCGCGGATTCGACGGGGAAGGAGAAGTCGCCTTTGCGCGCGGCAATGGGCAGCGACCAGGTCTCGGCGTATTCGATTCCAAAAGGCGGGTAGTGTTCCGCATAAATACGCACGCTGGTGAATCCGGCGTCGAGGACCGTGGCGCGCAGGTCGGCTTCGGTGAACTGGCGAGCCTCCAGCGATTTTTGTCCCCCGGCCCAATGGAAGACGGGTTTTTCGAAGACTTGAAGCTCTCCGGACTTGGTGCGATTCACCAAAACCAGCTCGCCGGCAACCTCGGCGAATCCGAACTGGTGGAGGTCGGGATAATGCTCCAGCGTCTCCGGCTCGATCGAATACGGCACGGTCATCAGCAGCACGCCGGACGATTTCAGCATCTCGAACGTGTTGCGGAAGGCGGCCTGTGCCGGAGGAAGGACGTGTTCGAAAACGTCGCTCGAAACGATGAAATCGTAGCGGCCGCGATCCTCGGCCGGAGGATTGGTCAGATCGAAACGCGGCTCGCGATCGAAAAACGTGTTGCGATAGTCAAAATGCTGCGCGAGGCGCTCGGCGTACAGATTCTCGTCGCTGGTGCCGATCGCGCGCAGGCTCTTGACGCGTGGAAAATCGGGCAGTGTGAGCGGCAGCCCGAACAGCTCCATCGAGAGCATGTACATCAGCCCTCGCGTGCGGATGTTCGATCCGCAATTCGCGCAGCTTACCGCTTCACGTTCGAATTTTTCAGGACGAGGCTGAATCGATCCGCAGATGTTGCATTGAAAACTCACGGCCAGCAACTGAGGAGCTTCGAGAGCGTCCATTTGTCGCCCTTCAGCGAATCGACGTCGTCGAGGAGCCATTTTCCGCGCTGCTGGATGAAGTGGAAATGGAGTTCCATGGGCGTCCGAAGATTGTCGAATGTCGCCACGACGATTTTCCGGTCCGGATGGCCGGCGACGCTTTGGCTGGATACGTTCACCTTGCCGAGCTTCCAGTCCTGCCCGTTCACCCAGAAATCCATTTCGATGCAACCGACCTCGCCCTTCGCCATTTTCTTGTCTTTTGCGAAAAGACCGGCCAGACGCGGTGTGTAGATGTCCTCGGGCGCAACGTAGTCTTTGTGCGATTGCTGCGCCGCGACGTATTGCTTGTAGACGTCGGTGACGAATTTTTCGGGATCGGAAATTTCCATTGCCGCGGACAGAAGGTTCGCCAGGAGCGCTGTGGCGAGCAGCATCTGTCTCATGGTCAATTCAGGAAATACGTGCGATACAGAGTGTCGCGCTGCTTGGGAATGAATCCGGCGTCGCGGATCAGGCGGCGCAGTTCTTCTTCGGTCGCGCGATTGTGCGTGCCCGCCGCGCTCACGACGTTTTCTTCGATCATGATGCTGCCCACATCGTTGCCGCCGAAGCGCAGACCGAGCTGGCAGGTTTTCAGTCCCGGCGTCACCCACGAGGACTGGATGTTCAGAATATTTTCGAGATAGACGCGCGACAAAGCGAGCATCTTCAAGTATTCGACCGCCGTTGCTTCTTCTTTCACGAATCGCCCGAGCGACGTGTTTTCGCGCTGGAAACTCCACGGGATGAACGCGGTGAATCCGCCGGTTTCTTCCTGAATCTGGCGGACGATGTCGAAATGATTCATCCGCTGCTCGATCGCTTCGCCGGTGCCGAACATCATGGTTGCGGTGGAGCGCAGGCCGACGGCGTGGCAGGTGCGATGCACGTCGATCCAGTCGTTCACCGAGGATTTCAGGCGGCTGATGCGATGACGAACTTCGTCGTCCAGAATTTCTGCGCCGCCGCCGGGCAGGGAATCGAGGCCCGCGTCCCGCAGCCGCGAAAGCGTGTCGTAGAGCGACAGGTCGCTGACTTTCGCGATGTTGACGATCTCGGGCGCCGAAAAACAGTGGCACCAGATATTGAACTTCGCTTTGATCGAGCGCAGCAGGTCCTCATACCATTCGATCTTGAGCTCGGGATGCAGGCCGCCCTGCATCAGAATGCCGGTGCCGCCCAAGTCGATGGTCTCCTGAATTTTCTGGAAGATCACTTCCTTCGGGTGCACGTAGCCTTCGGCGTGGCCCATCGGCCGGTAGAAGGCGCAGAAGCTGCAATATTCGGTGCAGAAATTCGTGTAATTGATGTTGCGATCGATGATGTAGCTGACGATCCCTTCGGGATGCAGCTTGCGGCGGACGGCGTCGGCCGCCATGCCGATTTCAATCAGGTCGTCGCTGCGAAACAGGTCGATCGCTTCCGCGCGAGTCATCATACGTGCACTGCCTTCCTTTCCAGTCGAGCGGCGTGCTCCAGGTAAAGATTCATTCCAGCGTAATCGCGTTGACCGAGTTCGAAGACGATGTGTTTGGTCAGGTATTCGCGGATCAGCGGCTCGGAAAATCCGCGCGCGGCCGACTCCGCGGGAACGATGTCGTCGATGTGCGCGGCTCCGTAACGGTACGATTCGATGAACGCGTCGGCATAGCGCGGCTCGATGATCTCCTTGCGTCCGGCCCACACGGCGAACACCATGGGCAGACCGGTCATCGTGGTCCACTCGGCGCCGAGGTCGAGCGATTCGAAGGGCAACTTTTCGGGGTCGACGCGCAGAGCCGCATCGCCGATCAGCAGCGCGGCGTCGGCCTCGCCCAGCATCGGCGCGAGATCGGCAACTCGAGAGATCACCTTGGGCTCGACGCCGTATTTTTCGGCAAGAATCACACGCGAGAGCATCACCGAAGTGCGCGAGCCGGAATCGGTGGCGAGCATCCGGATCTTTTCGAACGGCACTTTCGAGATCAGCAGAATGCTGCGGACCGGGCCGTGGCATGCGATGCCCGTGCCGCGGAAATAGTCAAGCTTCTGCCGCTGCATCTCGATCACGGGAACGATGCCGATGTCGGATTCGCCCGAGGCAAGCTGGTCGGCGCATTCGGAGGGAAGCGCGAACCGGAGGTCGAAGATATCGGCCTGAGGTCCGTGGAGCATGCCCCACACCAACGGCACGGTGTTGAGATAACTGACCGCGCACACGCGCGGCCTGATAGAAGATGTCTGCAAATATCGATCTTATCGCAACTTGGCGAAACCTGATAGAAACAGCCGCAGCCCGTGAGGCCGGGGCAAGGGACGAGATTGAGCGCACGACTCCTCACGGGATCGCAGGCAGGAGCCCCGGCCGTAAGGCTGGGTTACATCGTTAGCAGAGCGGCCATCAGCTCGATTCCGTCCCACAGATTCTGGATCCGCAGATTCTCGTTGAACGTGTGCTGATTGTCGTCGTGATTCGCGGTTGGGATCGCGATGGTCGGCATGTGGAGGACCCGCTCGACGATGTCGCGAGGATCGCTGCCGCCGCTGGTCGGCATCAGGACCGTAGTTCCGCGCGCGCTCTGAACCGTGCGGATGATCTCCCGCGAAATCGGCAGGTCCATCGACGTGCGCACCGCGTTGTAGCCGCCTTCTTCGATGATCACCTTGGCGACCCGCGCGTGCCCCATGCGTTCGTCGGGCGACGGCTCGTGATCGACGATGAAATAGCCGCGCTTCTGGATGTGATCCACCAGGCGCTGTGCCATGACGGCGTGATCCAGGCCTTTGACGAGCCGCATATCGATGGTCGCGGTCGCCGTCGACGGCACCACGTTCGAAGCGCCCTGGCCCACGCGCGAACTCGCCATGCCGCGAATGTTGAGCGAAGGAAGATTGATCAGCTCGCCCAGCTTCTTCGGCGCATTTTCCGTGGAGCCGAGCCATAGTTCGCGCATCAGGTCTTTGTCGATCTCGGGCGCGTCAGCGATGGCGTGCTTTTCGGTGTCGCTCAGCGGCAGAATTCCGTCGTAAAAATGATCCACCAGCACGCGGCCGGAATCGTCCTTCATCGATGCAAGCAACTGCGCCAGCATCATCGCGGGGTTGGGAGCCCAGTTACCATAGTGCCCGCTGTGCAGTTCGCGGCGCGGACCGTAAACCGTGATGTCGACAGTGGTAATTCCGCGCGCACCGAAGGTGATCAACTGGCGGCGGCTCTGATGGACCGGTCCGTCGCAGATGAAAAACATATCGCCGGCGAACAGCGATTTGTTCGCCGCGAGAATTTTTCCGAAGTTGATCGATCCGGCCTCTTCTTCGCCTTCGAAGACCAGCTTGATGTTCGACTTCATCTTGAGGCCCGCGTCGCGGATCACCGAAAGTGCCTCGATCAAAGTGATCACGTTGTTCTTGTCATCACCGGCGCCGCGCGCGTAGATGCGCGATTCAGGATCGAAATCGGCGGCGGGCAGCGGAATCACGCGGCCGTCTTTTTCGAGCGATTTGTCGCGCAAAACCGGCTGAAACGGCGGTGTGGCCCATTCTTTCGCGTCGAGCGGCTGGCCATCGTAGTGCGCGTAGAAAACCAGCGTACGGGTCGCGCCCGGAGTCCTGATCTCGCCGAAGACGACCGGATTCGATTCCGGCACGGACACCAGCTTGGCCGCGACACCGCGTTTTTCGAGCATCTTCGAGATGAGTTCGGCGTTGCGCTGGAGGTTTTCCTTATCTCGCGCGATGTTGGGAATCGAGAGCAGGGCGATGTATTCGTCGACGATGGCGCGCTCATGCTGCTGCCGCCACTTGTGGGCCGCGGCGGCGGCGGGATTCGTCTGTGCAAAGGCCAGGCAGCTCGCGGCCAGGAAGGCGGCGGATCGAATCATGTGCGGATTATCGCATGTCCCCGCGTTTGCGAGTAGAATTAGCAAAACGTCAGACGAGGAGAAACTATGCGAGTTTTCGCAGTCGTGTTGGGGTGCTGTGTCTATTTATCGGGTCAATCGGGGGCTCTGGATCGTCCCGCGCCGGGCCAGGCGGCTGAGGCGCCGGTGACGGATCTGCGCTCGGTGCGCAAAATTTTCATCGATAAGATGCCGAACGATCTCGATCAATATCTGCGCGCCGAGTTTTCGAAGCAAATGCGCGGACGCATCACGGTGGTGCTGGCCGCGAAAGACGCCGATGCAATTCTGACCGGCGTCAGTGAGGAAGAAAAAGGGACCGGCGCGAAGATCACCGGCAAATACCTGGGACTGCACGATGTCGCGACGGGCTCGGTGAGTCTGTTGGACCGGGATGGGAAGGTTCTGCTGTGGTCGGAAGAAGCCGGCGACCGCAGCCTCGTCTTCGGCGCGCTGAAACGCGGAGGTGAGCGTAAAGTGGCGGACCGGCTGGTCGGAAAACTGAAAAAGGCGATGGGTTACTGATCACATCTCGCGGCGGTTTTCGAGAGATTTGGAAATCGTCACTTCGTCGGCGAACTCCAGGTCGCTGCCGACCGGGATGCCCATCGCGATGCGCGTGACTTTCAGCCCCAGCGGCTTCAACAGGCGCGAAAGATAAACGGCGGTGGCTTCGCCTTCCACCGTGGGATTCGTCGCCAGAATGATTTCCTTCACGTCGCCCTGCGAGATGCGATCGAGCAGGCTTTTGATTTTGAGTTGCTCCGGCCCGATGCCGCGCAGGGGCGAGATCGCGCCGTTGAGCACGTGATAGAGGCCTGCGTAGGTCCGCGTGGTTTCGATCGGCAGAATATTGTGCGGCTCTTCGATCACGCAAATCGAGCTGCGATCGCGATGCGGGTCGCGGCAGTAGGGGCAGAGTTCGGCGTCGCTGATGTTGTTGCACTCGGCGCAGATGCCGAGGTTGTCCTTCACGTCGAGCAGCGCGCTCGCGAGCTTCGCGGCGTTTTCGCGCGGCGATCGTAGAACGTGAAACGCCAGCCGCTGCGCGGATTTCTGGCCGATGCCGGGAAGGCGTTTGAATTCGTCGATCAGCCGCTGGAGAGGCTCGGCAAAATCGGACATTTAGAGAAGACCCGGAGGCAGGCCCATGCCGCCCAGCATGCCGCCGACCTTTTTCTGCGTCTCTTCGTCGACCTTCTTGGTCGCTTCATTGCACGCGGCGAGCACCAGGTCCTGCAGCATTTCGACGTCGCCGGCGACCTCGGGATCGATCTTCACCGACGTGACGTTTTTGTGGCCGTCCATGCCGACGGTCACCATGCCGCCGCCCGACGACGCTTCGATGCGGATCTGCGCGATCTCCTCCTGCATCTTCTGCTGCATTTTCTGCGCCTGCTGCATCATCGACTGCATGTTCATTCCGCCGGGCATTTTCATCGTTCGTTCTCCCTCAGGTTTCTGACCGTCCGGACCTGGCTGTCCGGAAAGAGTTCCTGGAATCGCTTGACTTCCGGGTTGGATAAGGCGCGCTCGGTAACCTCATCGTCGCGCTTGGGGGCTGCTGCGGCGACCGGCGCCGCCGACGCTTCGCCGGCCTTGATCGTGATCTTCATCGTCCGGCCCAGAATTTTCTTGAGCGCGGCTTCGAAGGCGGCTTCCTTGAAATACAGTGTGTAGATCTTGGGCGTCGTGATGATGAGCTCGGAGCCGGATTCGATCATCGTGGAATTTTCGATGGCATCGGCGATATGCATTTGCTTGGCTTCGACGAAGGTCGCGTGAAGGCGCGCGCGGAGATCGCCGGTGGCCATCGGCGCTGCTGTCGGCTGCGGTGGCGCTTGCGGCGGTACCGGAGCAGAAAAGCGGGCGATCGGGGGATCGCCTGCGGGTCTGGGGATCCGCCCCCCTCCTCCACTCGGGCTGGGTGATCCTGATCCGGAAAGCGACGCGATGGCTTCTTCGATCGGTACCAGCCGGCCGGCATGCACCATCCGCAGCAGGCCCATTTCGAGATGCAGCCGCGGCTGCAAGGACGTTTGCAGATCCTTGAACAAATCGAGCGTCAATTGAAGATGCCGCGTCAGGTCTTCCTCGCTGAATTGCGACGCGGTTTCGGCCAGCTTTTTCTGCTCGTTCGCCGAAGCCGCGACCAGAGAAGTCTCTTTCGCCGAAATTTTCATGACCAGCAGGTTGCGGAAATACCGGGCGAGTTCTCGCGCGAAGTGCTGCAAACTGCGGCCGTTCGATTCGAGCTCCGCGACTACTTCCAGCATCCGGTGCGAATCGCCCGTGACCAGCGCCTTCGCCACCTCATTCAGCGAGTCCAGCGAGAACATCCCGAGCAGCGTGCGGATCTCCGCGGCCTCCAGGTTCGTTCCGCAGCAGGCGATCGCCTGATCGAGCGCCGACAAGGAATCGCGAACGCTGCCTTCGCCGGCCTGCGCCAGCACGCTGAGGACGTCGGTGTCGGCCGTGATTCCTTCCTGGCCGAGAATCCATTCCATGCGCGAAACCAGTTGCCCGAAATCCACCGAGCGAAAACTGAACTGCTGGCATCGCGACGCGATCGTTTGCGGAATCTTGTGCGATTCCGTGGTGCACAGGATGAACACCACCCACTCAGGCGGCTCTTCGAGCGTCTTCAGCAGCGCGTTAAAGGCTTCGCTGGTGATCTGGTGCGCTTCGTCGACGATGAAAACTTTGTAGCGGTCGCGCGCCGGGCGGAAGCGGACGTTTTCACGCAGCTCGCGCATTTCGTTGATGCCGCGATTCGACGCCGCGTCGATTTCGATCACGTCCATGCTGGACCCGGCGGCGATTTCCGTACAGCTCGCGCATTTTCCGCAGGGCGTCGGGGTGGGGCCGAGTTCGCAATTCAGACAGCGGGCCAGGATTCGCGCGACCGTCGTCTTTCCGGTTCCGCGTTGTCCGGCGAAAATATAGCCGTGCGCGATGCGCTGCTGGGTGATCGCGTTCTCGAGCGTCGTTTTCACGTGCTCCTGGCCGATCAGCTCCGCAAACGTCTGGGGCCGGTATTTTCTGGCGATGACTTGATACATGAAGGCGGGCTAAACGTTATTTTAGCATCCCGGGTTGGAGGGCTCCTTCGATGCCGGCGAACGCTCGATTTGGTTTTCAGGCGCGACAGCGATGAAGCGCGTTCCTGCGCTGTCGCGCTGATCATCGCCAGCGCCCGCCACGGCTGGCGGAGAGCAGAAAGCCCCGCCAGTAAGAGTCTGTGTGAAAATGATCGGCGTCGGCCGCTTCCTGCGGTCGCGGTTCCTTAAACGGCTGATTCAGCGGGATGCCGGCAATGAACCGCGACCGCAGGAAGCGGCGAACGTTCAGTTTTCACACAGACTCGTAATGGCGGGGGCTCCTCATTCCCTAGGCGATCTTCGCTCCGCGTTCCGCTAACTCCGCGCGCAGAACCGACCGGTGGCAGCGCGATTCGTCCTCGCAATAGCAGCCGATCGCAAAATTCGCCTGATGCGACAGCGCGGCCAGCAAATCGAGCGTGCGCGCCGCGTCATGACTCTTCAATTCCGTGCGAAATTTACGGACAAACGTCTTCCACGTCTTCTCGTCTGTCGCGGTGAGAGCCATCGAAACCAGATCGGCCGTCGGCGAAAGCAGGGGAAGCCATACGTCGTAAAAATCGCGCTTGGAAAACTCGGATTTGGGGACGCCTCTGGGCGGGCGGCGAACCGTGCCGATACGAATTCCTTCATCCTTTTTGCGGGGAGTGCCGAGCCGGACGATGGCGATCGCCATGGTTTTTTGCCAGATGGTTTTTTGCCAGACCCCGGGTGATCCGCGGCACACGGGTTAAACCGCTACCGTTGCTTCCTTCCGGACCTGGCGGGGTTTGCAGCCGCCCGTTGCACGAAGCCCGGAGCCTGACCTCCCATCGTAGCAGCTATAATCGCGATGTGCCGTTTCAGGTGCGGTGGCTTGTTTTTGCGTGCGCCGTCACGCAGGGGCTCGCTCAAGACCAGGTCCAAAGTCCGGGTCGCGATCCGCTGCAGGTTTTCGATCAGGCGCGCGAGCGGCTCGTCCAGGTGATTCGCAGTCTTCCGCGATTCACCTGTCTCGAAACGGTGCGGCGCGATTATTTTGCTCCGCCTCCCGCCCAGGGGCATCTGTTGGCCGCACCAGCGAAGGCCAATTGTCCGGATGTCTTCCTGGATCCTTCGGACAAAAATATGGCGGCGTCGGATCGCCTCCGCCTGGAGGTCACGGTCGGCGAGAATCGCGAGATTCACGCCTGGCCCGGCGCCGACAAGTTCGATACCCGCCCCATCGACGAATTTGTTGACGGCCCCATCAGCACCGGCGGTTTCGGCGGCTACCTGGTCGAGGTGTTCGACAATCCCGCCGCGCACATCACCTTCGTCGGCGAGAAATTGAATCGCCTCGAGTATGCCTACCGCACGCCGCGCGAGGGCAGCCATTACTATATCGGCCGATCGCGAGTCCTGACCGGGCACGGCGGCTCATTTCAGATCGATCCCGAAACATTGGACATCGTGAGCCTGCGGATCGAGACCGATCCGGCTCCGGCCGAGACCGGAATGTGCCGTGACCGCACGGAGATCGACTATCACCGCGTGAAGATCGGCGAGGGGGACTTGGTTCTGCCCATCCAGAGCGTGCTGCAGATTCTCGAGCCCGGCGGGCGGATCTCCCGTGCGACCACCACGTTTTCCGCGTGCCACGAATATTTGGCCGAATCCAGCATTCGTTTCGACGATGACGCGGCATCGTCATCCACTCCGAAAAGGTCGGTCGCCAGCGCGCCGCTTGCGCCGGGAATTCATTTCACTCTGCGCACGCTGGCTTCGATCGATCTGGACGAGGCGGCGGCCGGCGACCGCTTTAGCGCCCGAGTGACACATTCGAGCGATAAAAAAGTCCTCCCCGAAGGAACGATGCTGTCAGGCCGAATCACCGGTGTGCGAAAATTTTTCAACATGCGCCGGACGCAATTCGCGGTAACGCTCCAGACGGCGGAGATCAGGAATGCATCGGTCCCGGTGAATGCGCTGGGGGACCTGCGGGCGCGGACTCCTCCCCCCGGATTCAGGAATCGCGGGCGCGAAATCGATCTGCCGCCGCCGGGCGGATCGCAACACGAAGGAGCGTTTATGTTTCCCGGAGACATGCGCGTGCTGAAGGCGGGTTACGAGACGTTGTGGGTTACCACCATTCCATAGCCGTCGCGCTGCTGGCCGCATCGCTCGCGGCGGCGCAGGATGATCCGACGGATGTATTGTTCCGCGCCCGCGACAAGTGGCTTGCCATGACCGGGCGCATATCGAAGATCTCCTGCACGGAGACCATCGAGCGCCGTTGCTTCACGCGGGTCAACATGCCATTTGGGAGTCCTTCCTGCGACCGGATCGAGGGCGACCGGCGCCGCGGCCGCCGGAAGCTTCGGCTCGATCGAATCGACCGGCTGCGCCTGCGCGTCTCCGCGCCGGGGGGAATCGAGGGCTTCTGCTGGACCGGCGCCGCGCCACGTTTCATTCAACTCTCCGACATGGTCGAGAGCGGGGCCATATCGACAGGATCGCTGGGTTCCTATGTCGAAGAGATTTTCGCAATCCGTCGGCGCACTATCAGTTCCTGAGCCAGGACGGCGAGGTGATGGAGTACGCGTTTCAGGTCGCGCTGGAGACGAGCCGCAATTTGTTTCGTTCGAAAAGCGTCTGGAGCCCGACGGCCTACGAAGGAACATTCCGCGTCGATGCGGCCACGCTGGACCTGCTGCACCTGACGATCCTGGCGCGCGATCTGCCGGCCGAAACCGGAGTGTGCGAAACGGAGGCGAACCTGGAAGACGAACATCGCTCGGTCGGCGGTGAAGATTTCCTGATCCCGCGCGAGAGCCGGATGCGCTTCGTGCAGCGCGATGCGAGCGAAGCGGAAAACGTCATGACCTTCGCGGGCTGCGAGGCGAATCTTCCTGTCGCGGAACCGCCGAAGCAAAATCTTGCCGAGCCGCTGCCGCCGCGCCTGGTTGTTCCGCTGGCGTTCGAATCAGAGATCGATTCAGACCAAGCCGCGGCCGGCGATCCGATCTCGATCAGAGCGATCAAATCGATTCTGGAGCCGGGAGTGATCACCACGACCACCGCGGCGGGCTACGTCGCGCATGGGCGAATCGTTCTGTTCGAACACGACATCGCCGAAAAACGCTTCGTGCTGGGGATCGCGCTCGAGACTTTGGAGACCACGGGAATCGTCAGGCCGTTTTATGCCACCGTGCTGGAGCGCCACTCTAATTCCTCCGCAGTCCTGGCCCACGGGGGCGCTGGTGTTTCGAACAGGAAAGCCGCGCGTCGTGGTCCCGGCCGGCTACGAGTCGCAGTGGATCACGTTGAACCCGCGCTAGTAAGATGTCCCAGTCATAACGTTACTCATTCTGATTCGTCTGATAATCAGGAGACGGAATCAGGATGGCGCTAGCGGTGACGGAACAACAGAGGAGCGAGTTGAGCAAGTGGGCGGCGTCGCGTACGCTGCCAGCCGGCGACGTTTTTCGGGCGCGGCTCATTCTGGCGCTGGCCGACGGCAGGACGTATAGCCAGATTATGACCTCTTTGCAAACGAGTGCGCCGACAATTTCGCGATGGAAGCAGAGATTTGAACAAGACGGCCTAGCTGGACTCGACCCGCGCCACAAAGGGAGTCAGCCTCGCGTGGCCAGTGCGGCGGTGCAAGCCAAGATTGCGCGCAGAACCCAACAAAAACCGGCGGACGGCGCCACACACTGGTCCTGCCGCAAGATGGCTCAGACGCTGAAACTCAGCAAGT
The DNA here is from genome assembly GCA_020073325.1 of Terriglobia bacterium. GTDB lineage: Bacteria > Acidobacteriota > Terriglobia > Bryobacterales > Bryobacteraceae > Palsa-187. Next base: position 814 of record JAIQFJ010000108.1, on the reverse strand, counting down.
CCACGGTGCAGCGAGTATGGGCTCAAGCGCGATTGAAGCCGCACCGGCTGGACAGCTACATGGCTTCCAACGATCCGCGATTTGAAGAAAAAGCTGCCGACATCCTTGGTCTTTACATGAATCCGCCGCAGCACGCGGCGGTGTTCTGCGTCGATGAGAAGACCGCGATTCAAGCGCTGGACCGGCTGGATCCGGTGCTGCCGCTGTCGCCGGGTCGTGCCGAACGCCATGGATTCGAATATTACCGCCACGGGACGCTGTCGCTGTATGCGGCGCTGGAGGTGAAGACCGGGAAGGTGCACGGGATGACCGCGGGGCGGCATACCAGCCAGGAGTTCATCGCGTTTGTGGATGGCTTGGTGGCGCGCACACCGTGGGCCCAGGAGATTCACGTGGTACTGGACAATCTTTCGGCGCACAAGACCAAGGATCTGGAGAAGTTCCTCGCCGAGCATCCGCAGGTTCACTTTCACTTCACTCCGACCTACTCGTCGTGGCTCAATCAGGTAGAACTCTGGTTTGCAAAGATCCAACGCGATGTGATCCGACGCGGAGTCTTCACTTCGGTCGCCGACCTCGGCAATAAGTTGCGGAAATATATCCGGGCCTACTCGAAATCAGCCAAGCCATTCCGTTGGACTTACAGCGATCCCACGCGTAGAATCCGTACTAACAAAACCGCCGGGACAGCTTGCTAGTAAGCTTCCCGGCGATTTCGAAAGCGGCGCTAGCCACTCGCTGGCGCTCGTGGTTCTGTGGTCTACATTGCAACTCCATCGTTTAGCACTGAACCGCGAACGCGAGTGAGCGGACC
>JAIQFJ010000554.1 GCA_020073325.1 Terriglobia bacterium | reverse complement strand
TGCGTCGAGTTCCACAGCAAGATGAACGCGATCGGCGAAGACCAGATCAGCATGATGTATGCGGGCCTGGAAGAGACCGGGAAGAATTTTGCCGCGATGATCATCGCCAATCAGGGCGAGAATTTTTCGGTCGGCGCGAATCTGATGCTGGTGTTGTTAGCTGCGCAGGAAGGCGAATGGGACGAGCTGAATCGCGCGGTCCATCGTTTCCAGCAGGTCAACATGGCGCTGAAGTATGCCGCGAAGCCCGTGGTTGCGGCGCCGTTTTCGCGATCGCTCGGCGGCGGCTGCGAGATCCCGCTGCATGCGACGCGGATTCAGGCGTCGGCGGAAACGTACATGGGATTGGTCGAGGTCGGCGTGGGGCTGATTCCGGGCGGCGGCGGATGTAAAGAGCTGCTGCTGCGCTTGAAAGATCCGCGGCGCGTGTTCGAACTGATCGGCATGGCGAAGGTTTCTTCGAGCGCTGAGGAGGCTCGCACGTTCGGGTTCCTGAACAAGGGCGATCACATCTCGATGAACGGGAACCGGCTGATCGGCGATGCGAAGGCGCTGGCGCTGGAACTGGCTCGCGAGTATGCGCCGGGGAATCCGCGGACGGATATTGTGGTCGGCGGCGAGAATGCGTTCGCGATGCTGAAGCTCGGGCTGTGGTCGATGAAGCAGGGCGGTTATATTTCCGATTACGACGTGGTGGTCGGCGAAAAGCTCGCGGGAATTTTGAGTGGCGGCAGATTGACCGGCGATCAGATGGTGTCGGAGCAATATTTACTGGATCTGGAGCGCGAAGCGTTTCTGAGTCTGTGCGGGAATCCGAAGACGCAGGAGCGCATGCAGTATATGTTGAAGACAGGGAAGCCGTTGAGGAATTAGCTGTGGGGCGGGCAACATGCCCGCCGCAGGCTGCAAGCCTGCCCCACGAGGGACTGACATATGAACGACGCAGTGATTATCGATTGTTTGCGGACGGCGGTAGGCAAAGCTCCGCGTGGGACGTTGAAGAATACGCGGCCGGACGATATGGCGGCGGCGGTGTTCAGTGAACTGCTGAAGCGGCATCCGCAGGTTGGAAAAGACCAGATCGACGACGTGATCCTGGGATGCGCGAATCCGGAAGCGGAGTCGGGCATGAATGTGGCGCGCATTGCGACGCTGCGGGCGGGGCTGCCGGATACGGTTCCGGCGGTGACGATCAACCGGTTCTGCTCGTCGGGATTGCAGGCGATCGCGATGGCGGCGGAAAAGATTCGTTCGGGCGGCGCGGACATCATTATTGCGGGCGGCGCCGAGTCGATGTCGCTGGTGCCGATGTCGGGCCACAAATTCGCGCCGAATCCATGGATGGTGGATCACATCCCGCAGATCTACATGGGCATGGGGCTGACGGCGGAAGAGGTGTATCGCAAGTATAACGTCAGCCGTGAGGATCAGGATGCGTTCGCGTATCGGAGTCATCAGAACGCGCTGAAGGCGCAGGCTGAAGGCAGGTTCGACGACGAGATCGTGCCGCTGGAGTTGCACAACACGACGCTGGCGGGAACACAGAATGGCGTGTTCAAGAAAGACGAAGGACCGCGCGCGGATACGTCGGCGGAGGCGCTGGCGAAGTTGAAGCCGGTGTTTCACGCGGCGGGGACGGTGACCGCGGGCAATTCGTCGCAGACCTCGGACGGCGCAGCGGCGGCGATCGTCATGTCGGAGAAGAAAGCGAAGGAGCTGGGGCTGAAGCCGCGCGCCCGGTTTGTGAGCTTCGCGGTGGGCGGAGTGCCGCCGGAGATTATGGGGATCGGTCCCATGGTCGCGATTCCGAAGGCTTTGAAATTGGCCGGGTTGAAGATCGAGGACATCGGGCTCGTCGAGTTGAATGAAGCGTTCGCGGTGCAGGCTTTAGCTGTCGCGCGCGAGGCGGGGCTGAATCTCGACACGCTGAACGTGAACGGCGGCGCGATCGCGCTGGGGCATCCGCTGGGCTGCACGGGCGCGAAGCTGACGGCGACGATTCTACGTGAGATGGGCCGGCGGAAAACGAAATACGGCATGGTCACGATGTGCATCGGCGGCGGTCAGGGTGCGGCCGGGATTTTCGAGAATTTGAACTGATTCGTTCACGCAAAGACGCCAAGCGCCGGCGCAAAGGCGCAATGTAGGAGAAATCATATGGCGACTGTTGCTCGTCCGAAAACGAAGGGCGGGGCGTTTCTGCTCGAAACGACTGCTCCTGAAGACATTTTCACGCCGGAAGATTTCACGGCCGAACATCGCGCGATCGCGAAGACGACCGAAGAATTCTTCAACAAAGAAGTCCTGCCGCATCGTGAAGAGATCTGGCACGCGCAGCACGAGGTGCCGGCGAAGATCCTGCGCAAGTCGGCGGAGCTGGGGCTGACGGCGGTGGTGATCCCTGAAAAATTCGGCGGCATGGAGATGGACCTGACGTCGATGATGGTGGTCGCCGAAGCGGTGGCGCGCGAAGGGTCGTATTCGGCATGGCACGGCGCGCACACGGGGATCGGCACGCTGCCGCTGCTGCTGTTCGGGAACGAGGAACAGAAACAGCGTTATCTGCCGAAACTCGCCAAGTGCGAAATGATTGCGGCTTATTGTTTGAGCGAGCCGCAGGCCGGTTCCGATGCGCTGGCGGCGCGGACGCGCGCGGATCTTTCGGCGGACGGGACGCACTACGTTCTGAACGGGCAGAAGATGTGGATCACCAACGGCGGCTATGCGGACCTGTACACGGTGTTCGCGAAGGTCGGGGGCGAGAAGTTCACGGCGTTCCTGGTGGAGCGCGCGTGGCCCGGCGTGAAGACGGGCGCCGAAGAAAAGAAGATGGGAATCAAGGGCAGCTCGACCACCGCGGTCTTCTTCGACAACGTGAAGGTGCCGGTCGAAAACGTCCTGGGCGAGATCGGCCGCGGTCACATCATCGCGTTCAACATTCTGAACATTGGCCGGCTAAAGCTGGGACCATTCGCCAACGGCGGCTGCCGCGACGATCTGGCGACGTCGATCAAATATGCGAAAGAGCGCAAGGCTTTCGGCAAATCGATCAGCGAATTCGGCATGATCCAGCACAAGATTGCCGAGATGGCGATCCGCACATTCGCCAGCGAAAGCATGACGTATCGCGTCGTGGGCGATATCGAGGCGCAAATCGCCGCCGGCGAGTCGATGCTGAAGGCAGTGGAGGAATTCGCGACGGAGTGCTCCTTCATCAAGGTGTTCGCGTCGGAGACGCTCGATTACGTGGTCGATGAAGGCGTGCAGATCCACGGGGGCTACGGCTTCCACCAGGATTACGCGGTGGAGCACGCCTATCGCGACTCGCGCATCAACCGGATTTTCGAGGG
>JAIQFJ010000107.1 GCA_020073325.1 Terriglobia bacterium | reverse complement strand
GTGCCGGTGCTGCTGCGACCGGCTCAGGCTCGACTGCGACGGGTTCTGCTTGAACAGGCTCGGATTCGACCGGTGCCGGGGCTGCCGCGACCGGCTCAGGCTCGACTGCGACCGGTTCTGCGTTGACTGGCTCGGGCTCGACCGCTGCCGGGGTTGCCGCGACCGGCTCAGGCTCGACTGCGACCGGTTCTGCGTTGACTGGCTCGGGCTCGACCGGTGCAGGTGCTGCTGCGACCGGCTCAGGCTCGACTGCGACCGGTTCTGCGTTGACTGGCTCGGGCTCGACCGCTGCCGGGGTTGCCGCGACCGGCTCGGGCTCGACTGGTAGGGATGCAGCTTCAACGGGCTCCGGCTCGGCAGCGACGGGTTCAGCCTGCACCGCCTCGAGTTCAGGCGGGGGCGGCGCGACGGCAGCGGGCTGCTGCCTTTCCACTGCGATCGGAAGTTCGAGCGTGGGCAGCGCTTCCGCGGGATCGATTTTCAAGTGCTCGACCGAAGGCAGGATATATCTCGGCAGTTCGATCGCGGCGGGCGGCTCGACGGCGGCCGCTGCGACGGGAGGCACGGGGGGTTCCACCACAGGCGTCGGCGCAGGTTCCACGGGAGGCGGAGGCGCGGCAAGCTCGACTGGCGCAACCACCTGAGCTGACGGATCGCACGCGGGACATTCTTTCACCGCCGGGGGAATTTCGCGGCCGCACTCCGGGCATATCCAATGGAACATGCCTCCAATTTAACGGTGAAACGTTGTTTTTCCGTTCGGGCACACACCCTACGAGACACACCTAGGCACCTTAAGTGAGATGAGGATTCAATCTCAGTGGGACTCTAATGGGGGGTCGATCTACGACCTTTTTGTGAGCGCTTCGACGCCGATGAAAACAAAGTTTCAAAATCACCGGCGCCGAGCCGCCGCGCGCCGGACTACCGCCGCGCCTCGAGGACCATGTTGAAGGGCGTTTCCGCCGCGCGCCGGATGTGACGGAATCCGCCTTCGGAAATCACCTTACGCAAGCGCGCCTCGCCCGCCTGCGCGCCGAGCCCGAGCCCCACTTCCTGGGCGAGCGACGCCGGTGTGCAGATGAACGTCGACGCGTTATAAAACACGCGTCCCACGGGGTTCAGATTGTTTTCGAGCGCATCGTGGGCGAACGGCTCGACCACCATCCAGGCTCCGTCTTCGGCAAGCGTCGAGTGCACATGCTTCGACGCGCCGGCGGGATCGCCCATATCGTGCAGGCAATCGAAGAACGCCACCAGGGAATAGCCGGTGCCCGGAAAATCCTTAGCGGTGGCGACGTCGAACGTGACGCGATCGGAGACGCCGGCCGCCTCCGCCGATTTGCGCGCGCGCTCGATGGAGGGGCCGTGATAATCGAAGCCATAGAACTGGCTGTTCGGGAACGATTGGGCCATCATGATGGTGGACGCGCCGTGGCCGCAGCCGACGTCGGCGACACGCGCGCCGCTTTCGAGCTTCGCTTTGACGCCGTCGAGCGCGGGGATCCATTCGGTCATCAGATGGCGCATATAGCCCGGACGGAAGAAGCGTTCGGTGCCCCGGAACAGGCAGGCGTCATGCTCATGCCAGCCCAATCCTTTGCCGGTGCGGAAGGCCTCGATGATCTTCGGCTCCGCCCTCATCATGGCAATCGCCACCTCCACCGCCCCCAGGAAATAGAACGGGCTTTCTTCCAGGCCCAGCGCCGCGGCCTGTTCTTCGGTCATCGAGAATTTCTGCTCTTGCGAATCGTATTCGATGAAGCCCGAAGCTGCCTGGCTGCACAGCCACTCGCGCACGTAGCGCTCGTGCGTGTCGGTGGCCTTCGCCAGATCCGCGGGCGTCATCGAGCCTCCTTGAGCCAGGGCCCGGTACAGGCCGAGTTTTTCGCCCACCAGCATGGGACCGATGCTTGCCATCGCGCCCAGGTCGCCCACCAGCTTGCCCATGAACGCCATTAATTTGTCAGGATTGACCGCCATGTTGCTGCCTCCGTTTCCAAATGTAGTAGCAGAGCGCGGCCGCGAGCACCGCGAGCGAGACGTAGAGCAAGTAGTGGTGAATCAGCTCCGCGATCTGCTTCCAGTTTTCTCCAAGATAATAACCCAAAGTAAGGAAAGTGGTGACCCAGAGCAGACCGCCTGCCCAGGCGTAGGCGATGAAGGAGGGGAACGACAATCCCGAGGTCCCCGCGAGGATCGCGGAAAAATGACGAACGCCGGCGATATAGTAGCCGAAGAAAAGCACCCAGTGTCCCATGCGGTCGAACCATTTGTGGACGCCGGTGAGACGCTCCTCGGTGACGTGGATGTACTTCCCGAATTTGTGAATGAAGCCGAGCCCGAGCGTGCGGCCGATGGTATAGCTGAGGCTGATGCCGCACCAGCTTCCGGCGACCGCGCACATCCATGCGGGCAGCGGATGCATGGTGCCCTTCGAGATGAGATAGCCGGAGAAGACCAGCAGCGTTTCGTCGGGAATCGGCAGGCCGACGACGCCGAGCATCAATAAAAGAAAGATGGCGCCGTAACCATAGGTAGTGATCCAGGTGAAGACGGCGTCCATCGCTCTACGATAACCAATGTGGGGCGGCTGGTCAGAGCGAACAGCCGGTTCGACAACCGGCTTGCCGCTCTGACGAGCGGCCCCACGATATGATGGTTACTCTCTTTATGCGACTCCTTGCTTTTCTTGCCCTCGCTCCGCTTGCGTTTCCGCAGCAGATGGACGACGAATTCGCCAGGCTGGTGAAGGAGTGGACCACGCGGCCGGAATATATCAGCCCGCTGGTCGATCATTTGCCGAAGTCGTCTACGGTGCCGTCGACGAAAGACGTGCTCGGCTACTACGCCGGCGCGCCCAAGAAGCTGACGTACTATGCCGACATCCTGAAATACTACCGGGCGCTTGAATCGAAGTCGCCGCGCGTGAAGATCATGTCGACCGGCAAGACCGACGAGGGACGCGAGACGGTGGTGGTGTTCGTCGGGTCGGAGGATTCGATCCGCAACCTGGACACCTATCGCGCGAATCTCGCTCAGCTTGCCGATCCGCGCCAGATCACCGAGGCGCAGGCGCGCGAGATTATCGCGAAAACGAAGCCGATCTATCACCTGATGGGCGGGCTGCATAGCGCCGAGACCGGGCCGAGCGAAATGCTGATGGAGCTCGCCTACCGCCTGATCACCGAAGATTCGCCGCTGGTCAGGAAGATTCGCGACAACGTGGTGGTGAGCATCACGCCGGTGGCCGAGCCGGACGGGCGCGACCGCTACGTCGACTGGTATTACAAGTACAAGATCAACGAGACCGACGAGAACAGCCAGCTTCCCGGTCCGCCCTATTGGGGCAAGTACATTTTCCACGACAACAATCGCGACATCAACTACTCGCAGGTGACGATGCAGACGCTGCTGACGTGGTATCTGCAGTGGCACCCGCCGATCATGCATGAGCTGCATGAGTCGGTGCCGTTCATGTATACGTTCAGCGGGCAGGCTCCGCAGAATCCGACGCTCGACCCGATTTTGTATGGCGAGCTGCCGTGGTTTTCGAATTTCGAAATGGAGCAGATGCTGAAGTACGGCATGCCGGGCGTGTGGACGCACGCGTATGTCGACATGTGGTCGCCGGGATATCTGGGATTCATGTCGTCGAATCACAACGGCATGCTGCGCATGTATGAGACGTTCGGCAACGGGGGCGCGAACACGATGCATCGCAACGTGGCTCCCACGAACGGCGGAGGAGGTCGCGGCGGAGCCGGGCAGACGTCGCGCGAGTGGTATCGTCCTTCGCCGCCGTATAAGACGACCGACTGGTCGCAACGCAACAACACGAATTACTCCGAAACCGGTGTGCTGAGCGCGCTGCAGTTGACCTCGGCGTTTCCGGAGATCATTCTGGAGAATTTTTACAAGAAGAGCCGCAACGCGATCGAGGCCGGCAAGAACGAGGCTCCTTACGGCTACGTGATTCCGCCCGCGAACGACATGACGCGCGTCGCGATGGTGGTGAATCTGTTGCGCAACCAGGGCATCGAGATCGGCCGCGCTTCGAGCGAAGTGAAATTAAAGGAGGGAACGTTTCCCGCGGGATCGTTCGTCGTGAAGCGCGATCAGCCTTACGGGCGGCTGGCGAAGATCCTTCTCGAAAAGCAGAATTTCCCGGACGGCGTGCAGATGACGTACGACGATACGGGCTGGACCATGGGACTGATGTCGCAGACGAAAGTGGTGGAAAGCGCGGATAAAGCGGTGCTGGGCGTCGCGGCTCCGCTGATCGATCGCTTCGATCCGAAGGGGGCGGTGAACGGTTCGGGATCGTTCTACGCGGTGATCGAAAACGGATCGAACAATCTGGTCACGCTGCGCTATCGCTTGAAAGACGTCGCGGTGCGCGCGGTGGAGCAGGCGTTCAAGGCGGGCGACCAGGAGATTCCCGCGGGATCGTTCATCATTCCTTCGAGCGCGGCGGAGAAAATGCGCGCCGCGGTCGAACCGCTCGGTCTCACCGCGGTTGCGTTGAATACGGCGCCGACGGTCGCGATGCACGACGTCGATCTGCCGCGGCTGGCGATTTATTCAACGTGGGGCTCGACGCAGGAGGTCGGTTGGGTGCGCCACGCCTTCGATCATTACGAACTGCCGTTCGATCTGATTTACAAAGAGCGCGTCCGGCAGGGCAATCTGCGCGGGTCGTACGACGTGATCGTGGTGCCGAACCAGGGCCGCGGCGGCAAGGGTCTGGTTTATGACATCGATCCGAAGCCCGGCGTGAAGCTGGCCTATACGAAATCGGATCAGTTCAAAAATCTCGGCATGTACGGCGAGTCCGAAGACATCACCGGCGGCATGGGACTGGAAGGCGTCGTTGAAATTCGCAAATTCGTTGAAGCGGGCGGGTTGCTTGTGACGCTCGGCACCGCCAGTTCGTTCCCGGCGGAGTTCGGGATCACACGCCGCGTCGAAGCGGGCCGCACGACGCCCGCGTTTTACGCGCCGGGTCCGATCGTGCAGGCCGAAATCCTGCGCACGTCGAGTCCGATTTTCTACGGCTACACGGAGAAGACGATTCCGGTGCGCTGGGCGAACGGTCCGTTGTTGACGGTCCCCGAGCGCGACCGCGAACAGCAGGTGCTGATGCGTTTCCCAGGCGGCGATGCGTCGGTGCTTTCCGGATTAATGCGCGGAGCAAATGAGATTCGGGGCAGGCCGGCGATTGTCGATGTTCCGGTCGGCGACGGACAGGTGGTGATGTTCGCGACGAACCCGTGCTATCGCTGGCAGAATTTCGGCGAGTTCAACATGCTGTTTAATACGGTGATGCACTACAACGATCTGAAGCCGAAAACCCCCGCCTCCTCATCGAACGACCGTTAGCATTGGAGGGCGGGCTTTAGCCGGCGCGGAGCTTCAGCCCCGCAGGTTTTCTCCGGGTTGCCCAGTAGCGGGTCTAAAGACCCGCGCCGGCTGAAGCCCGCCCTCCGTACGCGCTCGGCCAGCGGTAATCCTCCGGTGCCCCGGCCAAACCCGCCCGAACGGGATTATTTTCGATATAAGCCCGAGTCCTCCGCCCCTCTTGTTCCGTTCTCACCAGTCGATCGAAATACTCCTCCTGCAGGATTTCTGTCCAGCCCTTCCCAGAATCCGATTCGCCGCGACCGCAGTTGACCCCTTTACTCTCCGCATCAACTCCGCAAGCGACCCCGTGGGAGTCCACAGCACGTGAACGTGGTTCGGCATCACCACAAACGAATCCACGCCGCAAAGGCCCGAGTCTTCGAACTCGCGCAGCTTCGCGACCACAAGATCCGCAATCTCAGGCTGCGCAAGAAACCGCGCTCCGGCGCGATTCTCCTCCAACAGCCGATCCCATGTCGCGAACGCCTCGCCCGACGTCAGGTGCTCCCGCTGAAAAACGCGCCCGGCAGGCAGGCTCCCATCGAGGCACCAGGTCACAAAAACCGGCGCACCGGAAGCGTCGACATGCGGAAGTCTCCGCCGATGAACCCGCATAAGACCTTAGTGCGTTCACCCCAGAAAAACTCTCGAACGAGATCCGTCTAATTTTCCGCACAAAATCCGCAGGTATCAGGTGCCAGAGTGCCCGCAAATTCATATTCAGGAGCCCCTCATCCATGGCATGTGAAAGTCAGCAGCAGAACTTAAAGAGTCTTCAGGCCCAGCGCAACGAACTCGAAGCGCAGATGCATGACTCAGAACTTACGCCCGCCGTTCGCGCGAAGTTTCTCCAACAGATCGCGGCGGTCGGGGCGCAGATCAATCTCGCGCAGAAAGCGCTCGCCGATTGCCTGGACAAGTCGAACGTTCTGTCTCAGGCCGCGCCGGCGTCGATCCTCAGCATCGCGCCTCACTATCCTGACACCGTGCCGAACATGATTGCGCAGCGCGATGCCTACTTGAAATCGATCAACGGCAAGACCTTCCCCTTGAGTGTGGATTACGAATGGGTCCAGCCGCTTTCGCAAAATGAAGATTACGACGATTACCCGGTGTCTGCGTCGGGATGGATGGTGCACCCGCGCGACGTCGGGGGAGATTTTCAGTTTTCCCATCCGTTCGGCGTCGACTGGGAGTTTAGTCTGGCGCTCGATAAACCGGCGAATGCGCCCGGCCCGTACGATTATCTTCTGACACCCGGCAACAAAGTGGATCCATCGAAGTTCCCGGCGGGCGATCAGTCCGAGCAGGCTGAGGATGAGCAGCGGGGGCGTAACCTGCATCTGGACTTCCCTCTCGGGTTGCTCGGCATCGAGATGGACGGCGGGTTAGTGCCTCCGGAATTTAAGAGCGCCGCGCTCGAAGGCGCTCGCGCCGCGGTTTTCGGACGGTGGATCGTCGATACGGGCCACCCGATGCATCGCGCCGAGATTCATCCGCCGCTGATGATGGCGACGGCCATCCCGACAAGCGCCACGAGCACCAAAGCCATCTTCACCTCGCGTCCGTACCTGGTGACGCAGCGCTACACACCGGATCAGGACTCGATTTACAAAGACTCCGGCGGCAATGACGGAGATTTTCTCAAACATCTGCTGAACGAAATCGTCAAGCTGAATACGTTTCGCTCCACGCTGATCGAATGCCATCCGAAGATCAAGCAGGCTCCGATGCGCGGGACGCAATTGGTCCGCTTTCAGGTTCGTCCTCCCGCGCTGGCTCCGAATTCGCCGGCGAGCACACTGGTGATCTCGTATCACTTCACGGCGAGGACCGGCGTCGCGGTGCAACTCGTGTCGACGGCCGCGGACACGGTCGAAGTTTGGGTGGTCATCAACTCGGTGGGCTATAAGTCGCCCGGCCTGCCGAAGAATAACGGCGTCCGCTATTCGGTCGATCAGCTCAAAGCGGGCAATTCAGCGGTCCCCACGGGCTATCTCGCGACGGAAGTACTGAGCGGGCTGGTTCAAACACTGGTCGGAGGCGGAGTGATCGCGGCGGGCGTGATCGAGGCGTTCCTGCAGCGCGGCGTGCAGGGCGACAGTTACGACGTGTCGCAGGCAAAAGCGGACATCCTGAGTACGGCAAACGCGGTGCTCAATGTGCCTGCCTCGAAGATTCCACACAGCAACGCCGGGATCACCCTCAACGATGCACAGATCTTCCCGTTTACCGGCTGGCTGGAAGCGAAGTGGGTTCCGAATTCCTCACTCTCGACGGTGGTCACGAACATTCCCACCACCACACCACCGCCGACCAATGACCCTCCGACGCACACCACGGGTCATGGGCCGATCGACGACAGCCGGCCGCCGCTCAAGACGAAATAAACAGATATTTGTCGAAATAGAAAAGCCCACACTCGTCGCATTCGCGGAGCGTGGGCTTTCCCGTCCCTGGCTTAGAGTAACTCGGACGAACTGAAGAAGAACGGAATTTCGACCGCTGCCGTTTCCGGGGCATCCGAGCCGTGAACGCAGTTGCGCTCGATCGACGTAGCGAATTTTTTGCGGATCGTGCCTTCGGCCGCGTTCGCGGGATTCGTCGCGCCCATTGTGTCGCGCCACTTCCTGATCGCGTCTTCGGCTTCGAGCACCAGCACGACCACCGGTCCTTCGGTCATGAATTTTACGAGCGACCCGTAGAACGGACGCTCCTTGTGGACCGCGTAAAAGCCTTCGGCTTCGAGCTGGCTCAGGCGCTTCATTTTCATGCCGCCGATTTTGAAACCGGCCTTCTGGATGTGGGCGAGGATCTCGCCCGTCTGCCCGGCCGCGACAGCGTCCGGTTTGATGATGGCAAATGTGCGTTGCATTTTTAGAGTCTCGATTTGATTTTCTGTCCGATGTCGGCGGGGGTGTCGCAGACGGTCACGCCTGCGTCCTTCATGGCGGCGATCTTGTCGCTGGCCTTGCCGCTGCCGCCCGAAATGATCGCGCCGGCGTGGCCCATGCGGCGTCCCGGAGGAGCGGTCTGGCCGGCGATGAAACCGACCACCGGCTTCTTCACGTTGGCCTTGATGAAAGCGGCGGCGGTTTCTTCGGCGTTGCCGCCGATCTCGCCGATCATTACGATGGCGTGCGTGTCGGGATCGTCGTTGAACAGGCGCAGCGCGTCGGTGAACGTGGTGCCGATGATCGGGTCGCCGCCAATGCCGATGCAGGTCGATTGGCCGATCCCGAGCTTGGTCAACTGGCCCACCGCTTCATACGTCAAGGTGCCCGAGCGCGAAACCACGCCGACGTGGCCTTGCAGATGGATGTGCGCGGGCATGATGCCGATCTTGCATTTTCCCGGCGAAATAATTCCGGGGCAGTTCGGTCCGATCAGCCGCGTCTTCGGGTGCGAACGAAGATATTCCCAGGCGCGCAGCATGTCGGCGGCGGGAATTCCTTCGGTGATGCACACGACCAGTTCGATGCCCGCGTCGGCCGCTTCCATGATCGCGTCCGCGGCGAACGGCGGCGGCACGAAAATCACCGACGCGTTCGCGCCCGTCGCTTTCACGCCGTCGGCAACGGTGTTGAACACCGGCAGGTCAAGGTGCGATTGGCCGCCCTTGCCCGGCGTCACTCCGCCGACCACCTTCGTCTTATACGCGATCGACTGCGTCGCGTGAAACGTGGCTTCTTTTCCCGTGAAGCCTTGAAACAGAACTTTGGTATTTTCGTTGACGAGTACGCTCATTTTGCCAGCCCTACCACTTTCTCCGCAGCGTCGCGCATCCCGTCCGCTACCGTGAAATTGAATCCCGAGTCCATCAGAACCTGCCGCCCGAGTTCGACGTTCGTTCCTTCCATACGGATCACGACCGGCACCTTGATGCCCAGGTCGCGCGCCGCGGCCACCACGCCGTTGGCTAGCGTATCGCAGCGCAGAATGCCGCCGAAAATATTGATGAGCACCGCTTTCACCGCGGGATCCGAGAGCAGGATGCGGAACGCGTTCTTCACCTGCTCCGCATTGGCGCCGCCGCCGACGTCGAGAAAGTTCGCAGGCGAGCCGCCCGCGTACTTAATGATGTCCATCGTCGCCATGGCGAGGCCCGCACCGTTCACCATGCAGGCGACGTTGCCGTCCAGCTTGATGTAGTTCAGGCCGAACTTCGATGCTTCCACTTCCAGCGGATCTTCTTCGTTCAGGTCGCGCAGTTCGAGCAGATCCTTGTGGCGGAACATCGCGTTGTCGTCGATGTTCATCTTCGCGTCGAGCGCGTAGACTTTTTCGTCCTTGGTCAGGATGAACGGATTGATCTCGGCGAGCGACGCGTCGATCGAATCGTTGGCCTTCGCCAACGCCAGCATCGCCGACGCCGCGAGATTCGCCGCCGCGCCGGTGAATCCGATGCCGAACGCGAGCTTGCGCGCCTGAAACGCCGTGAGTCCGAGGCCCGGCTCGATCGCTTCTTTCAGCAACCGCTCCGGCGTCTTCGCGGCGACTTCTTCGATCTCGACGCCGCCGTCGGCCGACGCCATGAAGACGTTTTTCCCGATGGCGCGATCGAGCACGATGCCCAGATAAAATTCATGCGCGATGGGCAGCGTCTCTTCGATCAGCAGCCGCTGCACGACGCGTCCTTCGGGGCCGGTCTGGTGCGTGACCAGCGTCATGCCGAGCATCTTTTCGGCGATGGCTCGCGCTTCGGAAGAGTCTTTGGCGATCTTGACGCCTCCGCCTTTTCCGCGTCCGCCGGCGTGAATCTGCGCTTTGACGACGACGCTGCCGCCGATCTTCTTCGCTGCGTCTTCGGCTTCCTGTGGGGTGGTGGCCACGACGCCTCGAGGCACAGGGACATTGTGCTTCGCCAAGAGCGCCTTGGCCTGATATTCATGGATCTTCATGGGGGGTTAAGAAATATTTAGTGTATCAATTCTATTCGTGCCCCCGCTCATGACTGGCGGGGTTTTCGTTGCGCCGCGCGCGTCGGCGAGCGGTTGATCGCCGCCCGTCAACGATCGAAATATTTCTGAATCTCCGCCGGATCCTTCGTGCGGGTCAGCGCGAGCATCAACAGCACACGCGCCTTCTGCGGATTCAGATTGTCCGACGAAACCGAGCCCGGCCCGAACGCGACGCTGCGGTCCTCGTACAACGAAAACACGCGACCCGACGGCACGCGCGACGCGATCACGATCGGCACATTTTTCTTGCGCGCCTCAAGGATCGCGGCCGTCATTCCGCTGGTGCTGTTGCCCAAGCCGACGGCGGCGACCACAATTCCGCCGAGGTCCGCCTCAGGCAAGAGCGCGCGAATCAGGCGGCCATCGGCGCCCGCGTAGTTGTAGACGATCTCGACGCGCGGCAACTTCGTCTCAGCGGTCACTGCAATCGTCTGGCGGCGCAGCGGAGCACGATAGAAGCGCACGGTTTCCGCATCAGCGATGCCGAGTTCCCCGAATTCGAAGCTGCGAAATGTTTCCACCTGGCTGGTGTGGGTCTTGGTGACGTCGCGCGCGGCATTGATTTGTCCGTTCAGCACGACCAGCACACCTTTGTCGACCGCCTCCGGCGACGTCGCGACCCGCACCGCGTCCAGCAGATTGCGCGGGCCGTCGGAATCGGGTTCGGACGCGGGCCGCTGTGCCGCGACCATCACCACGGGCTTCGTCCCAGCGACCGTCAGATCCAGGAAATATGCCGTCTCTTCGAGCGTATCGGTCCCATGCGTGACGATGATTCCCGCGACGTCGGGCCGCGATTGCAGTTCGTTGATCCGCAGCGCGAGTTTCAGCCAGATCGCGGGCGTCATGTCGCGGCTGCCGACGCTGGCCACCTGTTCGGTTTGGATGCGCGCGATCTTCGCGATCGCGGGGACGGCGTCGATCAACTGCTGGCCGGAAAGCGATGCCTGATTGTGGCGGCTCTCGATGGTGCCGCCGGTGGCGAGGACGTACACGGTCGGCAGTGTCTGCGCGGATAGAGCGACGGAGGTTGCAAAGAGCCAGGCGAATCGAGACATTTTGCGATTCTATCGCGCGCGGCTCGCCAGCAGTTCGATGGTTTCGCGATTATTGAGGCGGCCCGCGTGACGTTCGTCGCCGCCGGGAAAGCGGCTGGCGTATTCAAGGGCCGTGCCCTCGACGAATTCGCCGGCGCCGAATCGTCCCGGCACGTTCGCGCGAATCGAAAGATGGGCGCCGCGGTCCGCCAACAGGCGCACGACTTCGATCCCGGCGTTGCCGAACTGCGACGCAGCGTGAAACAGCGGTGTTTGTCCGTAAGCATCGCCGCGCGCGTCGACGTCCGCTCCGCGATCGAGCAGCAGACGCGCGGCCTCGGCGTTGCAATACTCCGCCGCGACGTGCAGCAGCGTTCCGCCGCGAAGCGTGAGCCCGCGCATCGCCGTCGAGCCGAAATCGAGGTCCGAAAACCGGCGGGCGACCAGCGACGGATCGGCATCGAGATGTCCTGCGAGCAGATCCACGCGGCCGCGCAGAAAATCGAACACCGGGGGAATGTTGTATCGCGTCCTGCCCCCGGCCTTCAGCAGAAGATCGATGCACGCGGCCAGTTTGGGAGTCCGCGAATAAGACTGAATCACGTAATCCAGCGCGTCGTCTGGAAATTTTCTCCCTGCGCGCGCGCAGTTCGGATTCGCGCCATGCTCGAGCAGCCAATTCAGCGCCACGGGGTCGACGGTCTCGCACGGGCTGAAAAGGATCGGAAAATAGCCGTCCCATTCGGCGTTCACGTCGGCTCCGTTGGCGACGAGCAACTCCATCATTGCGATGCGCTCGCCATTCAACGCGGCGCGCATCAAAGGCCCGTCGCCGCCCTGATGAACGTCGCTGCCGTCGCCGATCATCCATTGCGCCATCGCGAGCCGAACAGGACCCGGCGGTTCCCACGGCACGCGGCATTCGGCGACCCACGTCAGCGGACCGTTGTCGCGATAGCCCATCGGCGCGCGATGCAGCGCCGGATAATTCGTCATCAGCGATTTGACGCGACCCAGGTCGTTCGTGTCGATGGCGTGTTTGAGCCGGGCGATCTCTTCTGCCAAGTCGAAATGGGCTTGAGGATCCAAGCTTAGGGCGATCCTGTCTCGAGGCTGAAGCCTCGCCTCCGTTGCGAACCAGCATATCGAAAGATCGTTGCGCGATGATGAGGAAATGTCGCTGACCCCTTTCCTTCAGCGCGTCGCCAGCCGCGAGCATCTTTCCGCCGCCGACGCTTATCAGGCGATGAGCGTCGTGCTGGACGGTGCGGCAACGGAGCCGCTGCTGGCCGCGTTTCTGGTCGCTTTAAAAATGAAGGGGGAAACGGCCGCGGAACTCGCCGGATTCGCCCGCGCGATGCGGGAGCGTTCGATCTACGTCGATTGCGGACCGGACGTGATCGATACCTGCGGCACCGGCGGATCGGGGGACGGGACGTTCAATATTTCCACGGTCGCGGCGATCGTGATGGCCGGAGCCGGAGCGCGCGTCGCCAAGCACGGCAACCGGTCGATCAGCAGCGCCAGCGCCGGCAGCGCGGAGGTGGTGGAAGCGCTGGGCGTGCGATTTGCGATGTCTCCCGAGGATGCCGCGCGCGCGGTTCGCGAAGTGGGCATCGGATTCCTGTACGCGCCGCATCTGCATCCGGCGATGAAACACGCGCAGCCGGTTCGCCGGCAACTGAAGATGCGGACGGTTTTCAATCTACTGGGTCCGCTGGCGAATCCGGCGCATGCGCAGTCGCAGCTGATCGGCGCGCCGTCGGCGCAGGCGGCGCGGCTGATGGCGGAAGCGCTGGCGGAACTCGGCACGCGGCGGTCGTTCGTGGTGCACGGCTACAACGGCCTGGATGAAATCAGCACGACGGGCGCGACGGAGGTTTTCGAGGTGTGCGGCGGCGCAGTCGATCGGCACGTCTGGTCGCCCGCGGATTTCGGGATTCACGGTGCGACGCTCGAAGAACTCCGGGGAGGTGATGCGGCGTGCAATGCCCGGATCGCGCTGGAGGTCCTGGAGGGCCGGGAAGGACCGGCGCGAGACATCGTCGTGGTCAACGCAGCGGCCGGCCTGGTCGCGGCGGGAATCGCGCGGGACCTGCGTGCGGGTGTGACGCTGGCCCAGGATTCGATCGACACGGGAGCGGCGCGGGCGCGGCTCGACGCATTGCAGGAAAAATTTCCCGCGATCTGAGGCGCGCACGCCGGAAGCGTCCCCGTCATACGCGAGCAGCGTCGAGCCTTGTGGGGCAGGCTTGCAGCCTGCACGCCGGTTTGTAGAGTCTGCGGAAAACTGTCTGAACCCCGCCCTGACGGGGCGCGGCTGGCTTGACCGCACGACAGCCCTGGCCGTAAGACCGGGGTCAAATCGAGTTTTTCCACAGCCTCTTGTAACCGGTGCAAGCGGGTGGACTACAGTCCACCACAGGCTGCAAGCCTCCCCACGAGTGCTGCTGACACTCCACTAACGCATTCCGTCGAACAGCGCCGCGTTTTCCCGCAGCACGCGATCGCGCGTCGCCGGATCCGGCTCCAGGTTCCAGTCTCCGCGCTCATGCGTGCCGCCCAGCAGGATTCCATCGCGGCGAGGGAACATATAAATGTCGTCCGGACCGGTCGTCATGTACTGCACCTCGGCCTGCGGAAGCAGAAACGTGAGCTGGCCGCGGACCGGCGTCAGTTCCTCATCGTGAAACAGGGTCCGCGCGCCGAGGCCGGTGCAGTTGAAGATCAGGTCTTCTGGCAGCGACGCCAAGTCGCGCGAATCGGCGAACTCGCGGACCTGAATTTTTCCGCCGGCGACGAAGAAATCGCGCATCAGGGCGGCGAGATAAATCGCGGGTTCTATCAGCATCGAATCGCGGCGATGCGCGTACTTGACGCCGAACGGATTTTCTGCGGGCGTAAGCGTGCGGCCCTCGGGATACAACGGCTCGATTTCGCTTTCCGGGCGATCGGGCGCGGGCGGCGCCCACTCCGCGGTGTCCGACAGCGCATAGACAGGCAGCCAGCGCACGCCGTAGGTTTCGCCGGCGAGCGACTGATAATAACGAAACGCAAACCGGCTGGCCTCGACAAACTGCCTGCGAAAATCGGGCGTCATGCGCGCGCGGTCGTAGAGCGTAACCGGCGCCCAGTATCCTCCCGCGACGTTCGACGTCGTCTCGGGCGGCATCGCCTTGGTGTAAATCGTGACGCTATAGCCGCGGAGCTGCAGCGATCGCGCGGTGGTGAGTCCGATGACGCCGCATCCCAGCACCGCCGCCGACCGGGTCTCGATTTTCGCGGCTTCTTCCAAAGCGAGATGCGCCGTGCCCCACGAGAGTGTGATGCCCGCGCCGCCATGGCCGTAGTTGTGGATCACGGTCTTTGCGTCGAGCTTTTCCGCGCGCACGACGAATCCCGAGGGACGATACGGCCGCAGTCCGACAATGGTGCGGATCACCCGGTCGGCCGCGACGCGCACGGGAGCGAGCCGGGCCTGCGGAATCGCCACCGACGCATGCCGGGTGGCACAACCGGCGAGAGCGGAAGCGGTTCCGAGAAATGCCCTGCGCGAAAGTCGCATAGGGCTATGGTAGTGCGATTGTGGGCTGCGCAGGTTACTACAAATTGCGCTTGAGGAAACTGCAGATGTGGTAGCCGTCGATGAACTTGAACGGGGTTTCGCCCAGGGTGTAGTGTCCGCACAGCAGTTCGACGGATTTGTGATCCATTTTCAACTCGCGCGCCTTTCGCACTACTTCTTTCGAAAAACGCAGCGGGAACGTGGTGTCGTAGCGCGCGTAAATGAACAGCGACTTCTTCTTCATCGACGCATAGCGCTCGATATAATGCGGCGGGCTGATCACCCTCCACGTTTCGCGCAGGCGCTCCAGCGTGATCGCCGATTCGAGCGACTGCCGGATGTGCTGCGACGACAGGCCTTCCCACACGACATCGGCGAAATAGGTGGAGCAGTGGTTGTAAACGTTGACCTCGATGCGCGGGTCGTGTGTGCTGGCTAAAAACGCATAGCAGGAGCCGAGGCTGGTGCCGACCAGGCCGACGCGCTGGTAGCCTTCGCCAAGCAGCCAGTCGACGCAACTGCGTGTATCGATTACGGCCTGGCGCGTCGCGTCGATGGTCCGCGCGATGTTGGACGACACGGCGTAATCGGCGCGCTCCAGTTCGGCGGGCATCCGGTAGTCGTGGTACGGCATACTCAACCGCAGCGCCGAAATGCCGAGTTTCGCGAGTCCGACGCATAACGCATTGTGTTGTGTAACGGATGCATTCCAATGCGGCAGCACGATGGCCGCCACGCGGCGCGACCCCGGCTTGTGCTTCGCCGGGAACCACTGGCCGTGGACCCGGTTATTTTCCGGATACGGCGTTTCCACCGCGCTGGTGAAACGCAACAGGTTGCCGTCGAGCGAAAAATCGCGCGGCGTTTCGTAGGCGAAAAAATCGTGGCTGGATTCGATCGCGGCCTCGTTCAGGACGCGCAGATACGCTTCGGGATCGTGTCCGTTGCGCGGCACGCGTTCGGCGACGGGCCAGCGTTCGGCCCACTCGATTCCCCATTCAAACGGCCGGACGATGCGATTGGTGGCGCGGGAGCACAGCCGGTTTTCCCACTCGAGCATCCAGCGGCCGTAAATCGTCTCCATCGCTTCCATTGTAGGGAGGCGGAGCTACGGTTTGCCGTCGAAGTGCGCGGATCGAAAGCCGAAATGGGCAAGCAACGCCGTGAGCGGCTAGTTCACCATCAGCCGCGGTCCCGGCGTCGAGGATTGCGTCCGGAATTCATACTGCTGGATCTCGATGGCCGCGCGGCCCTGTTCGAACCGAACCACCCGTCCGCGAGCCACTAACTGCAACGCACATTTGTTGTCGAGCTGGGCCGGCCAACTGATCGACAATTCCATTCGCCTGCCTGGCAGCAGGATATGTTCGGACGTAAACAAAACACCCGAGCTGGAAATGTTGATCGTTCTGCCTTCCCCCGATTCTTCGCCGCTCCGTTTGCTCAGCACGCGGTATCGCACTTCACGCTCGATCGGAAAGCGATCCGAGTGCCGCCGGTCGGCATTCAATGTTTGTTCTGTCTTCACGTCAATCCCCTGGATCGCTTCAAACTTAGCGACACATTGAGTTTCGCTTGCGACTCCTGTTCACACAAGAGGGTACGAGGGTAGGTTGGTCACAGTACTTGAGTACTTGCGGTGCTATGGGGCAGATTGAGCTATGATGCTTTCCATGTCGAAATTAGCGTCCATTGCGCTGCTGTTTACCGTCGCCCTGGTGGGGCTCGCCCAGGAGGGGAAGAAGAAGGTGGTGGTTCCGCCGGGAACGAAGGTCGGGCCCAACTACAGCCCCGGGATTCACTTCGGCGACACATTGTATGTCTCCGGCCAGACCGGCAACGATCCGAAAACGCAAAAGGTGCCGGACAA